>JAUIFD010000190.1 GCA_030429485.1 Phycisphaerae bacterium | reverse complement strand
CAACCAGCAGTCTGTTGTTCGCGATGGGGTCGCCGAGTTCCTCCTTCGTGAGAACCTCTCCGTCGCGAACAACGGCGCCGAACGACAACGAGGGAAGAGCCGCGATCACGCATGTCGGCGTCTTGCGGGACTCGATACGAGGCTGAGCCAAGCACGAGGCCAGGTGCTTGCACTCCTTGCCCTCCTGATGGCACAGGAACGATCGCGAAACGCCACGAGCGGCCGCCACTTCTCCGAGCCCGGTGATCTTGCAGCCTTTTCGAACCCCCTGGATCTGGTACGGCTTGCCGCCGATGAACGTGTCCAGGAGTGAGTACTGGAGAGTGGAGAAGACCGCGTCGTAGCGATCTGCGAATCGAGACGCGGCAAGGGTCTTCCCGGTTCCGCAGTCCGCCCCCACGAACAGCGCCCGATCGCTGGCCTTCGCGCCGGTCGATCGCACCTCGAGACCTTCCAGGTGAAACCGCCGGAGCTCCTGCTCGATGATCCTGCTTCCCTCTTCGTAGTCGGTAACGACATAATCGGGATCGCCGGGCAGACGAAGCGGCAAGTTCGCCTCCATTCGAGTTCTTTGCACGTCCTCTTGGATGTGCGCTCGCAGAGCGGCTCGCAGACGCTCGTCGACCTTCGAGGTCCAGTCCTGGTGGCGAATCCCACCGTGTGCGTCGCACGACTCTCGCTTACACCGGAGTACCCAACTGCCTTCGGTGATGTGCGATGTCTTATCCGGCCGTTCGCAATATGGGCAGGCCTTGATGATGAACAGACGGCCGTATGGCCGATGCTTCACTTGGATGACGAATGCAGCGGAGAGAGCCGCCGGCACGTCCTTTCCTGTCCTCGCGATCCTGCGAGAATGCGCGCTGATCTTCCGCTCGGTCTTCTGACTCCTCGCAAGTGCGCGAAGGGGCTCTAGGTCCTCGACATCGACGACAGGGCCTGAGGTCAAGTCAGGGCATTGCAGAATCACGACGACGACCTCCAAAGGTACTTGGACTGGTACGTGTGTGGGACTCGACAAAGCGAAGTGGCGCTCGTGTAGGCGAGGTCAACGTGGATGCCCTGCTTGCGTGCTTCGTCAACCACCCGCTGTTGAGCGCCCTTGATGATCTCGACGGCGCGGATCGGGTCGTCCGCGAAGACGACCGGCTCGCTCAGCTTGAGATAGGCGTAGAGACCGCCGGCGCTCCGCATCTGGTAACCCCACGGAAGCCCGGACGCCTCGAGCAATGAGTCCACCTCATGGAGTTCCGGGAGGCGCAGTCCGTCGTCGCGCTCTGCGTGGATCCCGTCAGCGAGGTCTAGGTCGATGGGGATCGCGCCGAATTGCCCGGCGAGATCGCTGTTGCCTCTCACGCCGCGTGTCAACTGAGTTGAGGGACCCCGCGCGTTCTGCATTCGAGACAACGCAAGTGTGACGAATTCAGGCCTTCGCCAACACTCCAGCTTCACCACCTCCGCTTCGGCACCGTGCACCTGAAGGCTCACAAGGCACTTCTCTCGGCGCCACTCTGCGAGCCTGTTCGTACAAGTCGCGATGTCTTGAAACTCAGCCGTCGCCTTGGGAAGCGAGGTCATCCTCGCGATCGTCGAGTCGACTGCGACCTCGACCTGCGGAGCTGCAACGCGAAAGCAGTACGGTCGGGCGAGTGGCACGGAGGGCCGATAGGGAGAGTCCTCAAGCCCGTAGAACCACGCTAGCCAGCACCGGATCTGCACGCGCTGGGCTTCGGTCGCATCCCGTGCCCATGAGGGGCGCTCAGCCTGCCACGGAGGCTCCGACGGGCAACCAAGCAAGTCCAGTCCCTCGACCGCCGCCTCGAACCACTCGACGTTCGCGCGCTGCCGAGCCTTGATCTGCTCGGCGAGCTTCGCAAGGGAGGGGTCTGGATCGCGGCCGGGAGCTTGGAGCGGGGCTGACATGGATCGCCATGTTCAGCCCTAAGCCGGACCGATAAAACTCGTGGATCAAATGCGCGCGTCTGGCTTCATTTTCTCCGTGCGCTAAGTTGAGTTGCTGACGCTTGATGTGCGCTCGACAATCGCGTGAAGAATCACAAAGTTGGCGTCGGCGGGCACTAGTCCGAGGCTTTCCTCCGAGTTTCTCCGCGTCGCTTTCCCGGCCGCTGGCGGATTCTGTCTTGGGCTCTCCGCACGTCCCCGCGTTTCAGCCCTCGATCGCTCTCGTATTCCGCCTTCTCCAAGCCGGAGACCCTCCAGTCGTTGATCAGCCGCAAGTCGGCCTCGTCGGTCGAGACGCGCGGGCGCCCTCGACGTCGCCTCGCTGGCGTCGCGCTCCGCTCGGTTCGATCATCAGCCGACGGTGCGGAGGGAACGCTGACGCGGAACGAACTCGCCGCGTCCCGGATCGAATCCAGAGCGGCCTTGTGGATGGACCGCAAAGGGTAGGACTGAGCGGCAGCGGCGAGGTATGACTCGATCAGCGTGCTCTGCTGGAGCGAGTCACGGATTCTGGCTGCCTCACGACAAACGTACTCGACGGTCTCGGGAGAGAGTCCCTGGAGGCTCTTGCAGTTCGCGTGGACGTTCATGGGCAGGGGCCTGCTCTAGCTTGGAGTAGTCGAACTGCAGGCCGGTCCCGCTCCGCAGCACTAGGTGCCCGTCCGAACTTAGACTCTTGCCCGCCGATGTCGAGGCGCAGCCGATGCAGGCCGCTCCTGAGGCGAGAAGTCTCCATAGGGTATCCGCGGACACCCAGCTGCCGACCCCGCCAGGGCCGATCTCAGAACTGAGAAAACACCCCGAACTCGATCACCCGCGACCCTTCGACGAACTGCATCCACGCGAGCCCCAGCGCCATCACGCAGTCGTCGTGCATCCCCCCCGGCGCCTCCGTCCGGGTCGTCCCCCGTTCGGTGACCGTGTACTCGAACGCCTCCAACTCCTCGATCCCCTCCGGCCACAGCTCCGGCGTCGGCAACACGATCTGCCCCTGCTCGATCGCGATCGCGAGGCCGTTCACCAGCGCCGCCTTGGACCGCGCCGTGAACGGGTAGGGCGACACGTCGATCTCCTCCTCGCACATCGACTCGTACACCGGCTCGCCGGCGCCGGTCGTGTCCACCAAGACGGGGCAGTCGTTGTATCGCTTCGCCGCTGCCTTGATCCGCGCGACCTGCATCGACCAGTCGAGCCGGTGAAAGCGGTCGACGAACACGACCTGCCCCCGCTTGTCGAGGATGACGAGCACCGTGTAGTCGGCGACCTTCGCGAGATCGAGCCCGCCCCAGTACTCCTCGCCTTCGACCGGCTCTGCGAACTCGCCCGTCGCGCACTCGCGCACGCCGCGAAACACCGCGCCGGCGCCCTCGACGAACTCGCCGCCGAACTCCTGCGCGAAGACTCTCGCCGGCAGCCGCTTGCGCTCGCGGTCGATGAGCGCCTTGTCCAAGAGCGGGTTCTGCCAGCTCGGCGCGTTCCAGCTCTCGAAGTCCGCGTCGCCTCCCTGGCCGCGCCGAAACATGTCGTAGAACCAGCCCTTGCCCTTCGGCGTCGAGATCAAGAGCGCCCACCCGCGCTTGTCGATCAAGCGTTGGGCGATGTGGGACTGCCAGATGAGGGGCTTCAGGCGCGCGGCCTCGTCGATGATCGCCCAGTCGAGACCCTCGCCGAGCAGCGACACGGGGTTGTCCGCGCTCTTCGCGCGAATCTCGCTCACGCCGCCGGCCATGTTCGTGAGCACGAGACGCCGGTCGCTCTCGCGCATCATCTTCACGCGGTGCTTCAGGTGCTGCGCCGCCGTGTACTGGATCTCCCGAAAGACGCGGTCAGCAAGATCGTAGGTCGGCGCGATCACCCAGCCGATCGAGCGCTCGCACGGCTGCATTGCGGCCGCGAGCCCTTCCATCGACGCGCACACGCTCTTCCCCCACCGAACCCCGCATGACAGGACACGTCGCGACGCCGACGACGAGTGCACTTCGAGCTGCCCCTCGTGCGGCACGTAGCCGAGGTCGCGGAAGAAGGCCTGCTTGTTCAGCCGGCCCTGCGCCGCATCACTTCCGAGCACGACCGTTCCCCGCGTGTCCGTTCCTGGATCCGACGTCGTCCGCCGGCTCCATCCAGCGCTCGTACTCGCCCTTGATCTTCTCCTCGACACTGGCCGCGCGCTCGGTCGGCTCGCCGAGGATCAGCAGCTCGTGGCGCCAGGCGGTCGCGAGCGCGTTCGCGGCACGCACTCCCTTCTCCGGCGGAAGGTCACGCAGCGCCTGTAGAGCTCGCGCCTGCAGGAAGCGCGCCTCCTTCAAGTGGCGTTCGCGCACCTTCTCGATCTCGTCGAGGGCCCTCGCTTCAGCTTTGCGACGCCCCTCTTCTTCGAGCGCGGCGATGCGCTCCTGCCAGTTCTCGCGTCGGGCCTTGTTGGTGATCGCGGTCTTCGACACGCCCAAGCGGTCGGCCAACACCTGGTAGCTGCGATTGGGGCCGAGCGCGAGATAGTCCTCGTAGGCAGATGCGGGGATGCGGCTCATGCGCTCGCCTCCTCGCTCTGACGCAGACGCTCGCTGCGCACCGTGGCGAAGGGCGTGTTGCTGCCGGCTTGCACCGCGTCCTTGCCCGTGAGCTTCTGCCAGCGTTCGATCCCGACGTCCACATAGCGCGGATCGATCTCGAGGCCGTAGCAGCGACGCCCCAGGTGCTCGGCTGCGATCAGGCTCGACGCCGATCCGAGGAAGCAGTCGTACACCTCGGCCGCCTCGTGGTTCCGCATCGGACGCGCCATGCACTCGACGGGCTTCTGCGTGCCGTGCACCGTTGCGTCGCCATCGTTCGTCGAGGGAATCTGCCAGATCGTCGACTGCGTGCGGTCTCCGATCCAGTGCGCCTTGGCGCCGCGACGGACACAATAGTAAGCCGGTTCATGCTGCCAGTGATACGCGCCTCGACTGAGTGCGAACCGGCTCTTGGCCCAGATCAACTGCGCGCGGATCTCGAAGTTCACCGCGTCCAAACTCGCGGCGACCGGCCCGCAGAACTTGCCTGCGTGCCAGATGTACGCGACGTCTCCCGGGAAGAGCTCCCACGCCTCGCGCCAGTCCACGCGATCATCGTTCTGCACCTTGCCCGTGCGCTTCGTACTCGACACGCCAGCCTGATTGCGCCACTCGGGGTCGTAGCTCACCCCGTAGGGAGCGTCGGCAACCATGAGTCGAGGCGTGGCGCCGGCAAGCAGTCGCGAGACGTCGGTCGGGTTCGTCGCGTCGCCGCACAGAACGCGGTGCTCGCCGAGGAGCCACAGGTCGCCCAGGCGCGACACGGGGGTCTCGGGCAGCTCAGGCACCGGGTCGTCCGCGATCCCCTCTCCCCCGTCGCCCGCGCCGTCCTGAAGCCCGAGCTCCGCGAGCAACTCGTCGATCTCGCCCTCGTCGAAACCCACGCCGGCGAGCGCGTCTTCCGACCGTAGGGTCCCGAGCAGCTCGCCGAGGGTCGAGAGGTCCCAGTCGGCAAGCTCGGCGGTGCGGTTCAGGGCGATGCCGAGCGCGGTCGCGGTCACCTCGTCGACGTCGACCTCGACCACGTCGCACTCGCTCCAGCCCAGCGCACGCATGGCCACGAGACGGCCGTTGCCGCCGATGACCCGCCCGGTGGCCTTGTGCACCACGAGGGGCTCCGCTTGCCCGAAGCGCTGGAGGCTCGCCGTGATGGCCTCGAGGTTGCGCTGGTCGTGGGTACGCGCGTTCGCGGGATCGTTGTGCAGCGCAGTCAGGGCGACGCGCCGGATGCTGAGGGGGGTGTCCAAGTCGGCCTCCCGCCACGAGGGCGAAGGGGGTCATGCGGGCCGACTTGGAATGGGAGCTTGGGCGGACTCAGCGCCGCGGGGCTGTGATGCAGGAAGTGTAGCTGGTTGACCGCGAGTGCACCAGACGGGGGTAGGCGGTCAAGTTCGAGGGGGCTCGCGCTTGCCCGGAGGAGGGTCGAGGTTGACCGCTGGTCAGGGCTGACGACCGCGGAAGACGCACTCAGTGGCTGTCAGGGGTGGTCCGAGGTCGGCGCGCGTTTCGGGCCATGTTCCGGTCAACCAGCGGTCAACAAGGCAAGGAGGCCGATCGAGGAGTAGCAGACTTCGTATCTGAAGGTCGCGGACCGTCCGAGTCCCGAATTTGGCACGACCGGCCAAGGTGACCGAGGGTGACCGCAAACTTGACCGCCAACTTGACCGGCGGTCAACTTCGGGTGCCAAAGCCCGATGGGGCAATATCGTACATATTCGGCCGTCAGATTCGACTGGATGCGCGCCGGCGGTCGAGCCAGCATCCGGTCGTGACCACCCCCGCGCCTCCCCCGACCCCCTTCGACCTCGCCCTCCACGGCGCGCTCAACGGCGCCGCGGTGGCGCTCGAAGTTCAGGGCGTCATCCTCCCTGGCGAGCTGCGCTTCGAGGCCCGTCCGGCCGCGTCGGAGCCGCTCGTCGGCGACCTGACCATCCTCGCCCTCGCGGCCGTCGATGTGCCGCTCCTGGTGGCCTGCCGTGCCGCTCGGCTGGAGGAGGACGGGCCTCGCTGCAGCTGGGTCGATGCGGCCGTACGCGGCGAGGGAGGCGTGCTCGTCGGGCGGCTCGAGCTGGCGGTCGACGCGGAGTTCGCCGGCGGGAAGTTGGGAGTGCGGGCTCAGTTGATCCGCGGAGAGGTAGCGCTGGAGCCCGGCGAACGGGTCACGCGGGTCGAGGAGCGGGCTGCGCTCAGCGTGGTGGGTG
>JAUIFD010000189.1 GCA_030429485.1 Phycisphaerae bacterium | reverse complement strand
GCAGGTCACCGTGCAGTCGCATCACCTCGACGAGCCCGAAGCTACGGCCCTGGGCGTGGGGTATGTCGGGCGTGGGCGTGGGCCGCTCCTCGCCGCCCTTCCCGAGTTTGATGCCGTCTCCATGCACGTCCCCGCCAACGACGAAACCAAGGGCATGTGCAACGCCGAGTTCTTCACCGCCATGAAGCCCGGCGCCTACTTCATCAACACCTCCCGCGGCCCGATCGTCGACGAAGCCGCCCTCGCCGAAGCCGCCCGCACCAAGGGCATCCGCGCCGGGCTCGACGTCTACTGCGACCAGCCCGGGTTCAAGGACGGCGACTGGAAGCCCGCCCACGTCACCGAGATCCCCCACGTCTCCCTCACCCACCACTGCGGCGCCTCCACCGACCAGGCCCAGGCGGCTGTCGGCGAGGAAGTCGTGCGTATCGTTGAGACGTTCGCCAAGACCGGCGAGGCTCTGCACTGCGTGAACACCGAAGCGCTCAGCGCCGCCGCCGCAAACTAGGAACGCGAACTGTCACACCCGCCGAGGAGATCACCGATGACCCCCACCACCGCGACCGCAACCGACCGCGTGTACAACTTCTCCGCCGGCCCTGGCGTCCTGCCCGAGTCCGTCCTCCGCCAGGTCCAGGAAGACGTCTGGAACATCCGCGGCTCGGGCGTCGGCATCATGGAGCACTCGCACCGCGGGAAACTCTACGACCAGATCATCGCCGAAGCCGACGAGCGCTGCCGCAAGATCGGCAACATCCCCGATGACTACGCCATCCTCTTTATGACCGGCGGCGCGACGAGCCAGAACCACCTCATCCCCATGAACCTCATGCCCGAGGGCGGCACGGCCGACTACGCCGTCACCGGCAAGTGGGCCGCGGACTCACAGAAGACCGCCAAGCTCTTCGGCACCTCCCGCGTCGCCTACACCTCCGAAGCCACCAACCACAACCACGTCCCCACGCAGGATCAACTCGATCTCGACGCCAACGCGGCATACTTCCACTACACCTCCAACAACACCATCGTCGGCACGCAGTATCACTACGTGCCGAAGACGCCGGGTGACGTCCCGCTTGTCTGCGATGCGTCGTCCGACATCTTCTCCGAGCCCATCGACATCACGAAGTTCGGGCTCCTCTACGCGGGCGCGCAGAAGAACATCGGCCCGGCCGGCACCACGCTCGTCATCGTCCGCAAGGACCTGCTCGAGCGCCAGCCGCGCACGCTCCCGGGCATGCTGAGCTACAAGGTCTTTGCCGATAAGGAAAGCCGCCCCAACACGCCGCCGGTGTTCCCGATCTACGTTGTGTCGCTGGTCTTCCAGTGGATCCTCGAACAGGGCGGGCTTGAGCCGATCGCCGAGCGCAACAAGGCGAAGGCCAAGGTGCTCTACGACGCGCTCGACGCGTCCGACTTCTGGAACGCGCACGCGCAGCCCGAGAGCCGCTCGCTCATGAACATCACCTTCCGCACGCCGAGCGAGGAGACCGACGCGCTCTTCCTCACGGCCGCCGGCAAGGAAGGCCTCGTCACCATGAAGGGCCACCGCTCCGTAGGCGGCATGCGCGCGAGCATCTACAACGCCTTCCCCGCCGAGGGCGTCAACGCGCTCGTCTCCTTCATGAAGGAGTTCGAGCGCACGCACGGCTGACGCGGAGCCCCCAACCGTAAGGGAGCGGTGCTACTGCACCATCCCCTCCCCCGCGCCAGGGCTGCATACTCACGCAACCACTCCGGCGGCGACCGCTCCGCGAGGTAGCGGTCGATTAACTGTCGGAGGCGTTCGGTGACCTGACCCTCCCGCCGCGGAACGATGATCTCACCGATTCCATGCAGCGCACTGACCTGACACGCGCTCGTTCGACAACAGAACAACGCCATATCCAGTACCGCCAGCTCCGCCTCGGCGATCTGCCCCGCCGCCCAGTTGCTTCCCGCGAGCCCGGCCCCCAGCGAACTGTCCATGTCCCAGATCATGTACACCGCACAGTCCACGCCCGCATCGATGCGCTCGCTTTGCGAATCGCTTCCGTGATCGCCGCACACGCAATCGAAGAGGTCTCGATACATGGTCCCGATAGCGCGGATGCACCGTGAAGTCGCGCGCACATCGCACGGCCAGTCGGCGTACCTCAGGTACTCAGACGCGATCCCGAAGATGAACCACACACCCGCAGCGATCTGCGCGTCCGTGTACCGCTCCGCCACAAATCCCCGGGACTCGAACAGCCGAGTCAGATAGTCACACAACACGAACCCGCGCACCGGCGCAAAGCGTTCGTCGCGCGCCTCGGCGGCCTCGTTCGTCGCGTTGGCGAAGTCCGCGTACCCATGCACAAAGCAGTAGTCCACCCACTCCTCAAAGCTCGGTACAGCCTCGCCCACGACAGAGAATCGTACGATCGCAACTCACCAGCCTCCCGATGCCCCGCCTCACCGTCCAACTCGCCAAGCGCGACCCCAAGCCGGCGCTGCTCATCTGCACGCGCGCCGACGGATCGCGGACCATCGGCGAGGCGATCGTCGGCCCCTACCACGATCTCGCCCATGTCGCGGTCGAGTCCGTCCTCCGCTTGCGTCACGCCTTCTTCGGCATGGTTGCCGACGGCGTCGACCTCGCCGAGTTTGACCAGCCCGGCGCGACGGCCGCCCTCGATTTCCACCCGGAGGCCGCGTACGCCGAGCACCTCGTGAACCTGCTCCAGACCGAACTCGGCGCCACCCCACGCCCGCACCCGGAGTGCATCGCCGAACTCAATCGCTCGCTTAGAAGCTCACGCAAACCCGGCGTTCCGCCTCCAGATCTCCCCACCGCGACCGAGATCGCCCTCATCCGCGAGCACCTAGCGGACCTCTGGACGCGGTGGCTGGCCCTCCCACGCGGCGAGCACCTGGAGGTCGCGCTCGACCTCTGAAAGCGCCGCGCACCGCGAATCACCAAACAGAACGGGATTCTCCTACGCAGACTTGATCGAACGTGTAGAATCGTGGCACCTCTCGGCGACGGGCGAAGGCGCCCGGGCGGGAGGTGGTCGATGCTTCCTCCTCTTGCCCGAGTACAGGCACCGGCGTTCAGCAGTAAGGGCAAGTTTGGAAGTCGGGAATGATGAAGCTTTATGTCGGGAACCTGCCGTTCAGCACCACGGAAGCGGAGCTGCACGACCTGTTCAGCCAGTACGGGCAGGTGACCTCGGCCAACATCGTGATGGATCGCGATACCGGCAGGCCGCGAGGATTCGGATTTGTGGAGTTCGCAGACGCCGCCGATGGCAACAAGGCCATCGAGGCGCTCAATGGCACCGACATGGGCGGTCGTTCGCTCACCGTCAACGAAGCACGCCCCCGTGAGGCGCGCGGCGGCGGCGGTGGTGGTGGCTACGGCGGCGGTGGCGGTGGCGGTCGCGGTGGCTACGGCGGCGGTCGTAGCGGTGGCGGCCGTGGTGGCTACGGCGGTGGCGGCGGCGGCGGTGGCCGGGGCGGCTACGGCGGCGGCGGCGGCGGTCGCGGCGAGTGGTAAGCACCCGCGCCTGACCCAACCCACATACAACTCAACACCGGCGTTCCGAAAGGAACGCCGGTTGTTCTTTTGCCGCATCTCACGCCCGATCCGGTACAACCCACATGCGACCCAGACGCATCATCATCCTCACCGCCGTCGGTGCGGCCGTCGCGATGACCTTCTGCGTCGGCTCACCCCTCTACTACTTTCGCAAGACCAGGGGCGTGCCCGCCGATCGCCTCCGCACGCCGGTGGTCGCGCCCTATCCAGTCGCTGTCGTCCCCGACCAACAGACCGAGCCGCACACGTGCGGCTACCACTCCATCCGCGCCGTCTACACGGCATACGGGCTCGACCCTGACGAACGCCGCCTCCGCTTCCGCCTCGGCGTCGACAAGCCGCTCAACAACCTCCTCCCCGACTCACGCGGCACCATCCACCCCGACATGATCCGTGTGCTCGAGCAAGACGGCTTCGCCTGCCGCGTGCTCCTTCCCTGGCAAGACGGCGCCGCCCCACTCCTCGCCGGTCACCTCCGCGCCGGTCACCTTGCCATCGCGCTGACGCGAGCCAACGACCTCCACTGGGTCGTGCTCTCCCGCTCAACCGATGAAGTGGTGCTCGTCGCCGACTCGCTCGTCGAGGAGCCCTACGCAGAGCCTCTCGATTCCTATCTCGACGAACGGGTCTACTCGCTCCTGCTCGTCGAGCCGCGCTGATCGCCCGCACCCCAGCGCCCCAACCCCGTCGCACGCTGCCGTGTAGCATGCCAACGTGATTCAGCTGATCGTCCGACGTCTCGCCCAGCTTCCCATCATCCTCCTCGTGGTCTACACGATCACGCTGACGCTCGCGTGGGCCGTCCCGGGCAACCCACTCGACAACCCCGAAGGGCGTCAGCCGCCCAAGGAAATCCGCGAGGCGATGCTCGCGCAGTACAAGCTCGATAACTTCTGGAACTTCTACGGCTCCTACCTGCTCAACGCCACCGGCGTCCAGTGGACCAAGGACAAGCTCACCGGCGAACTCGCCGACGAGCGCGAGCAGGCCGAAGCCGCGGGCGTCGCTCCGCGCGAGCGCTACGTCTTCGACCTCGGCCCCTCGCTCCAATACCGCGACCAGCGCGTCAACGAGATCATCGCCGACTCGCTCGGCGTCTCCGTCACGCTCGGGCTCGCCGCCATGCTCATCGCGGTGGTCGTGGGCGTCTCCGCCGGCGTCATCGGCGCAGTCAAGCCCAACTCCTTCGCCGACCTCGCCACACTCGCCATCGCCCTCATCGGCATCTCACTGCCCAACTTCGTGATCGGCGCCCTCCTCCTGATCGTGTTCGGCATCGCGATCCCCATCCTACCCGTCGCCGAATGGGGCGGTCTGCGCGCCATGATCGCCCCCGCCCTCACGCTCTCGCTCCCCTTCGCCGCCTACATCGCCCGCCTCACGCGCCTCGGCATGATCGAGCACCTCTCCTCCGACTACGTCCGCACCGCCCGCGCCAAGGGCGTTTCCGAGCTGCGCGTCCTCCTCCGACACGCCCTCAAGAACGCCTTCCTCCCCGTCCTCTCCTACCTCGGCCCCGCCACCGCCTTCGCCATGACCGGCTCGTTCGTCGTCGAACGCGTCTTCAACGTCCCCGGGCTCGGGCAGCACTTCGTCAACGCCGTCAAGAACAAGGACCTCTTCCTCATCATGGGCGTAGTCCTGATCTTCTCCGCCATGCTCGTGCTCTTCAATCTCGCGGTGGATGTGCTCTACCGCTGGGTCGATCCGCGCATCGAAGCAGCATGACCCCTCCTGAGTGTCGCAACAGCTGCGTTTGACCCGAACCAGGATCATCTGTTAGCCTGGCGCGTCGGGAGTGTCTTTCCTCCGGTTCAGCGGAGTTGGGCAGACGACAGTCGGCCCGAGAAGAGAGAGACAGAACCTCCGCAAGCATGGCAACGAGAGCGTCATGTCGACGCTGGTGTTCAACTACGGCCCCCCGTATGGAGATCGTTATGCACTGCGGATCCTGCCCCCTTCTCGTCCTCGCCGCCGTCACATCCGCCGCCCCCGCCCAGATCATCGGGGTAGATGTCAACTCGTCGGGAATCTCCCCCACCAACTGGAACACGCTGCCCTCCAGCGTGGGCTCGCTAACGAATCTCGTCAACGAATCAGGCACGCCAACGGGCGTCAACTTCACCTTCCTCCCAGCAGGTCAGCACGCAAACTCAACACCCGCCGCAACCACGATCCCCCAGCACACCCAATCTCTCGCGGGGCTCAACGACACCCGGACCGGGCCCGATCCAATCAGCGCCATCTTCAGCAACCTCACACCCGGCGCTTCCTACAACGTCTGGTTCTTCGGCCTCAAGAACGCCCCCATGTACAACATCGTCACAATCGCAGGTGGCGGCGCGCCGATCACGTTCAGTCAGAACGCCAACAGCCCGCAGGAGCTGTGGGTCAACGGGCAAATCGGCAGCAGCGCCAATACGCTCGCCAGCTACGCCCTCGTACAGACCGCTGACTCCGCGGGGACGATCTCGATCATGATCGACGATGATCCCACGCAGTCGTTCCTGTGGTGGGGTGCCGCGGGTATGGCCATTCAGCCGGTGCCCGCACCCGCCACACTCGTTCTCGGAGTCGCGCTCGGCGCGATCACAAGACGAAGGCGCTAGCGACCGCTACAAACACCCCTGATACGCCGCCAGAAACGCGAAGAAGTCGTTCGTGTTGATGTCGCCCTCGCCAGTGAAGTCAGCCGCGGGGTCCTGCGTCTGGTACAGCGCAAGGAACGCGAAGAAGTCATTCGTGTTCACCGCGCCGCTCCCGTCGACGTCCGCCGCACAACCGCCGACCCACGTCACCTCCGCGTGCCCGTAGTTCTGGCGCGACGCGAAGTACTGGCTGTCCGTCCACGACCACACCGGCAGGAAGTTGAACACGTCATTCGTCAGCACGCCGATCTGGATGTACCACGTATCCCCCGGCGTCGGCGCGAAGGGGTGATAGAGCCCCGTGTCGATCGGGCTGCTCTGTCCGAAATCAAAGGCCGTCCACGGCACAAACACCTCCACCACGCCCCCGCCCGTCCCATTCTCCTGCGCGATCACCACCCCTTGCGGGTCCCATTGCGACGCGCTCGCGAACGGGCCGTTCACCACCGCACCCGTCCACATCGTCACGTTCCCCGTCGATGTCGACGACGAGCCGTCAAACTGGTTCATCGCGAGCTGGTAGTTGTCGGTGCGCGCATCGGCGACGATGTTCGGCTCGCCGTCCGCGTTCGGATCGAAGTAGAAGTTCAGATTCTCTCGCCCGAAATCCACGTTGTCGGCGCCGGTGAAGATCGGGTCACCCGGAAACACC
>JAUIFD010000188.1 GCA_030429485.1 Phycisphaerae bacterium | reverse complement strand
GTCAGTGAGACGCCCCATGTTTCAATCCGCGCCCCTGCGTGAGGGGCGACGTGTGAGCGGCATCCAGTGGACCGAGGCGACGTGGTTTCAATCCGCGCCCCTGCTCGGGCTCACCTGGCGGCGGTTGATGAGCGAGAGTGCGAGGCGGTCGCACAGGAATGCACGGAGCTCCTCGATCAGGTCGAGCGCGAGCGAGGGGCGTCCGGGGCGGTCGCGATGCAGGAAGCCTACCGCGGGATCGAGCCCGACCGCTTCGCACGCGGTGCGTGCGTCATGCGTAAGCATCGCGTACAGAAAGCTCAGCAGCGCGTTGAGGCGATCGAGCGGCGGGCGGCGCGTGCGGTGGTCGAGCGTGAACGCGTTCCGATCCGGATCAGGTAGCGTGACAAGCGCGTCGAGCGCGCCGAAGTAGTCGGAGGCTGCGTCGCCTTCGACGCCGCGGAGGGCATCGAGCGTGGTGGCGCGCAGGGCTGCTCGCGCGCTGTGGGCCATGCGGTCGGCGGCGCGGGCGAGGCGTCCGGAGGGGTCGGCGTGATCCCGGATGCCGCGGAGTAGCACGGCACGCGCGTTGGCGATCTTGGCGGCGACCATGGGGCCCGCGATCGTGAGGCACCGGGGCTCATCGTCGGCGGCGCGGTACTGATCGCGACGGAGGAGCACGTTGCCGGGCGTGAATCCGGTGACGCGCGCAAGCAGACGCCCCGAGCCGGAGCAGAACGTCACGGACACGCCCTGCTCTGCACAGAGTGCGAGCGCGGGCGTGGAAGCGCTGACCCTACCGAAGCACACCACCGAACCGATCGTGTGGATCGGGACGCGCAGGCGCTCTTCGCGTTCGACGCGGATCGCGAGCGTCTGCCCGTCCTTCGCGACGTAGGCGCCTTCGGTCTGTATGAAGAGGGTGTTCAGGTGCTGTTTCATGGCACTTCTCGGAGCGAGGCGTTGAGCGACGCCGACAGGTATCGCGAGGGCGAGCGCGAGCGCCCCGTGCCCGCTGGCAGGCAGAGCGAGGCGAGGGAACAGTTTCTACACTTCGGCGCTTTGTCCACGCGCGGCACGGTGTTGGCGTCGATCAGCTCGCGCACCGCGCAGATCGTTGCCATGGTCTGATTCCGCAGCGATGGCGTGAACTCAACCCGCTCGCGATGGCGCACCGCGTTGTAGAACAGCTCCCCTTCGGGGATCTTCAGCACGAGCATCGACTCAAGGCAGAATGCCTGGGCGCAGAGTTGCACGCGGTCGGCGTCGATGCGTTTGGGTTTGCCTCGCTTGTGCTCGACGGGTCGAGGTGGCCCCGTTGGATGACCTTGGCTGTCGATCGGGAACTCGACCACGTCGGCTTTGCCCGTGATGCCAAGTGCCTCATGGTGCAGCGGGAGCGCACGCACGATGCGCATGCCGGGGCGTGAGTCGAACGCCTCCGGCTCTTCACGCCTGCGCGTGCGACGTGTCCGGTAGCCCGGGCGATCCACGCGGGTGTGCAGCAGTGTGCCCTCGGCGGTTAGGCGGTTGTCGGCCCAGAGCCCGTCCACGTGGATCAGTGCGCATTGGCGCGGGCAGAACAGATAATGCTGCAACGCCGAAATCGGGATGGTTTGGAGCTCGGGCACGGGCTTGCCCGGTCACACCCAGCGCTCGATGACGACACCTTCCGGCAGATCAGCCTCGTCGATCTCGATGACGAAGTCGTCGCGCGAGCGCGGCGGGCGCTGCCCAGCTTGAACTTCGGCGGCGGGCTCGACCTTCACACGCTTGAACAGCTCGTGCGCACGCGCGTTGCCCAACGCGTTGTCGTGCTTGAACGCGATGCACGCCACCGGACCCATCAGCCCGCGCGCGGCGGAACGATCGTGCTCGAACATCATCCCGAGCGCCTCGCGGAACAGTGCCAGGTCGTCCCCGGAGAAGCCCGTGCCGAAGCGCCCCGGGTCGGCGAGCATCGGGGAGATGAAGATGTGCGCCCGGTAGAGCCCGTAGGGGATGGTGAACTTGCGCCCCATCGTGCGGTTGTCGCCCTGCTGCCTGTCCGCCTCGGCCTGGGTCGTGACGGCACACCGCGTCACCGCGTGTTCGAGCGTCAGCACCGGCGTCACGCTGCGCGCCATCGACACTTGCACCGGGCCGCGCACCTGCCCGGCGTTGACATCCGTACTCATAACAGCCCCGAACGTTCGGATGTCGTAGAAGTTGCCGCACATCCAGGCGGTGATCTCACGCGCCTTCGCCTCGTCCTTGGGCATCTTGCGCGTTTCGCTCTTGAGTTTGTAGTGGTCGTACGCCTTCTTGTGCTGTTCGTTGAGCACCGCCTTCTCGCGCACGTAGATGTCATGCGGGGGCGTGCCTCCGTGCTTGAGTGTCACGAAGTTGCGCACCTTGCGCTTCAGGCACACGTCGGTCACGAGCCCGTCTCCGGTCTCGGGGTCAACACGAGGGAGGTTCCCGGCGTCGGGGTCGCCGTTGGGGTTGCCATCCTGCACGTCGAACAGGTACACGAGGTCGTATCGGTTGGTGATGGCGGTCATGGTGTCTTCCTGCGCGCACGGCGCGGTATGCGATGTGAATGTACGGAGCTATGCGGATGCAGCGGCGGGTTTCTCCGCCTCGGGTGACTCGCCCTTCTTGAACAGTGCCTCACGCTGGTGGTAATACCCGATCGCGAACAGCCCCTGGCTCTCGAGCGACATCGTGCTCGGGAACGATTCAATGTGGTCGAAGATCGACGCGAGGTGCCGCTCAAACCAGTGCGCAAGCCCCGGCTTGTCGTTGTCGATCTTGCCGATGTGGTGGTTCTTGAGCTTGCACAGGCGAGGGAAGACCGCGGCGGGCGTCGCCGACGCCGAGCCGTAGTACCGCTCGCGGATTGTCGCATTGAGCTTGTATTCAAACGCGGCGTCCTGGATGCGCTCCAGCACCGCAAAGAGGCGACCGAGGTGGTACGCCTGATCGGGATGATCGGTGTTGAGCGACACGAGCTGGTCCTCCTCTTGCTTCTGGCCCGCCGCCGGACGCGACAGGCAGGCCTTGATGATCGAGCACCGGCGGTGCGGCACGTGCCGACCGTCTATCCGGTCCGGATGCGCCACGCCTTCGGTGCGCATGCGCGAGATCACGCCCGAGAGCAGGGCGCGCGGGTATGGGAGCCCGAACAGCGCTGCACGCAGCACCTGGGGCGCGAGCTGCGGCGAGACCTGGCTCTCGTCCGCCCAACCGCTCTTTGGGGGCACGGTCTCGGCGACGATGCGGCGTACCGTGAGCCACTTGGCGTCCTCGGGCTCGGGTTCGAGACGCAGCGCAGCAAAGTGGCGACGCGCGTGTTCCGCCATCTCACCGATCGTGGATTCGAGCCACATGCGCACGCTCAGCCGCCCCTGGTTCGGGCTCAGGCCGAGCACATAGAACGGCGTGCGCGCGTCGCCCAGTTCCTCAGCCGGGAGCCCCTCACGTAAACGGTCAAACTTGGCACGCACCGCTTCCTCAACGTCGCCATCGCCGAGAAGCCCACCGCTGAACAACAACTCGATCGGCGACTCACGCTCCGCCCAGAGCACATACGTATCGCCCCCGATCACGAGAGAGCGGTGGGAGTCGGCCAGCAGGCGGTTGAGGGCTGTGCAGTACTTGAACGCGTCGCGCACGCCGACCGGCGAGTTGGCGCCATCCTTCTGGCGGTAGGATTCGTACGCGGTGTCATTGAACGAGACGAGCAGCGAGCCGGCGCTCTGCCCGCCGCGCACACCCTTGATCTTCGGCTCGTGCAGACGGGCGATCTCCTGCACCTCGCCATCGACGAGCGATGGCCTGGGCGGGAGCGCGTCACCATCGCTCCCTTCGAGCACCTGCGCATCCCACCACGTGCGCACGGCGGGGCAGTCATGCACGTATTGGGTCGTGCCACTGATCCTGAAGACACCGAAGTATGTCGCGGCTTCCGCAAGCCCCTCGCGCGCCGCAGCGTGCTCTGGAGACCACGACGCGAGAAACCGACACACGGCACCGAACGCCCCATCATCAATCGCATCGGCGAGCGCGAGGTGCCGATCGCGGAACCCCTCGAACGCCTGCTGCGTGCGCTCGGGCTTCGGGTCGTCGGGCTTGAAGCCCAGCATGTATTGCGGCGTATCCCACAGGAAGCCGGGGTTGATGCCGGCGCCCGGCGCCTTGTTCTGCCCCGGCACGATCTCCGACTTCGGACGCTCCACGATCTTCGGCGGCTTGGGCTCGCCATCACGCCCCTTGCCCTTCTGCGGCACTTCCACCGCGACCACGCACCGCGCGATGTCGTGCAGCGTGCCGTCCGGGTTGAGCACGACCTCGAAGCCGATCTTCTGCCGACTCCATCCGAACGGCGCGACATCCGACTCCGGATCAGCCTCAAGCCGTTCGTAATACCTCGTCAGCGCCGGAATGATCACGACCGCACCTCCACGCTGTGCAGCGGCGGCACGTCGATCACGCCGTCGTGCATCTGCGCGCGGAAGAACCGCGCCGCCATGCCATCGGCATAGTCGATGTCGTGCAGCATGTATCCCAGATCGCGCGTGCCCTCCGGCTGGCCCGCGAGCTGCGAGCGCGGCGCTTCCCCCTCGATCAGCTCGAAGTCCGCGTCAAACTCGCGGCACCCCAGATACGGGCGACGAAAGCACTGCCCGCGCCGGGCGCGCCGGTTGAACTGGTCGAGGTGCTTGCCGATCGCCTCCGACGTGTCGACAAGCTCGATCTCCGCCTCGATCAGGTAGTCCACGTCGCGCAGCACAACCGCGGCTCGTTGCTGGCGCTCGTCTTCAATGATCAGCCCGAGGTTGCCCTCGCCGGCCTGCATCGCCTTGCGGACCGTCCCCGCAGGGATCCGCGACCCGACTTCGTTCCGACGGATCGAGATAAACCGCACCGGCGCTAGCACGTGCAGGCGCCGCACCACCCACCTGATCTGCGGCTTCCAGTAGATCGCCTCCAGAATGCCCCGTGCCCCGGAGGGCGTGATGGCGTCGTACGACACCCGCTCGACCTTCATCTCGGGACGCGTCCAGAGCGCGAACGGGCCACGGATACGGAGCATCACGCCATACGCCATCAGAGAGCCCTCCAGCCCTGGTACGGGAGCAGTTTGGTGGTATATCAGGATGATGGTTGGGATGCTGTGGGTGGGGTGTCGTCGGGGAGAGAAGGTGGATGTTCGGTGAAGATATTGGCGCTATACGACCATCGTGGCGGCGTCAGGTCCGTGCGGGAGACGCAAGCCGAGTTCGGCGTCGTAGCACATGACGCCCGTGGGCGTGTCGGGATCAACCACGCGCATGCCCGCTGGGCTCTCGACGACCGCACCCGACGCGAGTAGGTCGCGCAGGGTGTATTCGGGGACATTGACGGTGTACCGCTGTGCTCGCCGCCGGAGTGCTCGCGGTGGGGCTTCGTGCTCCCGAAGCTCGCGGCAGAGGGCAGCGCCTTCATCTCCAAAGGGCACGATCACGGCTTCCGCCCAGTCGTCGATCAGGCGGTACGCCGCGGCGGCCTCGCGGAATCGCAGGTGCTTCAAATGGAGCATGCGCCCGACGATGCCGTTGCCGGGCTCTCGGCCATCCCACTCACTCTGACGACTCCAGAAGTGCAGCTCGAAGTAGCGTTCCATGGTGGCGAGGTCGAGCGCGTCGGCGCCCTCCTGCCAGACCTCGCTCGCGTGCCCGGCTGCCTGCTCAATTGAGCTTGGCGGCTTGGTCTCGGTCTCGAACACGAACACCTCGCCGCGATCGAGGCGTCCGTTGCGGTTGCAGCGCCCCGCGGCCTGGACGATCGAATCGAGCCCAGCCATGGCGCGGTAGACGACGGGGAAGTCGAGATCGACGCCCGCTTCGACGACCTGCGTGCTGATCACGATGCACGGCGGGTCGCCCGGTTCGGCGAGCCGCGCCCTGATTTCCGCAACGCGCTGCGAACGGTGCTCCGCGCACATGAGGGCGCTGAGATGAAACACCGAGCCAGGATCGGAGCGCCGGCTTGTCACCATCCCATACAGCCGTCCGGCGTGGGCGCGCGTGTTGACGATCACGAGCACGCGATCGTGATCCGCGACGCGGTCCGCGAGAGCCTCGTCGTCGAGCGGACCCGCGCGCTGGGCCGTGACTCGGCGCATGCTCGCCGCCATCGCCTTTGGACCGGGCACGATCTCGCGCATGCCCTTCAGCCCGATCGGAAACTCCTCTCGCCACTCCACCGCCGGCACGGTCGCGCTGCACAGCACCACGGTGCATCCATACCGCGCGGTGAGCTCGTGCAGGATCGCAAGCGTCGGGCGGAGCAGATGCCCCGGCAGCGCCTGGGCCTCGTCGAGCACGACCACCGAGTTGATGAGGTTGTGAATCTTGCGAGCCTTCGACGGGTGTGCCGCGAAGAGCGACTCGAACAGCTGCACATTTGTCGTGACGATGACCGGCGCGTCCCAGTTCTCCGACGCGAGCTGGCGCCAGGAATACGCGGGGTCGCTTGTGTGCGCACCATCGCTATCGTTCGTGGTGGCGTCTTCTTCGCCGAGGGCCGAGTGATGTTCGAGCACGACGTGATCGCCAACCCCCTCAAACACATCGCGGTAGATCTTCGCGTTCTGCTCGATGATGCTCGTGAACGGGAGAGCGAAGACAATCCGTTCCTTGTTGTGCATGTCTGCGTGGCGTAGTGCGAATGCCAGTGAGGCGAGTGTCTTGCCCGAGCCAGTGGGCGCATGGAGTGAGAACAGCCCTGGGGCGAGCTCGGCTGCAGCGATGCATGCCTTGTGCAACTCCGCACGTATGGTGCGTACACGAGGCGAGGCCGGTGCCGCAGTAGCATCTATCGTGTCGTAGTACGTCTCAAGGGCAAGGCGCAGTTCGCGCATCGTTACCTGGGTGGAG
>JAUIFD010000187.1 GCA_030429485.1 Phycisphaerae bacterium | reverse complement strand
ATGTACTGCGGGATGCCGTAGCGTTCGTGGAGGAATCGCGGTCCCCAGCGCATCGCTTCGGGGGTGACGGGCCAGTCGAACGCGGTGCGGGGCGCGCCCGGCCAGTGAGGTGGTGTGCCCGCGGGACGACTCTGGTAGATATTGACGCCCAGGAAGTCGAGGGGGCGCGCGATGCGCTCCATTTCGTGCGGCTCGAAGCTCGGCATGTCGTTGCCGAAGGTGTCGATGGCGCTCTGTGCGTATTCACCCTTGTAGGCGGGGTCGAGATAGAGGACGCTCGAGAACGCCCACGCGTCGCCTTCCGCGATGGAGAACATCTCACGCCGCGCGGTTTCGAGTGCTTCTTCCGTGTCGTCCGTGGGCGTGCGGATCATCAGCGCGGTGGAGAGCCCGATCTTGCATTCCTGCTTGGAGCGCGCGCGGATGGCGTCGGTGGCTGCGCCGTGGGCGAGGAGCCCGTTATGGACGGCGCGGAGCGCTTCGGCGCGCCCGAGGTTGAGGGCTGGGGCGTGCGTGCCGGCGACGTGCCCGAGGGCGAAGTATACCTCGGGCTCGTTGAGCGTGATCCAGTGGGTGACGCGATCGGAGAGTCGATCGACGACGTGGGCGGCGTATTCGCCAAACCAATCCGCGGATTCGCGCACGAGCCACCCGCCGCGGTCGGCGAGGGTCTGCGGCATATCCCAGTGGTAGAGCGTGACCCACGGCTCGATGCCGCGCTCGAGGAGGGTGTCGACGAGGCGGTCGTAGAAGGCGAGGCCTTCTTCAGATCGCGCGCCGACGCCGTCGGGGATAACGCGCGGCCAGGCGATGGAGAAGCGGTATGCCCCGATGCCGAGATCGTGCATGAGCGCGACGTCTTCTTCGTACCGGTGGCGGTGGTCGCACGCTTCGCGTGTGTTGGAGCCGTCGGCGATGGCGCCGGGCTGGGTGCAGAGCGTGTCCCACACGCTCGGGCCGCGCCCGTCGGTCTCGGCCCCGCCCTCGATCTGTATGGCGGAGGACGCAACGCCCCACTTGAACCCATCGGGGAATCGCGGTGAGTCTGTCATGTCTGGTGTCCCTCTACTCGGCGCGCACACGGAACGGGAAGTTGGCGGTCCCCGCTCCTCCGTGCGCGTCGCGCACGAACACGAACAGACGGTAGGCCCCGGGGCGATCGGGCGCGCGCAGCCGCACGGCTCCCGGGCCGGCCGATGTGATCATGCCCTGCAGTTCGGCGGGTCGGCTCTCGGGATCGCCCCCCGAGGAAGTGGCGGTGCTCTCTCGGAGGAGTTTCCATTCGACCGTGAGCCCGCTGACCTCGGATGAGCCGTCGTCCATGACAACCCGGGCGTTGTGCTCGGTCCCCGGATTGATGGTGCTCAGGGCGGCGTCGCACTCGATGCCGTCGACGAGCGGCACTCGGTGCGCGGGCCAGGAGCCTGTCCAGAGGTAGCTCATGACGTCGGTGGCGGGCGTGCGCTCGCCGGTATCGAGGAGCAGCCCGTACCAGGTGCTGGTGCGTTCTTGCTTCTGTCCCCAGAGGAAGGCGTAGGCGCCGAGGCATCGATCGGGCTGGCTCTTGACGGCGAGGTTGTAGAGCTCGCGATAGGAGCGCGCCTTGCCGGCGCTGGACTGTTCGACAGGCGCGCCCCACGGTGTGACGGCGGTCTCCCAGTGCCCGATGGGTCCAAACTCGGTGACGACGTAGGGGCCGTCGTATCCCTGACGGAGGAGTTCTTGCGGGACGGCGTGGAGCCCGCCGTAGGCGTTGACGCCGAGCACGTCGATGTCCGGGCAGTTCTGCGCGACATGGGCCGCGAGCCCGTTCCACACGCCGGGGATCGCGGTCATGGTGGGGTGGTTGGGGTCCACCTCCTTGAAGACCTGGGCGACGCGGTTGACCTCGCGCAGTGGGCGCACAGGATCGGTCTCGTGTGTGACCTCGTTGCCCACGCCCCACATGAGCAGGGCGGGGTGGTCTTTCCACTTCTCGGCAAAGGCGCGGGCTTCGTCGAGCTGGGCTTTCACTGCCGCTTCGTCGTCGTAATCAAACCCGTGGCGAGGGTGTTGCACCCAGAAGCCCGCGCAGACGGTGAGGCCGTGTTCTTCTGCGACGTCGAGCAGCGAACGGTGGGTGCCGTCGGGCCAGTCCCGTGGTTCGAGGTCGGGAGCGCCCCACGTGCGGATCGAGTTGCCGCCGAGTTGAGCGAGGAGGGTGGGATTCCCGGTGCCGCCTCCGCCCTTGACGAAGTAGGGCTGATCGTCGCGCAAGAGGACCCATCGCTCGCCTTGGCGTTCGACGCGAACGGCGTGTGGTTGGGCGGAGCTCATGACGCACGATGAGGTGAGCGCAAGGAGCACGCACGCGAGGCGCAAGTTCATTAAGGGAACTCCAAAAAGGGAACCCGGCCCCAAACAGTGGGGGCCGGGCCCAGGGGGGCAGTCTTATCAGCAGCCTTGTTGATAGGCCGCGAGGAACGCGAAGAAGTCGTTGGTGTTGATCGCGCCGTCACCGCCCGGGGGCGAGAAGTCGGCGGCGCTGTCCTGCGCCTGGTAGTAGGTCAGGAACTGGAAGAAGTCATTGGTGTTGACCGCGCCGTCGCCGTTGGGTGCGGGCGAGAGGTCGGCGGGGCACCCGGTGGGCCCATCGCCGGTCCGGTAGACGATCGAACCGAACGGATCGACGTCCGTGATCCAGACGCACACGCCGCTGACCTGCAGACCCCACTGCACGTGGCGGCCCGGAGCGTCGACGGTGACGAGCGAGAGTGAGAAGTCACCCGGCACGGCGGGGATGATGGCCTGGGCGAACGAGCCGTAGTTGGGCGCGAAGTCGCGGATGAAGATGTAGGCCTCGTGCTCGCTCGTGAAGTCGTTGGAGAGCACGGTGCCCTCGAAGGTGAGGAGCTTGCCCTGCAGGGTGTCGGTGAGCTCCTGGTAGAGGTTGGCCTCCATGACCTTGTTGCCGGGCGCGCCGGGCGCGCCGCCGCCCTGGTAGTAGTAAGGATCGGGGTCGTCGATGCTGTTGGGCTTCATCGTCAGCTTGCCGGTGGTGTCGTCGAACTCCGCGACGAGGTCTTCGACGGCCCAGGGGCTCCCGAACTGATAGAGCCCGCCGTTCTGCGGGAGGTCCAGAACGTTCATGTAGCCGAGCCACGGCGCGGTCGAGTCGTCGATGCCGACGATGACCTGATCCGGTGGCGTGACCGACTGGATGGCGACGTCATCAAACAGGATGGCGCCACCCCGGTCCGCGGTGTCGCCCTGGTACATGCCGATGACCACTTCGCCGGTCACCGCATCGGGCGGCACGAGCGCGGAGACGGTGTACTGCTCGTAGACGTCGGCCGGTGTTCCGGCGTTGATCGTGTTCGTCGCCACGTCGGACAGGATGTTTGAGAACTGGTCGTAGAACACGATGCTGAGGAAGCCCGTGTTGTTGCCCTGGACCGGGTCAGACGAGAGGTGGGCGGCCCAGATGCTCGCTTCCAGGTACTCGCCCGGGGTGGTGAAGAACCCCTGGCGGATGCCGGTGTCACCCGCGACCGGTGTGCCCGGTGGGTCTTCGAAGGACGGCCCGAACATCTTGCCGCAGAACGATCCCGTAAGCGGGATCGCTTCTTGCACGATGTTGGGGATGACGTTGTTGAACGAGTTCCATCCGACGAATGGGGTGGCGGCGTCGGGGCCGGCCACCTCGAAGCTCGGATTGTTGAGTTGGGCTGACGCACCGGCGCTCAGGAGCGCGAGGGCGCCGACGATGACGCATTTCATGATCTGTCTCCTTGGTCTCCAGACTGCCCGAATCGCCACGGGCGCACAGGCGCAGGTCCCGTGGATCGGTTGTATGAGATCGTTGTGGGGCGTCGTTCGCGGAGTGGGCCGGCCGCGGCGCCCGCGATCGAGCGTGTAAGCCACCGGGCCGCCTCGAGCCCGAGTTGAGCGGCGTCTTGGCAGACGGCGGTGAAGGTCGGGAAGGTGTGGTAGCGCACGTCGGAGTCGTCGAAACCGACGATCGAGAGGTCGCGGGGCACCTCGATCCGCAACTCGAGGCAACGGCGCAGTGCGCCGACCGTGGTCAGTGGGTTGGTGATGTACATGGCCGTCGGCGGCTCTGGCAGCGACATCGCGCGATCGATCGCCACCGGGCCGCCCTCCATCGAGCCGACCGATTCGATGATGAGCGATTCGTCGTATGCGAGGTCGTTGCGCTCGAGCCCGCGGAGGTAGCCCTCGCGCCGGTCGCGGTGGTTGGAATCCATCACGTGGTGGATGACCAACGCGACGCGCTGGTGCCCGAGCGCGGCCAGGTGATCGATCACGCTCGCGCTGGTCTCGACCGCATCCGAACAGATGAAGTTCACCCGCGGGTCGTTGGAGTGGTCGGCGACGAGCACGCTGGGCACGGCCGCGTCGGCGAGTTCCTCGGCGAGTTGCGGCGTGGGGTGCGGGGTGCGCACGAGCGCGCCGCGGACGCCCTTGCGCCGGAAGAACCGAGCGAAGTTCTCGCCGGGCTGGCGATCGCGTGCGATGTCCATGACGGTGACGTCGAAGCGCTGCTCAGCGACGCCGCGGAGCACGCCCGCGAGCAGCGCCGACTCGAAGCTCCCGTACTCGGTGGAGACGGGATGGCTCGGGTAGACGAGCCCGATCACGTTGGCCGTCCTTCCAGCGCCGGAGGGGAAGTACCCGGCGTCGTCCGCCGCATCGAGCACTTTGGCGCGCGTCTTGGGAGACACCTCGGGGTGGTTATTGAGCGCACGCGAAACGGTCGCCGGCGACAGGCCGAGCATCTCGGCGAGCGCACGCGTGGAAAGCCCCGTGCCGCGATCGTCGGACGCCCGGCTCATCCGGGGTCCTCGATCTCTCGGTCGATCGGCGACCACATCGTGTCGTAGGTGCTCTTGCCGGTTGACGCGTCGAAGAGCTGATCCGGGCTCTTGCGTGCGGAGTGCCCATCGAGATAGCCGAACTGTGCGCCACCCTTCAGTTCGGCGCCCGGCCCGTTGTGCTTCGGGTGGCGGTTGTAGGGCACGTATGACTTGACGTCGGACCACTGGCTCGAACCGAGCTCGGGCACAGCGGTGTTGCCGGGACGGTAGATGAAGTTGGCGTTGAGGCCCGGATCCCCTCCGAAGCGCTGCCCGGGCTTGGGCCCCTCGTACCCCGCGTCGGAGTTGGTGAACCATGAGGTGCCGCGGCGGGTGTCGGCGCGTTCGCTCGGCCAGGGCGCCCATGCTTCGGTGATGAGCATCATGTCCGAAGAGAAGTCGGCCGCGGCGTCGAACGCGCGTCCGCGGTTCTGATCGGCCAGGTTGTACGGGTCGGCGCCCGGCTTGAACCACTGGTCGCCCCGCCAGGTCGCGGCACATGTCGCCCACACGTTGATCGTGTACGAGCGCCCGGCCTCTGGATGGCTCGGGCAGGTGAGCACGCCGCCGCCAACGGTGGGGTTGCGCCCGTTGGAGTCGAGGATGTTGGAGTGGTCCAGGTTGGGCAGGTAGGCGCCGATTCGGCTCGGGTTGTCCCAGCGGATGTCGGCATCCCCGGTCGCGGGGTCGGTGATGTTGATGAGGACGGGCGGGAAGTTGTCTTCGTAGTCGAGTGCGTATTGGGTGAGGGCGAGGGTGATTTGTCGGATGTTGCTCAGGCATTGGGCTTGTCGCCCGGAGTCGCGTGCTTTGCCGAGGGCGGGAAGCAGGATGCCGATGAGCAAGGCGATGATGGCGATGACGACGAGTAGCTCGATGAGGGTGAAGGCAGCGATGCGGCGTTGGCTTTGCATCAAGTTTCCTTCCGCGAGTTCCTTCTGTCGGGCGTCATCCCGGAACTGTTCCGGTGATTAGAACGCGCCGATGCAGCGGTGTCAATCGCATTTATTGTCGCCAGGAGCCCGAGAACCAGGCAAAACAGCGTCGGGGGCGGTCGCCTCGGCCGGTACGGTTCCGGTATTTCCTCTGATCGGGTGCCGCGAGGATGGGCCGGAACCGTTCGGCTCTAGTTTGGTTCGGTTGGCTGGCCCCAGCAGAACGGGGGGGAAAACGTGGGTGCCGTTGGAGTCGGGCGTCGAGGCGTGGACGCGGTCCGCGGGTCGCGCCGAGACAATTCCGGAACGCCTCGGCATAATGGCGGCGTGCGTGACCGCCTGCCCCCGTGGATGCTCGCTCTGTCACCCGGCGCGTGGACGCTGGTCGCCGCCGCGGTCGTGGCGGGGTGCTTTGTCGCCGCCCGCGAGCGTCCGACTGGCCGCAACTCGCTGGAGATGTGGATGTTCTCGCCGGCGCACCGGGATCTCTACCGCAACTCGTTGGGCGACGATGCGGAGCAGGTGCGGTTCTCCCTCTTCGGGCTCTACGCGCTGCGTCAGCGGGTCATGAACGGGTTCTTCGCGGGCGTTCGGACCGCGGACCTCGTCGAACTCGAGCGCATGCTCGTGGGGCCAGTTTTCTCCGGCCCGGTCGAGGAAGTGGGGCTGATGGACTTGACCGATCGTCTGCGCGAAGAGGGTCTGCTCGAGGAGATCAACGGGCCGAGCTTCTCGCCCTGGACGAGCCGGGGGCGCGTCTTCGGCATCCCGCACGATGTCCACCCTGTGCTCTTGGGGTATCGGGCGGACCTGATCGATGCGGCCGGCATTGACCTCTCCGGCGTCGAGACATGGGAAGACCTCGGGCGTGCGCTCCGGCCCATGACGGGCGATGCGAACGGCGACGGGGAGCCTGATCGATACGCGCTGGCGTTCTGGCCCACGCAGCGCGACAAGGTCGAACTGCTGCTCTTGCAGGGCGATGGGCAGATGTTCGATGAGCACGAGTTCCCGACGCTCGATCATCCGCGCAACGCCGAGCTGATCGCGAGGATGGTCTCGTGGTGTGTGGGGCCGGACCGCTTCGCTGC
>JAUIFD010000186.1 GCA_030429485.1 Phycisphaerae bacterium | reverse complement strand
AGGGGACGAATGTGATGAACACAAAGTCGAGCACAATCGCTGGTATGGTGTGTGTTGCCGCGATCGCCGTCGTACAGGCCACGCTCGGCGCGAGTGGTGGGGGTGAAGACCTGCGGGCAGCGTTGGATACGGCGATTGATGACGAGCGCCGGGCGCACGCGTTCTACGCCGCGATCATCGCCGAGCACGGCGAGCAGCGTCCGTTCTCGAACATCATCAATGCCGAACAGCGTCACATCGCGGCACTGCTCGCACAGTACGAGCGCCTCGGGATCGAACCGCCGGCGGATGCCTGGCGCGAACATGACTTCGGCACGCTCCCGGGCTCTGTGGCTGAGGCGTGCGACGTCGCGATCGTGATGGAGGTGCGGAACGGACGCATCTATGACGAACTCATCGCGAGCGTCGAGGACGAGCAGGTCCGCAGCACGTTTGAGCGCCTCCGCTTTGCTTCGGTCGAACACCATCTCCCCGCCTTTCGCAGGCGGGGAAGTGGTTGGGCGCCCGTCGCCGCGGACGACCTTGGGGACAGGCAGACGCGTCAACGCCAGGTGGCGGACCAGGCGCGCGACACGATGTTCGCGTCGCTCCTGACGGAGCTTACGGCCTCGCTCGCGAACGGTCCGCCATCGGACGCCATCCGCGTGTGCTCAGAACGTGCGCCCGAGATTGCCAAGGAAGTGGCGGCGCAAGAAGGCGTACGCATCGGGCGCACGTCTTGGAAGCTGCGCAACCCGTCGAACGGCCCGCCGGTGTGGGCGGACCTTGCGCTCGACGACAAGCCCGGGAAGCCGGCGTACTTCGCCGACCGCACCGGACGACTGGGTGTGGTCACGCCTATCCGCCTCGCGGGCACGTGCCTGCAATGTCATGGCGCAGCTGACGATCTGGCGCCGGGCGTTCGCGATGCGCTCGCGGACCTGTACCCGGACGATCAGGCGACCGGCTTCGCTGTCGGCGATCTCCGTGGGTGGTTCTGGGTCGAGGTGCCCGCCGACCATCAAGCGGAAGTCGGGAGGCAGTGATGACGTATATGGGAAGCGCCCGATGGGGAGGGCACCGATGAGCCGGCGTGTCGCGGATTCATGGCGTCGCGACACAACGAGGGTGACACGACATGGACGTGGAGATCCTGAGCCGAGTGCAGTTCGCCGGGACTGTGATGTTCCACTACCTGTTCCCGCCGCTCACGATCGGGCTCGGGCTCATCATGGTGATTCTGGAGGGGCTCTGGCTCCGGACGCGGGACGTGAGCTGGAACCACGCCGCGCGTTTCTGGACGCGCGTCTTTGCGCCTGACCTTCATGCCATTGGTGGGGGGCATTGGCGGGGCGGGACGCGGGCCTCACTTGCCTGGAACGCATGGACGCGGCACGGCGGCGGGGCCTGCCGAATCACCGCAATGGCGGAAGTCGCGTCTGTTCAGGGGGGTCGAGGGCTCGACGCTGAGGCCGAGCGATCGAATGGGCAGAGGCGGACTTGAACAACCCGCGAGTCCTGCGGGAAACACGCCAGTTTCGGATTCGCGCGGCAACAAATCCGGCAACATCGGGGCCGATTCTGGGCGCTCGGCTGGCCCGGACACCCCGCCCGCCGATCCCGAACTGGCGGCGGTGGTCGCGGCGTGGCCTGACCTGCCCGGGGCGGTGCGGGCGGGCATCTTGGCGATGGTCGCGGCGTCGGGCGGCGGGGGTGCCCGGTGAGCGCCCGCCGTCACCAAACGGACCCGCGGGCCGGGGATGACGCCGAGACGCCCCAGACGGGCGGGAGGGACGCCCTGGGGCGCTTCACACCCGGGAACCCCGGCGGGCCGGGCAACCCGCACGGTGGGGCGGTGGCGCGCTTCAGAGCGATCCTGGCGGAGTGCGTGACCGAGGCCGATTACCGCGCGGTGGTGGCAGTGTTGGTGCGCATGGCCCGGGCGGGCGAGCGCGGTGGGCGGTGTGCGAGTTGCTGGACCGCACGATTGGCAAGGCCGCGCCGATGCCCGACACCGCGCGCGAGAGCGATGAGCCGGTGATCGTCCGATTCGTGTTCGAGGAAATGGGCGAGGGCGGCTAGTCTCGCGCCATGCTCGTGCTCAACCCGTCCGAGGTGGTGCTGCTCCGGAAGGCGACCATCGACCGATGCCGCAACGCGCGCGGGGAGCGGGTGACGATCCGCTACCGGGGCGGCCCGCTCGACGGGCTGGCGGAGCGCGTCGAGCCGTGGGCGGACCGCGAGGGCGCGCTCACCGGCTGCGCGCTGAACCTCCCGCGCCGGGGCGTGGTGCAGGCGCTCTATCAGCGTCGCGGGGGAGTTGTGGGAGTTTGAGTCGGTCACTCCAGCTTGACGCTGCCCGAAGATCAGCGTGGAACCGGGCGAAGTGCATGCTAGTCCTTGCTCGGTTTCGACTTGGACACCAAGTCACGGAGCACTGCGCAGACGCCGGGCGCCCATGTCCATCCGAGCTGATAGAGCGAGGCTAGAACCAGCACGCCCCACCCAACGGGTTGCAGAAATGCGATGCTGGTACCGACAAGTGCACCCGCAATCGCCATCGCGACGACAGTGATTGTCGTGGTGACCTTGAGTTGCGTGTTATGGGTCCGGAGCTCGACGTAGTCTTCGAACGGCTCTTCAAATCTGGCGCAGCGTGTTTTCCATTCATCGCGCTCGTCCCGCACACACTCTAGGTGATTCTCAACATATCGAGTGTGTTCGTGCGTACCGACAACCGCCCTCTTCGAGGCGGGCAGTTCGGCGATTTCCATGGCCGTCATTCTGTCAGGCTCGCGAGAAGGCTCGGCTCGCGGCGCACGAATGTTCACAGAGTTGGTAGCCGATTCAGGAGGCATGAAGGTCCCCCTAGAGCTTCTTGAAGTAGTCTTGGATCAGGTCATTCGGAATGTTGATGCCCATCGGCAAGTTATACTGGTACTTGCTCGCAACGGTGTCCCACGGCGAGCCTGGTTCGTGCGTCATGTTCGAGAGTTGGATCGCCGTGTAGTCTTTGTATGTGTTCCACAGCACACGAAGAAAGCCCTTCACGCTCGCATTGTCGATGCGTGGTTCGTACTGCATCAAGCGGCCGCCCTCGAACCGCAGGTCCCGAGCGCGGCGCGGGATCGTGTCCGGGCCGTACTCCTTGAACTCGCGATACAGCGACGGTACAACGGGGCCCCATCGCCAAGCCTCAACCGATTCGGAGATGAGTGGAGCATTCTCGAGAGCCAGGTACCAGCCATGCGAGAAGTAGACGAGCTTCTGGAGTTTCATGGGCGTCAGATCGCTGCGACCATCTCTCTCGGACTGGTCATAGAACCAGTTCGCAATGGCCTGTGGATCGTGGCTCAAGCCGACTCCCTGTGACTACTGGTACCGTGGAATGGTAGCATCGCCGGATTCTCGCCCCAACCCCGCGCCCTAGGTAGCGACCACGCCGGGGGCGCGTCGGATTCCAGAGGGGGCGAAACACCGCGACCGCCGGCGAACGAAGCGCGGGCACGAGGTGTTCGGTGCGGACGCCCCTGGACGGGATCGGCACTGCGATGAGCGTGACGCTCGGCAAGGTGTTGCTCTCAAGCTCTCGCGGAGCCCTAACAGCGCATGAGCGGGGCGAACAGGGGATCGCGCGAGCCCCGGGGGGTACGGTGGGGCGTGCGCTGCCAACCTGCCAGCCCACTACGCCTGTCCGATACACGGCAGGGTCCCGCAAGGTGTTCCGCGTGATCGGCTGAGCGTCGGCATGGCGGTGCAAGTCTGGAGCCCCAAGGGACGGCGAGTGCGAGGCACAATCACCGCGGTTGACGAGGCGGGCGTCGTTGTCGAGACGATCGTGAACTCTGACGCTGGCGATCAAACGGTGCGGTTCCTTGTGGAGCCGGGCGAGGCCGCGACGATTGCCCCGGATGACTGAGGCCGATCGACGGCCCGGGGGGGGGGCGGGTCGAATCCTGACGCCGCGCGAGGTGCGGACCGACTCGCCCCGACAAAAAAACGCGGATCAGTCGCCCGCGCGCGCGGGCGGCGCGTCGCCCCCGGCTGTCGGTGCCTGTCGCTTGCGCCCGAGCGGGCGGCGGCGCGAGGTAGACTGGCACCTCGGGTAGCGCGTGGGGTTGCAAGTCCACGCGCGAACGGACGGGCGGCGGCGGCGGTTCTCACCGTCCCCGCTGCCCCGCCCTTCCGGCCCGGGATTGGACGGTGAGGCATGGCGAAGAAGGCGACGAAGACGCCCGCGCACGCTCCGAGCGAGTCGGCGAAGCCCGCGGATCAACGGACTCCCGCGCTCGTGCTCTTCGACGCGCTCCGCGTCCTGGCGTCGGACGCACGCGGCGACGATGTGCGCTCTATCGCGGAGAACCGGCGGCTCAAGAGCGCGGCGAAGCTGCAACTGCTCAACCATGCGGCCTGGTTGGCTTCGCAGCGCGCCAACGCGCGATCGGCGGAGGGCGCGTCATTCGAGGAATGCATGGGCGAGCTGGCCGAAGCGGATCGGCTCACCCGAGAGGCGTTCGACCCGGCGGCCCACGCCCAGGCCGAGCCCGACCCCGCCAAGTGCGAGCGGTCCCCCGAGTCGTTCCTTTCCGCCGCTGTCGGACGATCGATGCGAGCGTGCGCGAATGCCAAGTCGGCGCTGCGAGACGGCGGCGGGAGTGGGTTGGATGCCCGTGCAATCCACAAGCGACTGTCGAGGGCCGAGAAATCGCTCGCCGGCTTGAGCATCGGTCTGGGGATGCCGACGGCGATTCTCGACAACTACGCGAGCGAGTTGGAGAACCTCGCAGAATGGGCGGCAGATACGCGCGACGACCTGCTCGCGGTCATGGAGTTGGGGAAAGAGGCGTCCGGCTCGCAGAGTCAGGGCGGCGGTGACACAATCGGTCCGGGGCTGACGGGTAATCAGACGTATGTGCTTGAGGTCATGGCCCGGTTTGATCCGTCCCGGTTGCTGTCCGCGAAGGACATTGTGCGCGAGATGGAGGCGGAGCGGCGGCTCTCTGAGAACACAACCCTCGAATGTGTGACCCGGCTGATCGAGTTGGACCTTGCCGAGCGTCCCGAAGGAAACCGGTCGGGCGCGAGGCTCAACGGGCCAGGGCGAAGGCTAGCGAGGTAAGATCGCAGGTTGATCGTGGCTTAGCTTGGGCTCATCCGGGGAACCGCGTGCGATGTTCCCCGCATGGCCATCGAGCAACCTCCAAGAGACCCGTTGCCGCTGAATCTGGCGGCCCGCTGCCTTCGCGTGCCGGCGCGGTGGCTGCGGGATGAAATCGACGCCGGACGAATCCCCGCGCTGATCGCGGGGCGGAGTGTTCTGGTTCACGTCCCCACCGCGGCGGCACTGCTCGCCGAGCGAGCCAAGCGGGAGGGGGTGTCGCGTGGCGAGTGATAGCAACGCCGCGCCGGCACTGCTGGTGGATCGGCGCGAGGCCGCGCGGCTGCTGGGCGTGTGCGCCAACACCGTGAGCAACCTGCAACGGGCGGGCGAGTTGATCCCGGTGCGGATCGGGGCGCGCGTGCTGTTCGACCGGCGCGACCTGCTGGCGCTGATCGAGGCGCGGAAGGGGTTGACGCGATGATCCACCGCGCACCCGACACCGTGCCTCCGCTGTTCGCGCGACCACCAGACCCACCGGAACCGCCTGGAAACGACGCGGCCCCCGCTGGCACGGGGGCGGGCGTCCACGGTCGAGGCACTCACCCCGATCGTACTCGACTCCCGCTGCTCCCGCCCGCGCGTCGCAATGCGCCCGCGGGTACGTCGAGCGTCGCGGCGCGCCGAATCGCGGGACACGCGGCCGCGCAGCGCGCCGACGTGCTCGCGGTGATCGTGCGTGCGGGCGCGTTCGGCGCGACGGACTCGGAGGTTGAGTGCGCGACCGGCATCCGGGCGCAGTCGGTGTCACCCCGGCGCGGCGAGCTGCGCGCCCTGGGGCTGATCCTCGATAGTGGGCAGCGTCGCCTGACCCCGCGAGGTCGGCCCGCTGCGGTGTGGGTCGCGGCCAGCGCGCACGAAAGCGGGGGCGAGCCGTGAAGCGCGGGGGGTGTGGGCTAAATGGCTGGGAGGCGATACGCCGGATCAACGAATCGGCGTGGTCGGCTCCGGTGAAGAACTTGATGCGCACGCTGCTTCAATGGCGCGACGGGCGGACAGGTGAGGCGTGGCCGAGCGTCGCGAGCATCGCCCGGGCGCTCGGCGTGGCGGAGTCCACGACGCGCAGGCACCTGCGACAGGCCGAAGCGTGCGGCGCGCTCGTGCCGATCGGCAACCAGTCCGGCGGGTGGAGGCCGACGCGCTACCGCATGGTTCTCCCGGAGCGGAGCGAGAACCCACCGGAATCCGGCGGGTTTACCCCACCGGAATCCGGCCCCCTACCCACCGAACCACGACGCCAAACCCGCCGGAATCCGTCCCCAAACCCACCGGATTCCGGCCCCGATCCCTCCATGATCCCACCATCTATCCAACCACCACAACCGGAGGCGGTGGTTGACTTGTTCGCGCGACTCAAGATCGAGCACCTGAGCGGACACGCCAACGCGACCGCCGATCGCATGGCGTGGATCGCACGCGCCGCGCCCGAGAAGAACATCCCCGGCGCCTGGGCGGCGAGCTGTATTCGCGAGGGCTGGGAGGTGCCCCCACCTACGCCAGAGGATGAGCAGGCGGCGAAACGCGCGGATCGCGACGCCGCGTTCGAGCATTTCCTCTCGCTGTCCGAGAGCGAGCAGGAGGAAGTGCTCGACGAAGTCGTGAGCATGTTCCCGAACCTGTCCGCGGACCTGGGCCGGTATCGCGACGGGCGCATGCGGCTTGAGGAGGTCACCGGCGTCAAGGGCGCGATCGCGCGAGTCCTGGGTAACCCAGCCGAGTGCAACGGGCACCACGCATGATCGCGAATACTTGCATGCCCCGAAGCAGTGTGCTACAATCGCTCATCATGGCGACTG
>JAUIFD010000185.1 GCA_030429485.1 Phycisphaerae bacterium | reverse complement strand
CTTCCTCGCGCTCATCGGCGCCACGCAGACCGGCGTCCCCGGCGCGGAGATCGAGCATGAGGCGGCGATCCTCAACACCTCGGTCTTGCTCAAGTACCACGTCACCACCGTGCTCACGAGCTACGGCCTGATCACGCTCGGCTTCGCCTGCTCGCTCTTCTACCTCTGGACGCACTACATGGGCCGCGCCGCCACGCCCGAGTTCCCCTCCGCCCAGCCGAAGGAAACCGCGCCCGGCTCCGACCGCCCTCGCCCCACACGAGCCCGCACCCTCAAAGACCTCGACGCCGCACAGATGACCGTGCTCCAACTCGCTTTCTGGACGCTCGGCGTGGGCATCCTCCTCGGCGCGTGGTGGGCCGACCACTCGTGGGGCAGGTGGTGGGCCTTCGACCCCAAGGAGACTTGGGCCCTCATCACCTGGATCATCTACCTCATCACGCTCCACGTGCGCCTCGCCGGCGTGAAAGACAAGGGCCTCGTCACCGCATGGCTCTCGGTCGTCGGCTTCGGGGTCATGCTCTTCACCTACTTCGGCGTCAACCTCCTGCTGCCCGGGTTGCACGCGTACGCGTAGCGGTCAACCCAAGAGCACTCCCGCCGGGTCGAACGTCCACGCGTCCGTCTGGATGTTGAACTCGTACACCGCCAGCTGCGCGCCCGAAGTGCGCGTACCGATCGAGATCCACGAGCCCGCCGCGCCGGCGGCGAGCGGCATGTGCGCCGCGGGGCCGCCCGCCGCAACCGTCGCGTCGGTCGCGCTCCACTGATCCGCGCCCAGATCCCAACGCAGCATGGTGAGCGCGCCGCCCGCGTCGATCGCGAAGAGGTTGATGAACCCGTCGCTCGACACCGCCGCCGATACGCCCTCCGCCATCGCCGAGGCCCCCGCCGCGGCGCTGATGTTGGAGACGTTCCATGAATCAAGCCCAGGCGCCCACCAGTAGGTCGTCACGTCTCCGCTCGCGTCCAGCCCGGTGATATTGAGCCCGCCCCACGGAGTGACGTACGCGTCGAGCTGCCCGAAGAGGTTGGGCCCGTCGTAGCTCTCCGTCATGTTGAGCGTGCGCCACGAATCGAGCCCGGGCGCCCACCAGTAGACGATGACCTCCCCGTCCTCGTTGAGCCCGGCGAGGTTGAGCCCGTCCCATGACGCGACGTACCCCGTGAGCCCGCCCGCCATCACAGGCCCGTCGAACTGCTCGGTCAGGTCCGCGTGCTGCCACTCCCACCCGAGCGACGGCGCGCTCCAGTAGTTGATGGCGTGCCCGCGCGCGTCGAGCCCGGCGATGTGCAGCGAGCCCCAGGACGGCTGATACGTCGTGAGGTCGCCCGTAAGCCCCGGCGCGTCGATGGTGGCCGTCAGATCCTGCGCCCGCCAACTCTCGGCGAAGACATCGCCCGACAGCAACCAAAGGTGATGCCGCTCATCGGTGAACGCCAGGAACGCGCTCGTGCCGCCGGTCGTGAACGGCGTCATGTCCACCACACGCCCGTTGAAGTTGGCGAGCCCGGCGATATCGACCGTGCTCCAAGAAAGCCCCTCCGCGTTGTCGGCGATGCGCGCGACAGGCTGCCCGTCGACACCCACCGCGAACTGCACGAGCCGACCCGCCACGCCCATCGAGACGATCCGCTGGCTCTGCCCGCCCGACTCACGCGCTCGGAACTTCAGGGCGACATCGGTCGCGAAGCTGGGCAGGTCGATCGTGAGCGTGCCGTCACCCGCGAAGAGGCCGGTGATCGTCTGGAGCGGCGTGGTCGTCCCGACCGCGGTCGACCAGAACTCGACGTCGAAGATCGAATCGCGCTGCAGCCCGCGAATGGTGAGCACGCCGTCCGTCACCGTGCCGGTCGTCTCGTTGGCGTCCTGAAGCACGTACGCGACGCCCTGCGTCTCGCTCGCGCTGCCCCACGCGCGGAGCACGTGCGCCGCACTCGACGCGCGAAGGAGGCCCAGCAGCGGCTCACGCGCCGCCGTCGCAAAGTCGAACCCGATCGTGGAGACCGAGGAGAAGTAGGAGAGCACCTCCTGCAACGGACGCATGTTGCCGTCGATATTGAACATCGAATATCCGGTGGTATCCGGGAGGAGCGGGTCGGTCAGCAAGTACGAGTTCGGAGCGAGTTCCTCGGTGTTGATGCGCAGCGGTGTGCCAGCCTGCCCCGCGGCAAGACCCGCCCACAGCACCGCACGGAAGAGCGCCTCGTCATCCTCGTACGTGAATCCGTCGCGGTACGAGACCACCTCGTTTGGCCAGTCCGCACGCGACATGCCCCATTCGCCATCGATGAACGGTCGATTGGTCGTCCGGTGCGTCATCCAGTACGAGGTCAGCGCCGCCTGCTCGCTCGCGCCACGGACGCTCTTGTCAGCGTCCGGGTTGTTGATCGGTTCGAGATTCGCCGGCGTGTACAGGTGCGAGGTGTACGCGTCGAACGAGCGAGAGTTGAAGACCGCCCTCGCCGTCGGCCCGCGCGGATCGCGAACGATCGTGCTCGAGAAGACCAGGCGATCGGGGTCGCTCTCGCGCATGTGGTTCTGCAGCGCTTCCATCCACGCCGCCCGGATGCGCATGTCCGGCGTGCGCCCCGGGACGCCATCACCACTCGGGTGCAGGCCCCACCCGTAGCTGTCCCATTCCGAGGGCGATTCCCACCCGATCACGTTGTCGTTCTGCGGCAAGGACGAGACCCAGTCGCCCAGCACGTCGATGCGACGCTGCGCCATCGCGAGCGTGGCCTGGCTCTCGAAGAACAGGTCCATGTCCGTGAGCGGCCCGCCGTTCGCGGTTGACCACGGCGTGAGCGAGAACTGGTCGACATAGTGGAACGTGTCGAACGGCGACAGGATGAGGTAGATCCCGTACTCGTCCGCGAGATCCGTCAGGTTGCGCAGAAACACGCGCATGTTGTCGTTGAACGTGTTCGGCGTCGATTCGAGCCAGTACCCGCCCTCGGGCCAGTAGGGGTTCTCGAGCTGTCCAGGCTCGAGCAGTTCGATGTAGAGACGCATCGTGTTGACGCCGCGCTGTTGCAAGAGCTCGAAGTAGGGCTCGGCGACACCCTCGTACGACGGGTTGTCGTAGAAGTTGATGAGCTGCCCGTTGGCGCGGTTGTAGATGTTGCCGGGAAAGAGGTTTCTCGTATAGGCCCACGACAAGCCGAGGTGATCGCCAACCGGCACGAAGGCGTCACCATTCTCGAAGACGAACGACCCACCCGTTGGCGAGGGCACCACGCGCCCCTGGTACCCGGCCGACGGAAGCGTGTCCGTCGCGAACGACGCCGAGGCCGACAGCACGCCGAGGTTGCCGGCGCCGTCCACGCCGCGCACCGCGACGTGGTACGCCGTGCCCGGCTCAAGCCCGATCAGGCGGAGCGACTCGCCTGAACCGGCGAGCATCGGCGTGTAGGTCTGCGCAAACACCGTCGAGTTCGCCCAGTCGCTCTCGGATGTGATCGCGCCCGAGGCGTAGCGAATCTCATACGCCGACACATGGCCCTCGCCCGCGGTGGTCCCCGCCGGCGCGGTGAACTCAAGCCTGGCGCCAAACGCCGAGGTCGACGCGATCGCGAGGTCATCGATCGGCGCCGGTGTCGCGAGGGCGCGCCCGTCGATGAACATCGCCTCCGCGTACGCAACCGGCCCGTTGATGCCGGCCTGCGTTGCGCTATAGGCGCTATGCGCCCCGAGGATGTGATCATCAACGAAAGTGGGAAGGTCGAAGCGCTGAGCGCCGTTTCGGTTGTCGTTCAAGTCGCGCGTGCCGCCCGAGTCGTCGAAGATCAGATCGAAGTTGATCCCCATCGTGTCGCCGTGCGAGGGCGACGCCATCCCCATCGCCGCCCACGGCACGAAGATCTCGATGGTCCACCCCTCATCGAGGTCGGAGTCGTCGTTCACCGTCCCATCAAACGACGCCGCCCACGTCGGCTCCTGGCTCGCTCCAACCACCCCCGGCGCACCGCCCGCCCCGTTGCCCGTCACGAACTTGTGGCGCGAGACCACGCCCGCGCCCTCCTCGGGATCGCCCGCATTCCCGAGATTGGCGCCGAACGCGAAGTCGCTGACCTGCAGCCACTCGTCGCGCGACCCGTCCGGGTCGAAGTACCACGTGATCGAGTCGTCGTCCTGCAGGTCCCACACGTTGCCCGAGCCAGCTCCCGATCCATCCGCCCAGACGTACTGGTCGATCACGTCCGCGAGCAGGTACAGCCCGCGATAGTCCCACAGCGCGCCCACCGTCGCCCGCGCCTCCCGAAAGGCGAGCGTGCGATCGGTTGTCCAAGCGCTGTCCCACGCCCAGTCGCTCGCGTCCCCGTCGATCACCGCCGAGCCGTAGGGGATCGCCCAGAGCTCATGCTGATCGGTGATCGGATCCGCCGCCAGAAGCGTGCGCGGTTCAAGCGTGTCCAACGTGTGTACCCGGTGCGACATGGGTGCCTCCCGCGAGGAACCGGGCACGCGCGACCCCCCAGGTCGCGCAGACTCCCGTAGCCTCACTGGTGGCGTCGGACACTCGGCGGGCGGGCATTGCCGCTTCCTGCCGGTATCGGACGCGCCCCACGCCGCTCGTGCAGACCGTGCGGATTCCCCCGGATCGAGGGGACACCGCACCGCGATCTTCGCCCCACCCCAGGGGCGTTCCGTGTTGCGGAGCGGTTGGGTTCCCATCGGTCGCACGCCTACCATCCCGCCCGCCCGAAACCGCCCCGGCATGTGCCGAGGTGGCAGAAGAAGCCAAGCACGGGCGACAGGCCGGGAAGACCCCCGCGACACGGCCCGCGGGACCGCCAGGAGTTCACGATGGTCCGCATCCGCATGCAGCGTTTCGGTCGCCGCCACCGCCCCTTCTACCGCATCAACGCCATCGACAAGCGCACCCGCCGCGACGGCAAGGTCATCGAGAACCTTGGCTGGTACGACCCGGTAGCCAAGGACCCCGAGAAGCAGCTCTTCCTCAAGGAAGACCGCATCAAGCACTGGCTCTCCGTCGGCGCCCAGCCGTCCGAGACCGTGCGCGACTTCCTCGCCCGCGCCGAACTCATCGACGTGCAGGCCTGGGAAGCCGACCGCAAGAGGGACCGCGACCGCGTGACCTGCAAGACGGCGGTCTCGAAGACCGAAGACGCGCTGACCGCGATCACCGAACTGAACGAGGCGAGCGAGGCCGATCTCTCGTCGTTCGTCGCCACCGCGACGAGCGCCGCGAGCGAGGCGAAGACCGCCGTCGCCAAGGCCGACGCCGACGGCGCCGCTGCCGCCGCCAAGTCCGCATCCGACGCCCTCGCCGGCGCGAAGGACGCCGACGCCAAGGCCAAGGCCGTCGCCGAAGCCAAGGCGAAGGCTGAGGAAGAGGCGAAGGCCAAGGCCGAAGCCGAGGCCGCAGCTGCGGAAGGCGAGTCGGGCGGCGAGGAGTCGTCTGAGTCCGAGTGATGTCGGATGTGACGCCCGTCGACGCGCCCCGGCGCATCGACGTCCTCACCACGTTCCCTGAGATGTTCGACCCGCGCGCCCCCGGCGTGCTGGGTGTCTCCATCCCCGCGCGCGCCATCACCGCCGGCGTGCTCGACGTCGTCGCCATCAACATCCGCGACCACGCCGAGGGCAAGCACCACAAGACCGACGACCGCCCGTTCGGCGGCGGGCCCGGCATGGTCATGATGTGTCAGCCGCTCTGGGATGCCGCTCTCGCCGCCGAGGCATCCGATCCGCGCCCCGCGCGCCGCGTGCTCCTCACGCCGCAGGGCGCGCCCCTCAGCCAGCCCATCGTCGAAGAGCTCGCGAGTCTCCCTCGCCTGCTCCTGATCTGCGGGCACTACGAGGGCATCGACGAGCGCGTCATCGAAGCACTCGACCCGCTCGAGCTCTCACTCGGCGACTACATCCTCTCCTCCGGCGAGCTCGCCGCCCTCGTCCTCATCGACGCGATCGCGCGCACGCTCCCCGGCGTCCTCGGCGATCAGCACTCCGCACACCAGGATTCCTTCAGTCCCATCCCCACGACCAACCCCAACGACGAACCCCTCGACCCGCACAAGCTCGCGCGCATGCTCAAGGCCCTCGACCTCCCCGCCGACGCGCGCCTCCTCGATTGCCCGCACTACACCCGCCCCCGCGTCTGGCAAGGGCGCGAAGCCCCCGAAGCCCTCTTCTCAGGCGATCACGACGCCGTCCTCCGATGGCGCCTCGAACAGGCCCTCGCGCGCACCCGAGTGCGCCGCCCCGATCTGCTCCAGTAAGAGAGCACCCCATTGCGAGATTTTCCAGGCGGTACGCTCCAGAAATGGTGTGGGTGCCGGTGATCGCCTGTGTCGGTTTCCTCGTTGCCTGGATTGGGCGGCGAGGGCATCGAATCGACAACGCGCCGCTGTGCAGAAAGTGCGGATTCGATCTCACCGGGCTTGGGCGCACGAGGTGTCCCGAGTGCGGGAGCGATCTCTCCCGAAGAAGGTCCGTCAAGCACGGGCACCGTCGGCGATGGCCGGTGGTCTGCGGGTTCGGTTGGATCACCGCGTTGGCTTGTGCCGCCCTGACGATCTGGGTTGTGGCCTTTGCCGGAGCCCGATGGAACCCGTACAAGCCCGTTCCACTGCTCGTCTTCGAAGCCAACCAACTCAACCCCACAGACGCTGACGCAGCGCTCCAAGAGCTACTGAAGCGTTGGCAAGCGGGTGAGATCGACAACGAGTGGATAAGGCCCGTTCTCAGGCGAGCGGCTCGGCGCACCGCACAGGATCCATCCGGCGGAAGCCGCGCCACCGACGGCGTCATCGCTGCCGCGTTCCCATTCAGTCTGTTTGACGCGGCAAGTGCCGAGGCTTGGGCCAGGCCGTGCTGGGACGGTGCCGAGCCGCACCTTGAAGCACACCGCGCCGGTGACGAACTCTGGCTCATCATTGGGTATCCGCGTCCCAAGGTGGTCAACTGGCGCGCCGGCTCTATCGCCTGTCGGG
>JAUIFD010000184.1 GCA_030429485.1 Phycisphaerae bacterium | reverse complement strand
AAGAAGATCGCCGACTTGGCAGCCTCGGGACGGTTCCGCAACCCGATCGTGACCGAGGTCGAGAAGGCGGAGACCTTCTACCCGGCGGAGGACTACCACCAGGACTACATCGCCAAGACAGGGCGCTCCTGTCACGTGGTGAACCCGTGGCCGGTGCTGGAGAAGCAAGCGAAGTAGCCGGCAGGAGCGGGCCGCGGGTTTGGGGGTCAGCACCCAGCCTGATACAACGCGAGGTACGCGAAGAAGTCGTTGGTGTTGACCGAGCCGTCTCCGGTCCGCTCGAAGATCGATGGCGGCGTAGAGCGAGAGATACTCGAAGAAGTCATTGGTGTTCACGCTGCCGTCGCCGGTCAGATCGGCGTCGCACGTCGCCCGCTTGTGACGGATGGCGCCATCGGTGCCCGCAGTCCAGACGTTCTGCCCGACGACCGCGATCCCGTTGGTGACGCCGTACCGCACGGAGAGCGGGCCGGGGCCTCGGTATTCGTCGGTCCACGTCGCGCCGGCGTCTGTCGTGTGTCGCACGTAAGCGCCGAGCGGATCGCTTTTGGAGCAGAAGTAGGCCTCATCCGGGCCGGGCATCACCAGATCCTGAATGTGCTCCCCGACGGTGCCCGGCAGACGCTGATCGATCCACGTATCCCCGCCGTCCGTCGTACGGAGCACCAGCCCGTCGTTGCCCACGATCCACCCGGTGTCGGGATCGGTAAAGCGCACGCGCCGGTAGTCCTCCGCGGGGAGATCGGGCGTCCGCTCCCAAGTCTGCCCGCCGTCGCGTGTGCGGTACGACTTGTTGATGTGTCCGACGAACCACCCGTTGAGATCGTCGATGAAGAAGACGTCGAGCACCGCGTCGCGCGCCGTGAAGGTGGTCACACCGGTGGGGATACTCGTCCAGGTTGCCCCGCCGTCGGTCGTGGTGCTGAAGGTTGTGCCGTAGGTCGAGACGATCCACCCTCGCATCGGATCGGCGAAGTAGACGACCCCCTGCGGCCAGGTGGACGCGAGGTCCTTGTGTATCCAGTTCTCACCGCCATCCACGGTCTCGATGACCTTGCCCGTGCCCACGCGGATGTAGGCGTGATCCTGACTCCACGGGTAGATGTCGTTCGCTTCGCCGATGAATAGGGGCTGACTCGGCCACCGCTGGTGCTTCCACGTATCGCCACCGTCGGTCGTGCGCAGGATGGTCTGGCCCTTGCCCGTCGCCCACCCGTGCGTCGCATTGGCGAACCCCACGCGGTTGAGGTACTGCCCCGATCCGTTCGAGACTTCCTCCCACGTATCCCCGCCGTCGGACGTGCGCAGCACAAACCCGAAGTCGCCCACGGCATACACGGTCGACGCGTCGACAATATCGAAGTCACGGACGCTCTCGTGGACGTCACGCGCATCAAGCACCTGCGTCCATGTGCGTCCGCCGTCGGTGGTGCGCGCGAGTTCGCCAAACTGAATCCATCCCCACCCGGTCTGCGGATCGATGAACTCCGGGAAGCGCGGCGCGGGGGTCGCCGAGGACGCCCAGGTCTGCCCGCCGTCGGTCGTGTGATGCGTGGTAAACCCCACGCTGGAGTTCTCGAAGGTGGTCACGATCGCCTCGTCGTACGAAAACACCGCAGCGACCGTTGAGCAGCAGGCCATCACGCCGGGCGGATCGGGCACGAGCGACCAACTCTGCCCACCGTCAGGGGTGCGCATGAACTGCGAGTCCGTGCTGGCCGCCCAACCCGTCGTGTCGTCGGCGAACACCCAGGAGTCGAGATCGAACTCGCCCAGGTACTGCCACGACGCGCCGGCGTTTGTCGTGCGATAGAGGTAGCTCACCGCCCCGGAAGGTCGCGTCGAGACCCATCCGTGCGACTGCGAGACAAACTGCATGCTTGTCGCTGCGACGGGGCTATCGCCGCCGGGCGGCGCGGGAGGGAGCGTGAGTTCGGTCCAAGTCGCCCACCCATCATCGGTGCGATAGATCGACTCCCCGATCGCCCACCCGTCGGACGCATCGAGCATCTGCACGCCAGCGATCTCGCGCCACCAGTCCTGGAGGAGCGTCGTCCAGGTCTGCCCACCGTCATCGGTGCGCCAGAGCCCGCCGTCTCCGGCGTACTCACCGCTCACCCACCCGTTCTCCGGATCGGCGAAATCTACGCCGTAGAGGTGGACATACGCGGGGCTCGGGCTCTGCCAGACGTACTGGGCCTGGCAGGCCGTGGACAGGATCGCGATGGTCAGCAGCGTTCGCATGGGCTCCTCCGGCCTTCTGCCGTGAAGGTCGCTCGCCAAGCCCCACGAGATACACTGACCCGGGACCTTTGGGAGATCGAAATGACCCGTATCTGTGCCCTCGCTTTCGCCGGCCTGCTCGCAGCCACCGCGCACGCGCAAGCCCAGAACACCCTTACGCCCGCCGAAGAGGCCGCGGGATGGACGCTCCTCTTCGACGGCAAAGGCCTTGATCACTGGCGCGGGTACAAGCAGGAGGGCTTCCCAGGTCACGGATGGGATATCAACGAAGGGGCGATCCACCGCGCGCCGGGCGATGGCGGCGGTGACATCATCACCCGCCAGCAGTACGGCGACTTCGAGCTCCGCTTCGATTTCAAGGTCGCCCCGAACGCCAACTCCGGAGTGATCTTCGGCGTGGCGGAACTCCACGACACGACATGGCAGACCGGGCCTGAGTTTCAGATCCTCGACGACAAGGGCTACGGCGCCGAGCCTGGCGACGGGCACTCCGTGGGCGCGCTCTATGACCTTTACAAGCCGCCCGCGGACAAGCCCTCCAAGCCCGCTGGCGAGTGGAACACAGCCCGCATCCGGATGAGCGACGGCACGCTCCAGCACTATCTCAACGGGATGAAGATCATCGAGGTCGACGTCACCAGCGACGAGTGGACCGAACGTATCGCCGGCAGCAAGTTCAACATCTACGAGGGGTTCGGCGTGCAACCGACAGGGCACATCGCGCTGCAGGACCACGGCGACGAGGTGTGGTATCGCAACGTGAAGGTGCGCGATCTCGATCAGAAGATGCCCGGCGAGATCGCCCTCTTCAACGGGCGCAACACCGACGGGTGGACGTTCGTGCTCGCGGATGAGAACGCGGACCCCGCCAACACATGGTCGGTCAAGGACGGCATGATCGTCTGCAACGGCAAGCCCAACGGGTACATCCGCACGCTCGCCTCCTACGACAACTACGTGCTCAAGGTGAAGTGGCGCTTCATGGAAGCGGGCAACTCGGGCGTCCTCTGCCGCATCCACGGCGAGGACAAGGTCTGGCCCAAGAGCGTCGAGCCGCAGCTCATGGTCGGCAACGCCGGCGACTTCCACTCCATCGGGATCGACGCCCTGCGCCTCGCCTCGGGCGAGAGCGACCGCCAGAGGGGCGGGCGCATCCTCAAGAGCCACCTCGCCGAGCACGAGGTCGGCGAGTGGAACGAGTACGAAATCGTCGCCGACGGCGACCGTTTCACGATCTACATCAACGGCGAGCATGTGAACGAGGCCGTCAATGCCCCGACGATGGCGGGCCCGATCGGGCTGCAGAGCGAGGGTGTGGAGATTCACTTCAAGGACATTCGGTTGTCGCCGATTCGGTAACGGGTCGGAACCATGATCCCCAGACTGGTGCGTTTCCGCGGCGACTGGTGGCTGGCTACCTACTGGAGCGGGACAACGTGCGTTGCGCAACGCAGAGCACCGGCAAGGAACATGCGAGACGTCAGCGAGATCCCGCCGGGCTCTGGCGTCTACGTCGCGAAGTGCGCTGAGGCGGAGTTCAACGTATACGACGCGCGTGAAGATGGGACCTCGGTGTTCATCTGGGCGTGGGATGAGCCATTGAGTGAACTCCGGTTTCGGTGCATGATCGAGTTTGAGTCCATTCTGAAGCGGTTTGGAACGGTCGAACTGTGTCAACCCACGTTACAGCGCCTGACCTCGAACGGCTGGACTTGGAACAACCGCGATGATCAGGCGTGGAAGGCGTCTGTGCCGATACAGGACCTGACGCTGGTCGAGTTGGATTCGGTACCGTGGATGGCTGGACGCACGATCCCATAGTAGTTCCGGCTAGGGGCTAGCCGTCGTGCCACCAAGATCGGCTTTGCGATCTTGGTGCGCAGCGCCACCGACTCAAACACACCCCCTCCAACTGGCCCAGCGGTTCGGATCACCCTTTCCCGGTTATTGGGCGTACCTCACCAAGCCACCCCCAAGCCCGCCCCCCACCGTGCCGAAACTACAGTCACCCATGCCCGCGCGTGCACGCTTGCAGTCTGTCCGTCGGATCGTCGTGAAGGTCGGCACGCGCGTGCTGGTCAACTCGCGAGGGCGGCCCAACCTCACGCGGATCGCCGGGCTCGTCACGCAGATCGCGGCGGCCCACCGGGCGGGGCGGGAGGTGGTGCTGGTCTCGTCGGGCGCGATCGGCGCGGGGCTCGAGGCGCTCAAGATGAAGACGCGCCCGAGCGAGCTCCCGCTCTTGCAGATGGCGGCGGCGGTCGGGCAGTCGCGCCTGATGGCGCGGTACTCGGCGGAGTTTGCGCACCACCAGATCACCGTCGGGCAGGTGCTGCTCACGCACGACGACCTCCGCGACCGCCGCCGACACCTCAACGCCCGCCACGCGATGCTCGCGCAGCTGCGCCACCGCATCGTGCCGATCGTCAACGAGAACGACGCCGTCGCCGTCGATGAGATCCGCTTCGGCGACAATGACCGCCTCGCGGCGCTCGTGACGCTGCTCGTGGATGCCGAGGCGCTTGTCCTTCTGACCAACACGAACGGGCTTCGGCGCAAGACGGAGGGCAAGTCGGTGCGGATCTCCGAGGTCGCGTCGGCGGAGGAGGCTGCGGGCCTGCTCTGGCAGAAGACCGACACGCTCTCGCGCGGCGGGATGTCATCGAAGCTCGAATCCGCGGAGATGGCGACCGGCGCCGGCGCGATCGCGGTGATCGCCGACGGCCGGCGCAACGACACGCTCACGCGCCTGCTCGAAGGCGCGGACGTCGGCACGATCGTGGGCGGCGTCAACGAGCGCCGGCTCTCGTCGCGCAAACGCTGGATCAGCGCGTTTCAGCGCGTCGCGGGCGCGCTCGTCGTCGATGATGGCGCGGCGAACGCGATCGCGGAGAAGGGCAAGAGCCTGCTCGCGGTCGGCGTGCGGGGCGTCGAAGGCACGTTCGGCGAGGGGTCGCTCATCGCGGTGCGCGACGCGTCGGGGCGCGAGGTCGCGCGCGGGCTCGCGCGGTACAGTGCGGCACAGATCGGATCGATCCTCGGGAAGCCCTCGGGCGATGCCGCGGCGACGCTCGGGCACGAATCGATCGAGCCGATCATCCATCGCGACGACCTTGTGGTCGCCCGGCTCAACGGAGTGAAGAAGTGAGCGTGCCGACGCCCATCGCCGAGAGGATTGCGGAGCTAGGGTCGCGTGCGGTCGCCGCCTCGCGCCGCCTCGCCATCGCGGAGACCGACGCGAAGAACGCGGCGCTCAACGCCGTCGCCGAAGGTCTCGACGCGGGGCGCGAAGCGCTCGCGGCTGCAAACGAGCTGGACCTTGCCGCAGCGCGCGACGCCGGGCTTTCGAGCGCGATGATCGACCGACTCACGCTCACACCCGCCCGCATCGACGCGATGATCGAGGGCGTGCGCCAGATCGCGGCGATGCCCGACCCCGTCGGCCGCGAGCTCTCGTCGAGCACGCACCGCCTCGGCATGAAGATCGTCAAACGCTCCGTGCCGATCGGCGTCATCGCGATGATCTACGAGTCGCGGCCCAACGTCACGATCGACGCCGCGGCGCTGTGCGTGAAGGCCGGCAACGCGGTGATCCTCCGCGGCGGGCGCGAGGCGGCGCACTCCAACGCCGCGCTCGCCGACATCTTCCGCGCCGCGATCATGGAGCACCTGCCCGAAGACGCGGTGCAGTTCGTCGACAACCCCGACCGCGCCGGCGTGACACACCTCGTGCAGGCGGTGGGCGTGGTCGATCTCGTTATCCCGCGCGGCGGTGAGGGCCTGATCCGTGCGGTCACCGAGCAGGCGCGCATCCCGGTCATTAAGCACTACAAGGGTGTGTGCCACGTCTACGTCGATCGCGATGCGAATCTCGCCGAGGCGCTCGAGATTGTCGATAACGCCAAGTGCCAGCGGCCGGGCGTGTGCAACGCGCTCGAGACGCTCCTCGTGCATCAGGATGTCGCGGACGAGCTGCTCCCCGCGCTCGCGGCTCGCCTGGAGGGCGTCGAGCTGCGCGGCGACGAGCGCACACGCGAAGTGATCGATGCAAACGAAGCGAGCGAGGACGACTGGCACGCCGAGTATCTCGACCTGATCCTCGCGGTCCGCGTCGTCGATTCGTTCGACGACGCGATCGACCACATCGCGACCTACGGCTCAAGGCACACCGAAGCGATCGTGTCGGAGAACGCGGACGCGCAGCAGCGCTTCGTGCGCGCGGTCGATGCGGCGGCCGTCATGGTCAACGCGTCCACACGCTTCATGGACGGCTCGGAGTTCGGCATGGGCGCCGAGATCGGCATCTCGACCGACAAGCTCCACGCCCGCGGGCCGATGGGGCTCAATGAGCTCACGAGCTACAAGTACGAAGTGTGGGGCGAAGGACAGACGCGGCCTTAGCGAACTACCCTGCAAGCGGACCCCAACGCGAGCCCGCTATGCCCTACCAGATCGACGAAACGCACGACCCCAACCTCGAGAGCTGGGTCGAGTCCGCCAACGACCCCGAGACGGACTTTCCGATTCAGAATCTGCCCGTATGCCTCGGCGCTCGCCCGGGCGCGAGCGCGGATCTGGTCCTGCCGTGCGTGGTGATCGGTGATCAGATGCTCGGCATCGCGACCGCGCTCCAGGCCGCAGCGGACCACGCCGGGTATGGTGCGCAGCTCGCCCAAAGCGGCGCATCTGGATGGATGCGCGGGCAGCGCGATCTTTCAGCCTTCACCACGGAACAGAAGGCTGCCGTG
>JAUIFD010000183.1 GCA_030429485.1 Phycisphaerae bacterium | reverse complement strand
ATGGTCGGGCTCGCCGGGTGGTGGGAGCTCGCGGCGATCCTCGGCGGCATCTTGCTCATCCTGCTCGAGATCCTCGTGATCCCCGGCTTCGGGCTCCCGGGCGTCGCGGGGGTGGTGCTCGTATTCGGCGGGCTGCTCGGGACGTTCACGGGCGGGTCGTCGGCGCCGGGCGGCGAACAGGGCGACCTGCTGTATGGGCTGCTCATCATCGTGCTCGCCGGCGGCGTCTCGATCGTGGGCATGTACTTCCTCGCGAAGCACTTCGGCGAGTTGCCGCTCATCGGGCGCCTCGTGCTCCGCGATACGAGCGACGACGATCGCGACCCGCTCCTCTCCGCGATGGCGACGCCCGCGGCGCCGGTGGTCGCGGTCGGCGACGAGGGCGTTGCGGCGACGGCGCTGCGTCCTGCCGGGCGGATCGAACTCGAGGGCGAGCTCGTCGACGTCGTCGCGGCACTGGGGTACATTGAGCCCGGGCAGCGCGTGCGGGTCGTCGAGGTGACGCCCTTCCGTGTCGCTGTCGAGGCGATCGCCGACGCCCCGCGGGCGTAGGCCGCGGAGGTGTCCGACGTTGGAGAATGCGCTGCTCATCGGTTTCCTGCTGATCGCCGGCGGCGTGGCGCTCATCGTGGGCGAGCTCTTCATCCCGTCGCACGGCGTGCTCGCCCTCGCGGCCGGCGGCGTCTCGATCGCGGGTGTGGTCGTGCTCTTCATGCACGATCCGATGTGGGGTGTGATCGGGCTGCTCGTGCTTGGCATCTTGGCGCCGGTGTCGCTCGGGTTTGCGCTGCGTGTCTGGCCCGATACGCCGATCGGGCGGCGCATGCTCCACGGCGAGGGCGGCGAGCACGCGGATGAGGAACGCCGAGCACGCGAACAGCGAGAGCGCGACGAGCGCTTGGCGCTCATCGGACTCGAGGGGCGAGCCGTGACCGACCTGCACCCCGTGGGGATCATCGAGCTGGAAGGCAAGCGCATGGACGCGATCGCGGAGACGACGCTGGTCGACGCCGGCGCGACGGTGCGCGTGACGAACACGGATCACAATCAGATCCGCGTTCGCCCTGTGTGATGCCGGTGGACCATCTGCCGGAGCTGGTGCTCGTCGCCATCGCCGGGGGTGTGCTTGTCTTCTGGGCCCTGGTTGGACAGCCGATCCTGACGCTCTATTTGCAAGCTCGCCTGCACGGCGCGCCGGTGCATCTGCTCGACCTCATCGCCATGCGCCTTCGCGGCGTCGATCTTCGGGCGGTCGTGTTCACGCGGACAAGAGCAATAGAGAACGGCATCGAGCTCTCCACGAGTGAGTTGGAGGTGCACGCACTTGCAGGCGGGCGCATCACCAACGTCGTGACCGCCCTGATCGCCGCGAAGAAAGGCGGGCTTGACCTGAACTTCAGTACGGCGTGCGCGCTCGAGCCTCGAATCATCGACGTGCCGGCCCAAGGTCAGAGCGTTCGTGCGCAGTCCGCCGACGGTGTGCCGATCCGGACTGCGGCGAGGCTCCGTGTCCGTACGTCCATTCAGCGAGTCGTCGGTGGAGCGCCGGAAGACGAACTCGTGCGACGCGTCGCCGAGGCCTTCAAGGACGCCATCGCGCAAGCTGACGTCGAGGCGATACTCGCCGATACAACAGCGATCTCCGATCAGGTAAGGGAGAGCGGCCTCGCTGACGGCACCGCCTTTGACATCCTCGACATCAAGGTCGTCGTGCGCCGTGCCTGACGATCAACCGATCTCGCCTGACCTCGTGGCGGCATTCGCCGCGTGGCTCTCGATCGTGCTCGATCGGTACCTCAATGCCCTCTACGACACCGGGGAGCTCGAGGAGGTGCTCTTCAACTTCCCTGACAACGAGTGGATGCTGGGATCGCTTGCGTGCCTCGACCCGGACGATCCGGTGAAGGCTGCGGTGCTCGTGAAGTACGTGCGTCAGCATCCGAACGAGCGGCTCATCCGCCAGCGACCGAGTCAAGCCTTCGTCGCCGCCTGGACGCAGCACGCCGAGCCCTAGCCCCCCGCCCCGCGATCTCCCCACCCGTATACTCCCCCAACGCATACGGAGACCCGCCTTGACGCACCGCAACTCCACGTCCCGACTCCCGGCTCTCGCCGCGCTCGCGCTCGCGGCCGCCCCCGCGATGGCCCAGGGGCAGAGCTCAGGCAAGTTCAACGCCGTCTGGATCTTCGTCGGCGTGTTTGTCGCGTTTGTCTTCATCATCCTGCTCGTCGTCGTCGGGCAGTTCATCAACCTCTATGTCCAGGCCCTGCTCTCCAACGCACGCGTCTCGATCCTCGACATGATCGGCATGCGCCTGCGAAAGGTCGACCTCCGCACCATCGTGCTCTCCCGCATCCGGGCGGTGAAGTCCGGCATCAACATCTCGACGAGCGATCTCGAGACGCACTACCTCGCCGGCGGTCGCGTGCAGAACGTCGTCTCGGCGCTCATCGCCGCGAGCAAGGCCCGCATCGATCTCGACTACGGCACGGCGTGCGCGATCGACCTCGCGGGACGCGACATCTTTGACGCCGTCAACACCTCGGTGAACCCGAAGGTCATCGACTGCCCGAACCCGGCCCAGGGCCGCACGACAATCGATGCGGTGGCCAAGGACGGCATCCAGCTCAAGGCTCGCGCCCGCGTGACCGTGCGCACCAACCTCCCACGCCTCGTCGGCGGGGCCACCGAGGAGACGGTCGTCGCCCGTGTGGGCGAGGGCATCGTCTCCGCGATCGGCTCGGCGGAGACGCACAAGAACGTGCTCGAGAACCCCGACCGCATCTCGAAGGCCGTGATGGCCCGCGGTCTCGACGCGGGGACGGCGTACGAGATTCTCTCGATCGACATCGCCGACGTCGACGTGGGCGACAACATCGGCGCGAAGCTCCAGGAAGACCAGGCCGAGGCCGACAAGAAGGTCGCCCAGGCGCTCGCGGAGAAGCGCCGCGCGATGGCCGTCGCCCAGGAGCAAGAAAACAAGGCGGAAATCGAGAAGAACCGCGCGCTGGTCGTACTCGCCGAGGCCGAGGTGCCCAAGGCGATGGCCGACGCCTTCCGCTCGGGCAACATGGGCATCATGGACTACTACCGGATGCGCAACATCCAGGCGGATACCACGATGCGACGTTCGATTGCGGGCGACGCCGGAGACCAGCCCCGCCCACAGGGGTAAGACCGCAAGCGAAGAACGCGGAACCCGCGATCAGCGCCGGCGGCGCGCGGCGAGGATCCCACTCACGCCGAGCAGCATGGATGCGCCGGGCGCGGGAAGCTGCGCCCGGCCGCGGATCATCAGAGCGACATCGCCGAGCCCCAGGTTGTTCCACTCGAAGATCCCCTGGAGCGCACTCGGGTTGTCCGCGTCCGCGGCGTAAGACACGCTGTATCCCTCCGCAAAGTCGGTATCGAGCCCGATGTTGAGATTGAAAAGGCTGGGGCCGGGCGCCATGAACGTGCCCACGAAGAACGAAGTCCCGAGCGGGCCGACATCGACCACCGACGGCAGCGCAATGCTCTGCCACCCCGCCGAAGCAACAACCGTCGTGCTCATGCCCAACAGCACCGCGTCCGCGGGGTCCCCGTCCTGGTTCGGATCCGCCCAGACGCCGGCGCCCACATTCCAGCTCCCGCCATCGGTGTTGTAGTAGACCTCGACGGCTTCGATTCGCCGGTACCCGTTGACCACCTCAAACCCGTTCATGAACGCCGCGTTGTACTCCACCCCGCCCGGACGCAATCCGGCGTACCACTCGGGCGATCCGTCATCCCACCGGTAGGTGTACCCCGGCGAGATCGGGCCGACCGCCGGCCCCAATCCCACCACGAAGTCCGATGGATCGGCATGCGCTCCTGACGCCATGCATCCCACGAGTCCCGCAATAGCCAGCCGCGCTGTGCCGTTCATAACACGCCTCCGAATGAGACCACGGGTCGCCGGGAGCCAGACCCCCGAACAAGCCACCCCCTCCGGCATGGCATCACGCCACCGGATCAGGCAGATCGCTCTTCTCTCGGAGCAACAAGGTCATGCACTTCCACGCACGAGGCGCGCACGCACACCGACCGCAATGAAACAAGCGCGACAGCTGTCACCGTCGTACTTCGGCAGCTATCCTGCACTGTGCGGAGATCGCCTAACTCTTCTCGAAGGTCGCTCTCGCAACCCAACTCCGCAAAACGGAGGAGATTCCTAGACAAGGGGAATCTAGCGAGTCTCGAGCCGGCGCACAAGAGCCGATCTCAGAATTCCACAAGGAACCCCTCGTCGACTGAAAGACCGCCGCTAGCACCCCGCCTGATACGCCGCCAAGAACGCGAAGAAGTCGTTGGTGTTGATGAGCCCGTCTCCACCCGGAGGCGAGAAGTCGGCCGCGGAATCCTGCGCCTGGTATGCGGTCAAGTAAGCGAAGAAGTCATTGGTGCTCAGGCAAGCATCGCCGTCGACATCGGCCGCACACGGCGCCGCGTTGCCGAGATCATCGGTGAGCGATGCGCTCCCCACCGCCGCACCGTGGTTGCCGTTCCCGGTGGCGTCGTCGTAGGTGCCATCATCGAACTGCCAGAGTCCGATCAGATTCGCCTCGTCCCCTCCGAGCGCACTTCCATCCAGGTCCGCAACCTCTTGTGCGCTCAGCGCCCGATCCCACAGGCTCACATCGTCAATCACACCATCGAATCGACGCGTGAAGCCGCAGCAGTAGTTGCCGGCGCCGATGAGCACGTCGTCCGTCCCGTACCAGACCGAAGAAAACCCGGTCGCCTCCTCGGCCGCGAGGCGCCCGTTGATGTAGAGGCGGAGCGTGGCGCCGTCGAACGTCATCGTGGCGCGTGCCGTAGAGCCCAGCGCAAGACTGCATCCGGCCCGCACGGCCGCACCGACGCTCGTGCCGTTGTTGGAAAGGTGCGCGTTGATCGACCTTGCCGTCGGCGACCATTGCATGGCCCAGGAGAAGATGTACACACCCCCGGCGCCCTCGCGCGGCTTGGCGATGAGCGTGGCGCCGTTCGCGTCGTTGGAGTTCCCCGTTCCAACTCCCATGGGCACAAACGTCAGGTCGATCGTCAGCTGCTGCGGTTCCAGCGAGTCGGCGTCACCGATGCGGATGTACCCGCTGCTCGCCCCGGCGTTGGGAAGCCGCGCCGCGCCCTGCGCGAACACAGATGACGACAACACCGCACCCGCCGCCAGGACCACTGCATAATGAACCGACATCGCTTTCCCTCACTGCGTTGGGCGTTTCTCAGAGGCACCCCGCCTGGTACGCCGCCAGAAACGCGAAGAAGTCGTTCGTATTCACCCCGCCACCGGGCGCAAAGTCGGCGCGCGGGTCCGCCGCCTGATACAGCGCGAGAAACTCGAAGAAGTCGTTCGTGTCGACGCACGCCTCGCCCGTGAGATCGGCCGGACACGCACTCGTCTGGACGGTCACCCCCGCCAGGAAGCACCGCTGCAGGCCGGGCGTCCCCGAGTCGGTCACCGTCATCGAGAGCAACGTCTGTCCCGCGAATGACGCGGGCAAGTCGATCTGCTGCATGTCGAGTCGTTGGGCGCCGACCGTGAACACCTGGCGCGTCGTCGTGCCGTTGATGGTGTTGGTGTGGGTGTTCTGGTTGTAGTCGCGGATGTCTTCGTTGCCGACAAACTCGACGGTGTGCGAAAGCCCACCCGTCGCCTCGAACGTCAGCGAGAGGTACGAGTCTGGCCCCGGTGCGCCCCAGAGCGTGTTGATCAGCGTGAACACCCGGGTTGCGGGGCGGTTGATGTCGAATGTCTCCGAGGTCACCGCGCCAGAGTCGCCACCCGCCACGCGGTAAGGCGTCCAGGCCCAGACGACGCCCGCGTCCGCGTCACCTTCCATCTCGAACGGCACACACCCGAGCGTCACCGATCCAAAGGGAAAGAGGCTTCCATTCGCCATGATCGAGTCGTTCCGCGGCATGTTGACCTTCGCCGCGAGGTCAACGGGCGCGAAATGCTGCGCCGCCGCGGGTATCGTGCATGCCGAAAGAACGAGCAAAGTTATCGGTCGCACTTGATCCCCTCCTGTGTCACCCACGCCAGGAGAGACTAATGCCGCAGCGTCCGACTCTCCAAGCACGAAGTGAAGTTTGGCCTCTCACCCCGCAAAAGCACGCTTTGCATGCAAGAGGGCATCCCCTATGCTGCGTCGAGACAACGCTCGCCGCTGGCGTGCGGGAGGAGAACTGAGATGAACCACCGGCTGTATTCCTGCGCGATCGTGTCGGCTCTCGCCTGCGCCGCCAACGCCGATGTCACATAAAGCCGCGTCGGCGTCAAAAGCGCCGCACCCAGCGATTGTTCCGACCAGGGGCAGGCCGCATCCCAGGTCAATCCCGATATCTCAACCAACTTGCGCACCAGGCTATAACCGTTGGAATGCACCCCATCCGACGCCAGCCCAATCAGCACATCGCCAACCGCCACATCACGCGGCAAATCCGCCCCGCGCTCCATTGCGCCCACCGCAAACCCGGCCAGATCGAAATCGCCCGCCGGATACATGCCGGGCATCTCGGCGGTCTCACCACCAATCAGCGCCGCATTCGATCTCTCACAACCCAGCGCAATGCTCTCAATGATCCGCGCCGCCTGCTCTGTCTCAAGATGTCCCGTGGCAAAGTAATCCAGAAAAAACAACGGCTCTGCGCCCTGACACACCAGGTCATTGACGCACATGGCCACCAAATCAATGCCAACGCCATCCACATTGCCCGTATCAATGGCAATGCGCAGCTTGGTGCCCACACCATCGGTGGCCGCCACCAGAACCGGATCGCTGTAACCCGCATCCTTAAGGTCAAAAAGCGCGCCAAATCCCCCCAGCCCGGCCATCACGCCTGACGTAACGGGACAGGCCACCGCGGATCAGACCAGCCTTGCGCTGGGCACCCCGGTCGAGGATCTGAACCCGCCGCTGTCGGTCGAGGATTTCATCCGCGCGCTACATTTCCCGGAAACCGCCGAAGACGCAGACGGGTTCCGCGCCCTGCGCCGGGCGCTGGATGACCGGCGGGTTGC
>JAUIFD010000182.1 GCA_030429485.1 Phycisphaerae bacterium | reverse complement strand
CAACGAGAACCTGCCCGGGTACGTGGTGATGCTCGACGAGAAGGGCGGCCCGATCAACGGGGCGAAGAACTGGACCAGCGGGTTCATGCCGGCTTCGTACCAAGGTGTGCAGGTGCGGACGGAGGGCGTGCCGATTCTCGACCTCGATCCGCCGGAGCACATGGCTGGTGCCGTGCAGCGGGCGCTGCTCGACCAACTCCAGACCGAGAACCACCTGCACGCGGCGGGGCGTTCTGGAAACGGAGAGCTCAACTCGAGGATCGACCAGTTTGAACTGGCGTATCGGATGCAGTCGACGGCGCCGGAGGCTGTTGACTTTGCGGACGAGAGCCCGGAGACGCTTGAGCTCTACGGGATCGACCGTCCGCAGTCTCGGAAGTTCGGTCGGAAGTGTCTGCTCGCGCGGCGGCTCGTGGAGCGCGGCGTCCGGTTCATCCAGGTGTACTCCGGCGGTGGGCACAACGACGACAACTGGGACGCGCACGGCGATCTGGTCTTCAACCACACGCGCCACGCGGGGCGGACCGATCGACCGATCGCCGGCCTGCTCAAGGACCTCAAGCAGCGCGGGCTGTTGGACGAGACGCTCGTGGTGTGGGGTGGTGAGTTCGGTCGTCAGCCGACGGCGGAGTACGCCGAGGGCACCGGGCGCGACCATAACTCGTGGGGCTTCACCATGTGGATGGCCGGCGGCGGGATCAAGGGCGGGGTGAGCGTCGGGCAAACGGATGAACTCGGGTCGAAGGCGGTGCAGGATCGCTTCCACGTGAAGAACCTGCACGCGACGATCCTCCACGCCATGGGCATGGACCCCAACGCGCTGACGTACTTCTTCAACGGGCTCGATGAGAAGATCGTCGGCGTGGAGGGCGCACAGCCCATCACCCAGATCCTCGCATGAACGGGGCCACCGACTGGGTCGCGCTGTTCGGGCGCTTCCACCCGCTGCTGGTCCACATGCCGATCGGCATGATCGGGGCGGTCGTGGTCGTGGGGTTGATCTCGCTCTGGCGCGACGCGGCGCGCCCGGCGTACCAGATCCTGCTCGCGCTGACGGCCCTCTCGGCGATCGCCGCTGCAACCGCGGGGTGGATGCTCGCGAGCGAAGGGGGGTACGAGACGGGCACGCTCTTCTGGCACCGATGGACAGGAATCGGGCTCGCCGCGCTGCTGACCATCGCGGCGGTGTTCGCGCAGTTGCCGCGTTGTGAGTGCAGGAGAGTCGGGGTTCTGCGGGTGCTGCCGCTCGCGGGCGCGCTCGGGCTTGTCGCGGTCGCGGGGCATCTTGGTGGGTCGCTCACGCACGGGCCGGATTACCTGACTCGCTATGCGCCCGCTTGGCTCGGAGGCGGGTCGACGCCCGAGACGTCGCTTCCGGACGACACCTCGATCACCGGTGATGCCGCGGTGGTGCTCGCGATGGTGCGCGCATCGTGCGTCGAATGCCACGGCCCGACAAAGCGCAAGGGCGACCTGCGGCTCGACGAGCCGGAGGGCATCGCGTCGGTCGTTGTCGCGGGTGATCCATCGCGGAGCGAGCTGTTCAGACGTGTGTCACTCCCTCGCGGGCATGGCGATCTGATGCCGCCGGACGGCGAGCCCTTGGACGACGAGACGGTGCTTGCGGTGATGCGGTGGATCAGGGATGGCGCCGCGATGGGTGCGATCGGATCGGAGCTGCAAGAGGAGGCGGACGCGGCCACAGAAGACGCGGCGCGCATCCAGAGCCTGCGTGACACTACGGGCGCGATCGTCACATCGATCCCGGTCGACGGAGCGCGGCTGTTGGAGGTGGACTACTCACTCGGCGTAGGCGAAGTCACGTTCGCCGAACTCGGTCCGCTCGCGTCGATGGCGGAGCGCGTGTTTGAGGTGAATCTCGCCGGGCGCATCGTCTCGGACGAAGTGGTCGGGAAGCTCACGCCCATGCCGGCGCTCGAACGCCTGCACCTGGAGCGCTCAAACGTCGATGATGCGTGTCTCGCGCGGTGGATCGAAGCCGCGCCCAACGTGCGATATCTCAACATCCACTCGACGGGTGTAACGGACGCGTCGCTTGGGACTATCGAGGCGCTACCGCGCCTTGACCGCCTTGTGCTCTTTGGAACGGCGCTTTCAGAGCGCGGCGTCACCTCGTTGCGCGCCGCTCGCCCGGAAGTCGACATCACCGGCGAGCTCGGGCTTCCGGCGCAGCCATCGCCCGATGGGCAGGCGAGCCAGGACGGTGGTTGACGCGCCCGCTAGGCGACCTTGACGATGACGAAGGTCAGGTCATCGTCCTGGTCGTTCTGTCCGCGAAACTCGGCCAGGCTCTGGCGGATCGCCTGGCTGATCGCGCGCGAGTCGCGGGCGGCGTGCTTGCGGATCACGGCGAGCAAGCGGTCCATACCGAAGAGCTCGTGTTGTTCGTTGTAGGTCTCCCAGAGCCCGTCGGTCGCGGCGAGCACGACGCTGCCTGGCTTGAGCCTGGAAGAGGCGTACTCGTGATACTCCTCTTCCATGATGATGCCGAGCGGCACGCCCCCGCCGTCGAGTTCGAGGAACGAGTCGGAATCGGGGTCGTAGATAATGGGCTGCCCGTGACCCGCGGAGGCCCACCGAACCTCTCGCGTGGAGGCGTTGATGGTGACGAGGAGCATGGTCATGAAGCGATCGCCACCGGTGTCGGGAACAAGCAGCGTGTTGACGTGGTCGAGGAAGTCGGCAAGCGAGCCGTCCTCGGTGCAGCGTGAGCGGAGGATGCCGCGGGCGGTCGCCATGAGGAGTGCCGCGGCGACACCATGCCCCATGACGTCGCCGAGCGCGATCATGATGGTGTCCGAATCAGGGCCCGCGACTTCGATGTAGTCGTAGTAGTCGCCGCCTGTTTCATCGCAGTAGGTGGAGTGTCCTGCGATGTCGAGCCCGGCGACGGTGGGCGCCTCCGACGGCAAGAGGTTCTTCTGCACTTCCATCGCGAGCGAGAGCGACTCGCGCATGCGCATGCGGTCCTTGAGCCCCACCGCCATGCGGTTGACCTCCTCGGCGAGGTGTCGGTACTCGGGCGCGTGGCGAAGTTCGAGGCTCGTGTCGAAGTCGCCCTGCCCGATGCGGCGCACCGCCGATACCACGCGCACGAGCGGCGAGACGAGCCAACGCGCGATGAGCAGCCCCCCCGCCGCCACCAACACCACCGCGCCGATGCTCACGAGCGTGGATCGCAGGAGCCCGTCGTCGACATCCCCGAGGAAGTCCCGACGCGGGACGAGGATCGCCAGGCGCCAGTCAAGCCCCAGGTCGTCGCCCGCCGCCGCGATTCGCGCGAAATGGCGCTCGCCGTCGATCTCGACCCGCCTGAGCGTGCCCCCCGCATCGACGCGGCTGAGCAAGTCAGCGACCGCGCGGAGGCGCGCGTCGTCGAAGTCGGCAGCGCTCGAGACCCCCGAGCCGCCCGGCGCGATGACCGGGCCCTCGGAGGTCGCGAGCACCATGCCGTCGCCGGTGGTGAGCACCGCGATCCCGGTCTGCCCGATCTCGATCGAATGGAGGAAAGCGGACAGGTCGTTGAGCGAGAAGTCGGCGTCGATCACGCCGAAGGCAGCGCCGTCGGCGTCCATCAACGGCACGCCGTAGCTGATCCCGATGGTGTCCTCGCTGTCGACGCCGCCCGCCCAGAGGTAGGGATCGGTCCACCCCGCCTCGCCGGCTTCGATCCGCCCAACGAACCAGGGGCGCACGTGGACGTCGAACTCGAACGCGTTGGTCGGCTCACCAGCCGGCTGCCCGTCGTCATCCAGTCGCCATTCGAGCATCTGATCGCCCGCCGGGTCGGCCTTGAGCGCCCAGTAGATCGAGCCGTTGGCGTACCGGCTGACCCAGGCACACCTGCCCTCCACGTCGCCCCAGGTGATCGCGCTGATCGACGGGAACACCCGGGCCTCTCTTACAAACGTCTCACGCCACGACGCGGGATCGCGCGCCTCAAGCACCCCCGAGCGGATGAGGTAGGCGTTGAGCTCGCAGAGCTCGATGGGGGTGGAGAGCAGGTCCTCGATCTTGTTCGCGGCGAGTTGATTGACCTGGGCGATGTTCTGACCCGCCAACTCGGCGACCGCGTCCCGCGACTCGGATGCCCACATCCATGAGAGGTACGCCCCGAGCCCAAGGAGCGGGACGCCCACAAGCAGTGGCGCGGAGACCGTGATCGGCAGTCGGGAGAGCACCAGGCCAGTCTACGAACGCCGGCTGCCGGCCGGACGACAGCCCCGATCCGACGGCCCGGCGGGGTCGCGACCCGAGCAGTCCCGTACGACCTATACTCCGTTGTTCCGGGCGTATGGCTCAGTTGGCTAGAGCGCTCCCGTCACATGGGAGAGGTCACAGGTTCGAGTCCTGTTACGCCCACTACCGTAATCCGCCGATTCCGGCGAGTCGCTGCATGCCCTGCAAACACAGGCACTAGCGGTTCGGGGCGTTCATCGACCGTGTCCGCCGAGCCGCGCCGCTGGAGATGATCGTGCTCGCGACGATCGCGTCGTCGTCGGGGTCGATCGAGCGGATCGTGAGCCCCGTCTTGGCCCAGACGCGGACCTCCTCGACGTATGTCCCCGGGGAGACGATGACCGTGTCGCCGGTGCCCGAGACGTGGACGGCAGCTTGGATTGTGGGGTATTGCTGCGGGACGAGCCGATCCGTCGCCCGGCACGAAGCCGTCAAGGCCACCAGCACTGCAATCGCCGAGATCCGCTTCATGGTGAGGGCAGTCTAGTGACTCTGGCCCACTCGCCTCCCCTCTTCAGAGACGCGTGACCCCAGCCCGCACCAAGACCGCCAGAACCCGTTTCATCCAGGCAGTGTTAGCCATTTGAATCCGGAACCCAATTCCTATCCCAAACACACCGCATCGATCGGCATCACCACTCCGTCGACTCTACCACCAACTGTCTGTGTCCATGCCCTCCTCATCCATCACGTCGCCGAGCTGCTCGTGCAGGTTGCCTCCCAACGACTCCACACCCCCCGACGGCCGCTCAAGAGTCACGTGCAGCTCCGCGCCGTCTATCACTTCCAACTCATCGAACAGTGTTAACATCTGCAACAGTACAGACGTTGCAGCACTCCGCGCCATCCGGCGCACCCGGTCGCGCTGTTGTTTGTCAACGAGTTTGAAACTCCGCGACAGCCTGTCCACTGCGCAAGCGCTTGTGCTTCAGTGATCTACGGCGTTGTGAAGGCTGCGCAAATGAGGGCTAGCCCTCGGTCCCTCGAAGCCGCCCCAACTCTGTGGGAGATGCGCACCAACTCCCTCAAACCTGTGCATCCTACTCGATTCGTAGCCCGTTCGTACGGGCCCACAAGCCGCGAGCGGCGATCGGCACTTGACAGCGAGCCCCCTCGGAAGCAAGTTGACCGCCGTGGAGCACCTCCCATCGCGAGTTGCCATGTGCTTGCTCTTCTGGGTCGCAAGCGCATCTGCCCAGCCCGGAGTCGATCTTGCTGGCGATACCGAACTTGCTCGGCTCGTTGATCTCGCCGCGGCCCGCCGTGGCGTGAGCGTTGAGTATCAGCCTCAGGAGCTGCGCGGGACCGTTACGCTTCGCTTGAGTGAGCCGCTGACGGATCAGCAGTTGTGGGCACTCACGGAGGATGCGCTCGCGGCACGGGGGTTCGCGCTTGCCCCGATAGCCGACGGGGCGGTACTGAGCGTCGTGCGCCTCACCGATGCGCCGAAACGTATTGCACCGGGGGTCGGAGCCGGGGTTGGCGGTAGCTTCCTCTCGGCCGTCGTGGACCTTGAGCACGCCGATCCGTCGGCGGTGCTGAAGGCGATCCAGCCGCTGCTGACGCAGGGGTCGAGCGCTGCGGTGCAGCTCGGCGATCGTCCGTCGATTCTCGTGAGCGACACGCGTCGGCGAGTTGAGCTTGTCATGAAACTGATCGCGGAGATGGACCGGCCCGGCGCTGTGGTGTCGATGGTGGAGTACGACGCGCAGGAGTTGGATTCGGAGTCTTTGGCATCGCTTGCGGCGCAGGTTGCGGCTTCGCAGGAGGCTGCGGGTGGGCGAGCGTTGCCGGGGCAGGTTGTGGCGCGTCCCTCGGGGACCTCGGTGCTGGTTGTAGCGCCGCAGGCGGAGCACGAGCGTTGGCTTCGCGTGCTGGCGCAGTTGGATCGGCAGCAGGCGGTTGTGACGCGGACCTATCTGCCCGGGCGGTACGGGCTTGGCGATGTCGCGGGCTTGATCCAGGAGGTGATCGCCGGCGATGACGAGCGATTCCGTGTGGTGCAGGATGCGTTGACCAACGCGCTGGTGATCACCGCGACGCCCTCGCAACATGCCGAGGTTGATGCGCTGCTGGAGCGTCTTGCATCGGCCCCGGCGGAGGCTCGGCGCCCGGCACGCCGGTTCGTGCTGCGCAACCGGGATGTGACGGAAGTGCTGGAGATCCTGCGCGAGTTGATCGGCGCGGGTGGCGCCGATGCGCCGGGCGACGGCGAGACTCCCCCAACGAACGCGGCGTCCTTGCAGCCGCCGCCCCAATTGAACACCCCGCCGGATACGACCGGCATCACGCAACGAACATCGACACCCGACACTTCGGTATCCCAACGACCCACGCCGAGTTCTGCAGCTTCTGAGGACGGGGCGGTGCAACTCGTGGCCGACCCCGCGACGAACACGATCATCGCGATCGCCGAGCCGTTGGTGTTGGATCGGCTCGAGAGCATCATCGAAACGCTCGATGTGCGGCAGACGCAGGTCGCACTGGAAGTCTTGATCGTGAGTCTTACGGACGATGAGACCCTCGACCTCGGCATCGAGATCGATCGCCTGATCGACGGGCCGGACGAGTCGGTCGGGAGGCTCTCGTCGCTGTTCGGGCTGGGCTCGGACCTCGCGGGCGGCGCGTTGCCCGCGGGCGGCGCGGGGTTCACGGGCGCGATCCTGAGTCCGGGGGACTTCACGGTGGTAATCCGCGCGCTCGAGACGCTCAACGACGGACGATCGCTCTCGCGTCCGAAGGTGCTCGTGGAGAACAACGAGCAGGCGGTGCTCGACTCGGTGATCCAGCAGCCGTTCACGAGCACGAACGCGTCGGACACGGTCGCGACGACTTCGTTCGGGGGCACACAGGAC
>JAUIFD010000181.1 GCA_030429485.1 Phycisphaerae bacterium | reverse complement strand
GACCCCGCCAACGTCCACATCCCCGACGGCACACTCGCCAACGCCGACGCCATCCGCGCCTTCTGCGAGAGCTACGAACGCGCCATCGCCGACGCCGGCGGAATCGACCTCCAGCTCCTCGGCATCGGGCGCACCGGGCACATCGGCTTCAACGAGCCCGGCTCGCCGCGCGACTCGCGCACCCGACTCATCACCCTCGACCGCGTCACCCGCATGGACGCCGCCTCCGACTTCTTCGGCGAGCCCAACGTCCCGCGCAAAGCCATCACCATGGGCGTCGGCTCCATCCTGAACGCTCGCCGACTCCTCCTCATGGCCTTCGGCGAGCACAAGGCTCCCATCGTCAAGCGCGCCGTCGAAGGCGAGATCTCCAACTCCGTCTCCGCCTCCTACCTCCAACAACATCCCGACGCACGCTTCATCCTCGACACCGCCGCAGCCGCCGAACTCACACGCTTCAAGACCCCATGGCTCCTCGGCTCGGTCACCGACTTCGATCTCGCGTGGGATACCCCCCTCATCACCCGCGCCGTCATCTGGCTCGCCCGCACGCTCGACAAGCCCATCCTCCAACTCACCGACGAGGACTACAACGAGCACGGCCTCCAAGAGCTCCTCTCCGAACGCGGGAACGCCTACGAGCTCAACATCGAAGTCTTCAAAGCCCTCCAAAACACCATCACCGGATGGCCCGCCGGAAAGCCCGGACGCCCCAAGTTCATCCCCGGACAAGGCGTCCAACAAGCCAACGGCCCAGACACCTTCCCCAAACGCGTCATCGTCTTCTCCCCACACCCCGACGACGACGTCATCTCCATGGGCGGCACGCTCATCCGCATGTGCGACCAGGGGCACGAGGTCCACGTCGCCTACCAGACCTCCGGCAACATCGCCGTCTTCGACGACGAAGCCGAACGCCACGCCGACTTCGTCCGCGAGTTCTGCGACGCCCTCGACTTCGGCGAAGACCAGGCGAGCCACATCGCCACCCAGGTCCGCGATTTCATCCGCAGCAAGGAGCCGGGCGACGTGGATACGCCCGAACTCCAGACCATCAAGGGCCTCATCCGACGCACCGAAGCCCGCGCCGCCGCCAAATACTCCGGCGTCTCGCCCGACAACATCCGCTTCCTCGACATGCCCTTCTACGAAACCGGGCGCGTCAAGAAGAAGCCCCTCGCCGACGACGACGTCAACATCATCGCGGCCATGCTCGAAGAAGTGCGCCCGCACATGGTCTTCGCCGCGGGCGATCTCTCCGACCCGCACGGCACGCACCGCGTCTGCCTCGCCGCGATCACCACCGCCTTCCACCGCCTCGCCGACCGGCCCTGGATGCGCGAGTGCGAGCTCTGGCTCTACCGCGGCGCGTGGCAGGAGTGGAGCCCCGAGCAGATCGAGATGGCCGTCCCCCTCGCGCCCGAAGAGGTCGAGCGCAAGCGCACCGCGATCTTCAAGCACGAAAGCCAGAAAGACAAAGCTCTCTTCCCCGGGCCCAACGATCCCCGAGAGTTCTGGGAGCGCGCCGAAGACCGCAACGCCGCAACCGCCAAGCTCTACGACGACCTGGGCCTGCCCGAATACCGCGCCATCGAGGCCTTCGTCATGTGGCAACCCTCCGAAGCCGACGGCTCGCTCACCGACACCACCGCCAAGGCAGCCACAGCGTGACCATCCGCGCCGCTGTCATCGGGCTCGGATTCATGGGGCGCACGCACGTCACCGCCTACCGGCGCGCATACGCCTCGGGCTATCCCGTCTCCGTCGTCGCCGTCTGCGACCGCCACCCCGAGCGCATCAACGCCTCGGGCGCGGGCGGCAACCTCGACTCGATGGACGAGGGCCCGCTCATCGATCCCGACACCACGCGCATCTACGACGATCCCGCGGAGATCCTCGCCGACGACGAGGTCGACCTCGTCTCCATCTGCACCCCCACCGACACCCACGTCGATCTCACGCTCGCCGCGATCGAAGCCGGCAAGCACGTGCTCGTCGAAAAGCCCATGGCCGTCCGCTCCGCCGACGCCATCCGCATCGCCGACGCGGCACGCAAGAGCGATCGCATCTGCATGCCCGCGATGTGCATCCGCTTCTGGCCCGCGTACGCCTGGCTCAAAAACGTCATCGATTCACGCGAGTTCGGGCACGTCCGCTCCGCCCGCTTCGAGCGCGTCGGGAGCGCCCCCGCCTGGGCCGACTTCTACGCCGACGAGTCACGCTCCGGCGGCGCCATCACCGACGTCCACATCCACGACGCCGACTTCGTCCGCTTCGCCTTCGGCGAGCCGAAGTCCGTCGTCTCCGCCGGCACCACCAACCACCTCACCGCGCTCTACCACTTCGACGCCGATTCCGGCGGCGCCCCGCACGTCGCCGCCGAGGGAGGCTGGGCGCATCAGCCCGGCTTCGGGTATCGCATGCGCTACACCGTCTCCTTCGAACGCGCCACCGCCGACTTCGACCTCGCCGGCTTCCCGGCACTCGCCGAGCCCGGCGACATCCCCCCGCAGGTGCGCCTCTGCATCGCCGACGAAGCCCAGGCCGTCGACATCCCCCCCGGCGACGGCTACGAGTGGCAGGCGCGCCACCTGCTCGACGCCATCGCCGCCGGACGCACCGAAGCCGACGTCACACCCGACGACGCCGTCAACACCGCCCGCCTCATCGAAGCCGAACGCGAAAGCCTGCGCACGGGCGCGCCCGTCGCCTTCGGTTGAATCCGGCGCTTGAGTCCGTGTGGAGCCGCTCCGGGCTTCCTTGCCGCAACCGCCCTATTCCGCGACTGGCCGCAATCCTCGCGTTGTCAAGCCGCCAGGTCGTCTACGTCCACACGCCCCGCAACGCCGTCCAGCGTCACCAGGAAGAACTCCTTCGAGATCGGGTACGGCAGGCGCGTGTAGTCCTCTTCCACCTTCGAATGCACGCGCTCGATAAACGGCTGCGGGTCCGAAGACAACGCCACAAACATGTCCCGCGCCGGCGTCGCGACATAGAAGTCATGCCCAAGCCGCGGCGCAAGGCGCGAATACAGGTCCGTCATCAGCAACCGCGCCGCGTCGTACCCGTCGTGCTCCGCCACGATCGCCGCACGCCCGCCCTCCTTGCTCTCGATGAACTGGATCTCGAGATTGGGCGTGTACTGATCCAGATTCTCGCGCGCAATCGCGTCCATGTCCTCCGCGTCGAGCCCCCAACGCACCGCCTGGTCCGTCGTGATCGACACCGTCATCTGCGGCAGGTCGATCACAAACACCACCACCGTCCCGTTCACAAACGGCACGTGCGCCACCTGGCGATGATCCAGATGCTCGAAGATCGACACCGGCTGAATCCGCGGCATGATGCGCGAGCGGATCAACTCGAACGGCATCGAGAGCACGTTGCTCGCGTCCGACGCGAACAGCTGATCCAGATAACTCTGCACGATCTCCCGCGCCCGATCCGGCTCGCTCCGCGCCATCCGATAAACGTTGTCCAGGTCGAGCCGACGCCCGTCCACCAGGAGTTCCCGAGGCCCCGTCCGGTGGACCTGCACCTGCGGCTGGAGCGACCGGATCAACTCGGTCACTCGCTGACAGAACGCGTCGGGCTCGGTCGGCATCGAGGCCATGGCTCGCTCCTCCGTGAAACCCCGCATCGGCGGGCGGCCCAGTCGCGACGTCACCCCACGTCGCGTGTGAGCCCGCCCCCTCATCGAGCGACCGTCAACCTCGGAACGCCGAGAATCCGGTCTTGGAGCCGAATGACCGACAGTCGCGCTGGCCCAGACGGTCAACCCGTCGGTTCCCGGGCCCAACCGCCAAGCCCACCCGCCCCAAGGCCCTATACTCCGCGCCTGTGCTCACCTTCGAGGGGCGGGGCGTGGCCCGGCCCTCATGACCGAGCGTGGAGTTTCAAGCGTGACCGAGCAAGAGATCGAGACGAAGGTGATCGACATCGTGGCCGAGCAGATGGGGCGTGAACGCTCCACCATCTCAAGAAGCACACACTTCGTCGAGGACCTCAACGCCGACTCCCTGGATACCGTCGAGCTCGTCATGGAGTTCGAGGACGAGTTCGATACCGATATCCCCGACGACAAGGCCGAGCAGATCAAGACCGTCGGGGAGGTCATCGAGTTCATCAAGCAGGCCCACGGCGTCGAGTAGACCCGCCCCGCTATGTCCATCCCGCTTATCGATCATGCCGGGGGCCGTCGCGTTGTCGTGACCGGCGTGGGTGCCGTCACCAACCTTGGGCTCGATGCGCCCACCACATGGGCCGCCATGCGCGAAGGGCGCTCAGGCATCTCATGCATCGAGGGCGATGAGTTCGCCAAGTACGACCCGAACTGGTCCGTCCATATCGGCGGCCAGATCAAGGGTTGGGACCCCAACACCTTCCTCGAGGGGCGTGAGGCCAAACGCCTCGATCGATGCACACTTCTCGGCATGGGCGCCGCCAATGAAGCGGTCATCGACTCCGGCGTCGACTTCGACAGAGAGTCCCGCGACCGGTGCGGCGTCATCGTCGGCTCCGGCATCGGCGGCATCAGCTCCATAGAAGAAGGCGTCCGCGTCCTCCTCGAACGCGGGCCCCACCGCATCAATCCCTTCACCGTCCCGCGCCTCATGGTCAACGCCGTCGCGGGCAACATCTCCATCAAGTACCGGCTCGAAGGCCCCGCCTCCGCACACGCCACCGCGTGCGCAAGCTCCGGGCACGCCATCGGCGACGCGATCGGCTACCTCCGACGAGGACTCGCCGACATCATGCTCGCAGGCGGCGCAGAAGCCGCCTGCACCCCCCTCTGCCTCGGCGCCTTCATGACCATGAAGGCCCTCTCCAGCCGCAACGACGAGCCCCAGCGCGCAAGCCGCCCCTTCGACAAAGACCGCGACGGATTCGTCCTCGCCGAGGGCGGCGCGATGTATGTCCTCGAGACCCTCGAGCACGCCCTCGCACGCGACGCCAAGATCTACGCCGAACTCGTCGGCTTCGGAAACTCCTGCGACGCCCACCACATCACCGCGCCCGACGAGCAGGGCCGAGGCGCCGCTCGCTCCATGCGATCCGCCCTCGCCGATGCCGGGCTCAACCCCGAGGACATCGGGTACGTCAACGCCCACGGCACATCGACCCCACTGGGCGACGCCGCCGAGGTCGCCGCCGTCCTCGAAATCTTCGCCGACCACGCCCGCGCCTCCAAGGGCGGTCGCGTGCTCATGAGCTCCACCAAGAGCATGCACGGGCACTGCCTCGGCGCCTCGGGCGCCCTCGAGTTGATCGCCTGCATCCACGCCGTGCGCGACGCCATCGTCGCCCCCACCATCAACCTCGACAACCCCGACACCGGCTTCGATATCGATCTCGTCGCCAAAGATGCACGCGAACGCCCCGTCACCGCCGCCATGAACAACACCTTCGGCTTCGGCGGACACAACGTCACGCTCATCGTCCGACGTTTCTAGGCGTAAGCCGACGCTCCAGAAATCCGCCTCCTCGACTCCAAGGGCGTCCTTCCCGCCGCCTTCGGTCGCCACCCGCCCCTTGTCCCCCGTCCGCCGTACACTCACCGTTCACCCAGAGACCGGACCAACGCCATGTCAGACCCCGACACCATCCTCCTCGAAGCCGAGGACCAGATGACCAAGGCCATGGACTACCTCCGCAAGGAGTTCCAAGGCATACGCACCGGCAGGGCGTCCACCGCCCTCGTCGATTACATCAAGGTCGACTACTACGGCTCACCCACCGACCTCAAGCAGCTCGCCGCCATCTCCATTCCCGAGCCCACCCAGATCCTCATCAAGCCCTTCGACGCGGGCTCCATCGGCGAGATCAAAAAGGCCATCGAAAACTCCGGCCTCGGGCTCAACCCCATGACCGAGGCCAAGCAGATCCGCCTCAACATCCCCATGCTCTCGACCGACCGGCGCAAGCAGCTCGCCGCCCAAGCCAAGAAGCTCGCCGAAGAGCAGAAGGTCGTCCTCCGCAACACCCGCCGCGACGCCAACAAGCACGCCGACGCCCTGACCAAGGGCGAGAAGCACTACCCCGAAGACGAAATCGAGACACTCAAAAACGAGATCCAGGAGTTGCTCAAGAAGTACGAGAAGCAAATGGAAGAGATCTACGAAGCCAAAGCCACCGAGATCATGGAGGTCTAGCCTCCGCCGTGGCGAAGAAGACCGCAAAGAAAAAGGCCACACGCAAGCGCGCACCAGCCGCCACCACCGAAGCGGCCCCGCAGCGCGCCGCGCCCGAACTCCCCCCGCTCATCCCGCTCTCCGAGTTGCTCGGCCAATCCGGCGCAAGCGACATCCTCACCAGCGCACTCCGCTCCGGTCGCCTCCACCACGCATGGATCTTCCACGGCCCCGTCGGCGTCGGCAAAATGACCGCCGCCCGCGCCTTCGCCTCCATGCTCCTCGATCCCACCACCGCCCCCGGCCTCTCGGGCGAACTCGCCCCCGACCCCGACTCGCGCGTGCAACACCTCATCCGCGCCGGCTCACACCCCGACCTCCATCACGTCACCAAAGAACTCGCGGAGGTCTCGCGCGAAGCATCCGTGCGCACACGCAAGCTCACCACCATCCCCAAAGACGTCGTCCTCCATTTCCTCGTTGAGCCCGCCGTCCGCACGCGATCACACCACGTCGATTCGCTCGCCGCCAAGGTCTTCATCGTCGACGAAGCGCACCTGCTCGGCCGCGAATCGCAGAACCTCCTCCTCAAGACCCTCGAAGAGCCGCCGCCCGGCACGGTCATCATCCTCGTCACACCTTCCGAGGAGCGCCTCCTCCCCACCATCCGCTCGCGCTGCCAGCGCGTCGCCTTCACGCCGCTCGACGACGACGCCATGAGCGACTGGATCAAGCGCACAGGCCTCGGCCCCCCATCCCCGCACCTGCTCGCGATGGCCGAGGGCTCCCCAGGGCGCCTCGCCGCCCTTACCGCATCGGGCGCCGCAGGCTGGCTGCCCACCCTCGAGCCCATGCTCGAGCACGTCGATTCCGGCCACTTCATCGTCGATCTCGGCCCCGCGATGGCCGACCTCATCGGCGCGCACGCCGAAGCCGCCGTCGCCAAACGCAAGAACGCCTCCAAAGACGCCGCCAACCGTGCCGCAGCC
>JAUIFD010000180.1 GCA_030429485.1 Phycisphaerae bacterium | reverse complement strand
ACCGGGCAGCACCGCCGTCGCAAAGTCGAACGACACCACCGAGTGCACCGAGAGCACCAGCGGCGTCGACACGCCCGCGAGCAGCAGGTACGCGTTCTCATACCGGTGCCAGTGACGGCTCGAAGCCCGCCACCCCAGCGCCAGGAACCCGTAGATGTACGCCCGCAGTTTGTCGCCGATCACCGGCAGCGTGATCGCGATGTTCCGAAGTCCCGGCACATCCGGGCCCACAAGCTGGATCTTGCCCGACATCCCCAGACGCAAACGCTTGTCCGCGCGGTCGCGGAGCGTCGCGAAGTCGGGGATCATGCCCATGTACCAGAACAGCAGCGAAACCGTCGCGTACGTCGACACCGCGAACACGTCCCACAACAGCGGCGACCGAAAGTTCGGCCAGATCCAGTTGTAGTTCGGGATCGGGAACACGAACCAGATAAACCAGATCCGGCCCACGTGAATACCCGGGAAGATGCCCGCGCAGATCACGGCAAAAATCGTCATCGCCTCGGCAGAGCGGTTCACCGCCGTACGCCACTTCTGCTTAAGCAGGCAGAGAATCGCGCTGATCAGCGTGCCGGCGTGACCGATACCGATCCAGAACACGAAGTTCGTGATGTCCCACGCCCAACCAACCTGGTTGTTCAGCCCCCAGACACCAACACCCGTGGTGATGAGGTACAGGATCATCACGGTTCCGAGCCCCGCGATCGACGCCGTCGTCAGGATCGTCGGAAGCCACCACTTGCCCGGGCCCTTCTCCGTGTACCCGCACACGATCTCCGTGATGTCCTGGATCGAACGGTTGGAGAGCACGAGCGGCGGGCGAACCGCCGGGTCCTCCACGAGCGAACCGTCACCGACGTCGGTACCGCTCGCCACTTGCGGGCGGAGGCCCGCAAGACGCTCGGCGCTCGCCTGGTCGGGGTGAATCGAACTCATGCGTGCACTCCGAGGAGGTTGAGGCTCAGCGCGTACCCGCGGTCATCACCGCGCCGGGAAGGATCAAGTCGGAACGTGTGCGGCACGCCCTCTTCCGCGTGGTCACCCTCGTCCCCGTGTCCGCCGCCATGCCCCCCGCCGTGCGAACCGTGCGAAAGGGCCGCGGGGGTGATCGGCTCACGGATATCCGGGTTGGGGTTCGAAAGCGCGATCAGGTGGCTCGTGCGAGGCCGCGTGTTCAAATACCCGAGCAGCAGGTAGCTCCGCTGGTTCCGACGCGTCGCCGCCACGCGCGAATCCGGGTCCAGAATGTCGCCGAACACGATCGCGTCGGTCGGGCACGCCTGCTGGCACGCCACCTGGAAGAACCCGTCAGGGATGTTGTCCAGGTCCTGCAACTTCATCTCGAACCGAGCGTTGTTGATCCGCTGCAGGCAGTACGTGCACTTCTCCATCACGCCACGCCCGCGGACCGTCACGTTCGGGTTGTTCCGCATCTTCGAGATCTCATCCAGCTTCTCGCGAAGACGAGGCGGGATGAAGTTCTGATTGAAGTCGCGGCTGTGCTCCTGCAGCGTCGGCGTGATGTCGTCGGCGATCGTCTCCGTCACATACCGCTCGTCGAGCCCGCCGTTGTACTTGCTCTGCGCCCAGTCAAAGAAGTTGAACCGCCGCGCCTTGTACGGGCAGTTGTTCATGCAGTACCGCGTGCCGATGCACCGGTTGTACGCCATGACGTTGAGGCCCTCCTCGTCATGGACCGTCGCATTCACCGGGCACACCGTCTCGCACGGCGCGTTCTCGCACTGCACGCACGCCACCGGCTGCAGCAGGATCGCGTCGGGGCGATTCACATCGTCGCCCACGAAGTAGCGGTCCACGCGGATCCAGTGCATCTCGCGACCCTTCGCCACCTCGTCCTTGCCCACCACGGGGATGTTGTTCTCCGACTGACACGCCACCATGCACGCCTGGCACCCCGTGCACGCCGACATGTCGATCGTCATGCCCCACTGCGGACGCTTCGAGAAAGGCGACCCCGCCTTCGCGTTCCCCATCGAGTCGTTCTGCGGGTTCTTGTACGCGTTGATGTTCGCCGGCGTGTGCGTCAGCTCACCCAATCGCTCACCGATGCCGAGCATCCCCAGGTCGCCCTGCGCCCCGGTCACATACGGATCGTTGACGAGCTCGTGCCCCTCGTGCTCCGCAGCCGCCGCCAGTTCGCGATACACCTGCACGTCGAGCGCCCGCGCCACCGCCGTACGCCCCTCGAGCGACCAGTGATCCTGCGTCGACGAGATCGGGAACGACCGACCAGTCCGCTCAAGCGTCGCGCCCGAAGCCGCCCACTCGCCCGACTCACGCACCGCATAGACGTCCGTCCCGACGCCGTTACCAACAAGCCCCGCGTGCGTACGCCCATACCCGAGCGTCAGCACGACGGTGTCATCCGCGAGCCCCGGGCAGATCCAGACCGGAATCTCGATCGACCGGCCACCAAACGTCAGCTTCGCGACCCGCCCACGCGGCTCCTGCCGCGCGGTGTAGTCGTCGGGCTCAAGCTTCAACGCCTTCGCCGTCGCCGGGCTCACCAGCGCCGGGTTATCCCAAGACACCTTCGTGATCGGATCTGGCGTCTCCTGAAGCCACGCGTTGTTCGCGTCGCGCCCACCGCCGAGCGTGTCCGACCGAAACACAACCGCCAGCGACGAGCCCGTCGGCGCCGCGCCGACCCGTAGGCCCGACACGGCGCTCGCCACCTCGCCCATACGCACGCCCGCAGCACTCGCGTTCCGCGCCGTGCCCGCGACAATCCCGTCGTGCAGCGCACGACGCCAACGCTTGTCGAAGTTCGAGGAGAGCACACTCTCCTGCCACGCGGCGCGCACGATCTCGTACCCGTCCGGATACTCCTCGCCCGCCAGCATTGCGACAAACTCAAGCTCCGAACGCGCCGGCTCATACAACGGCGCGATCATCGGCTGCTGCGGCGCGAGCGTCCCGTCGTGCCCAACCGAATCGCCCCAGCACTCCAGCGGGTGCGCCGCGTTGAGCGACCACGTGCTCGCCGCCGCCGTCTCGCTCTGCCCCACCGAGAGCGTCACCGTCGCGCCGACCTGCGCCATCGCCTCCGCGAAGCCCAGCCCCGCCGGCGCGTCATACACCGGGTTCGTGTCGACGCACACCAACGTGCGCACCTGCCCGCTCTTCATCCTCGCCACGAGCCCCGCCAGGTCCCCCGGTGCCGCGCCGTTGTCCTCGACGTACCGCACCGTCCGACCCGCGTTGCCCAACGCCGCGTTGAGCGCGTGCGCCAGGGCATGAACAGCCGCCGGCTGGGTGCGACCGGCCAGAATCACCGAATGGCCGCGATTCGTCTCGCTCGCGAGGTCGTTCGCCATCGCCTCAAAGAACGCCGCGTGCGCCGCCGGAAGGTCATCCAGGTCAGCCCCCGCCGGCACCTGCACCGCATCGACCGCCGCCCGGAGCGCCGACGCGCCCTCAAAGCCCGGCTTCGCCAGAAGCGCCTTCGCAAGGTGGATCGCAAACCCGGTCACCCGCTCGGGCGCCAAGGCCACGCGATGGTCCGCGATCGCGCCAAGCGTCGAATACCCCGACTCCGCCACATACACGCGGCTCATCGGATCGCCCGAACGCATCGGCGAACGCATCGCGCCGATCTGCCGTGCGTTGCTCAGCGCGCCGGCCTCATCCGCCATCGGATCGCGATCCAAGCTCACGATCACCCGCGCCTGCCCGAAGTCGAACACCTCACGCATCGCCCGCCCGAACGCGATCACCGACCCCTCACGGGCCGCGCCATCCGAAAGCGGATCATGCGATACCCAGGTCGCGTTGGGATAGCGGCTCTCAAACCGCGCCCGTACCGCACGCCGAGCCGGCGAGTCAATCGCCGGCGCAACGATCGCGAGGCCCGCCCCGCCATCGGAGTCCAGCCCCGCCGCGTGCTGCGTCCACCACGAACGGAAGTCATCCCACGTCGCCGCGAGTTTCCCGCGGGCCGGGTTCGCGTACACCGGGTACTTCAGGCGATCCGGGTCATACAACCCCAGGATCTGCGCCACGTCGCTCCCCGACGCCTTCCCCCGGCTCGACGGGTGAAGCGGGTTGCCCTCAAGCTTCGTCGGCCGCCCCTCGTGCGACTCGACCAGAAGCCCGCGCGCCCCGCCGCCGACCATCGGGATGCTCGTCGCGTAGAACAGCGCCTGCCCGACGATGATCTCCTCAGGGTGCTCGCGCGAGTAGCTCAGGATCTTGTGATCCGGGCGGCGACAACCCGGCAGCGCCGCGACGCCCGCCAACGCGAGTGAAGCGCCCATCAGCTTCACAAACGTGCGCCGGCTCGAAGCAAGAAGCTCCGAAGCGCCCGCCGGAAACTCACGCTCCACAAACTCGCGGAACGCAGGCGTACCCGCGTACTCCTCCAGCGAACGCCACACCTTCCGCTCGTCGCTCATGCGCGGCGTGGGGCGCACGCCACCAGCCACCTCAAGCGTTCCGCGGGTCGAAGGGCACTGAGCCTGCGTCATCGGTCCATCCCGTCGCAAATGCACTCTCGCAAAGCACCGCTCCGATCAGTCAGTGGTGACACGCCCCGCACGTCTGCGGCGGATCACGCCGGATCGACGCCGCCAACGCCTCGAGGTCCATCGAACTCTCGCCGCGCGCACGCGCCGCCATCTCCTGCTCCACCGCGTCAAGGTCAGTCACCATGTCAGGCGGCACCAGGTTCTCTTCGTAGTTTCGGTGGCAGTCCAGGCACCACCCCATGCCAAGGCCCTCCGCCTGATACACAACCGGCATCCCCATGATCTGCCCGTGGCACGAGTAGCAGCTCACGCCCGACTTGATGTGCACGTGGTGCGGGAAGTTCCGCACATAGTCCGGCAGCTTGTGAACTCGACGCCACTCGACAGACTCGTCCGCCGCGTACGCCTCGCGGATGAACGTCACGTTGTGACCTTCCCAACCCGCGAGCTTGTTCTCCTGGTGACACCCGATGCACGTCGACACCGGCGGGATGTTCGCCTCGGGCGACCGCTCGATATCGTGATGGCAATACCGGCAGTCGATCCCAAGCTCGCCCGCGTGCAACTGGTGGTTGAACCCACCACCCGGCTGCGTCGGCATGTACCCGACCTCGAAAAAGTCGGGCGTCGCGTAATACCAAGTGCCCCACGTCACCGCGAGGAGCCCACCGAACGCGCCGAGGGCACCCACGGTCGGCAGCATGTTCATCCACTTCGGGAACAGCACGGTCGGCGCTCCTGCCCCGGGAAAACCCGGTCCTCACTCGTTCCTGAGCCGCCCCGCGACGGGCGGGCTCAAGGCCGCAAGTTATCACTCACTACCCGGACAGACTACTGCGAGGCAGAAATCTCTGCTGCCTAGGCGTAGTCTGTCAACCCACGGACGCCCTCAAAACTAGTTGAGACAGAGTTGCAACACGCACCCAACCCTCGACCCGTCGTCCTCCACGCCATCGCAGCGGGCCTCGCCACCGCGCTGGTCATGTGGGTCCTCTGGTGGTTCGCTCACCATCCCTCGTTCGACGTCCCACGACCGCTCACCCTCACCGCCCTCGTCCTCGTCCAGCTTGCGGGCGTCACGATCGCCGCACGGCGCGCGGCCAGGGGCTCGCTCGCGGGCGCCGCGACCGGCTTCGTCGCCGCAGCCGTCAACCTGCTCCTCGTCCTCTCCTGGCTCGTGAACCAGCCGGAAAGCACCGAAGAACTCCAGGCCTCCGGCTCCACGCTCCACCCAAACGCCGCGATCGTCATCGCCGCCTACCTCGGCGCGAGCACGCTCGTGGGCGCCGCGATCGGCGCCCTCGTGCCCAAGCGACCCCCCGCCAATCCCGCCCCGCTCGCCTGCCTCGCCGCCGTCGCCGCAGCCTCATTCCTCCCACTCCTCGTCGTCGGCGGCACCGTCACATCCACCGAGAGCGGCCTCGCCGTCCCCGACCCCGTCACGACCTTCGGCGTCAACCCCTTCCTCTTCCCCCTCTCCCTCATGGCGGGCGACACCGCCGAACCCCGCGTCTTCTTCGAGCACACACACCGCCTCTTCGGCTGGCTCGTCGGGCTCAACACGCTCACACTCTTCGTCGCCACCCTCATCACCGACAACCGCCGCTGGACCAAACTCGCAACACTCGCGCTCGGCATCCTCGTCGCCATCCAGGGCGCACTCGGCGCGCTCCGCGTAGGCGAACAGTCCGTCCCACTCGCCATCCTCCACGGCATCTTCGGCCAAGCCGTCTTCGCCTACGCCGCAGCCCTCGCCGGCATGCTCTCACCCGCGTTCGCCAACCGCCCGGCCTTCACCGACGCCACCTTCCCGGCCTTCCGTCGCCGACACCGCATCGCCCTCATCATGCTCGGCACGCTCGCGTTCCAGCTCACCATGGGCGCAGCCTTCCGCCACCTCCGCCGCGAGGGCTCGCCCGGCGCGATGCACGCCCTCTGGACCCACGCCGGCTTCTCCATCTTCGTCGTCATCCTCGCGGTCGCGCTCGGCGCCATGCTCTCCAAACGCACCGACGATCAAGCCCCCGCACCCGCAACCCGACGCATCGGCAAGGGCCTCATGCACGTCGTCGCTCTCCAGTTCCTCCTCGGATGGGGCGCGTTCATCGCCGTCATGATGGGCGGCTCGCGCGGTCCCGTGCCCGAAGCCGGCGCCATCGCCGCCGCCCCCGACGTCCCATGGTGGGAAGCACTCGTCGCGACACTCCACCAGGCCAACGGCGCACTGCTCCTCGCCCTCACAGCCCTCGCCGTCACCTTCACCCGACCACGCCGCGGCTGATCGCGCCAGGGCCGCCGCATGCGGCCCCACTACCATCGCCCGATGCCCACCGCGACGAGTTCCGTGACACGAATCGAGGTCCGCCGCAAGCCCGACGCTGGCGACCCGCACGCCGACGCCATCACCCGTGACGCGCAGGCCCGCGGCATCGCGCTCGACAGCGCGCGCACGTCACGCGTCTACCTCATCGAAGGCGACCTCGACGACGCACAGATCGAGCGCATCCGCGCCGACCTGCTCACCAACCCCGTCGTTGAACACGCCACCCTCGGCGCCCACCCCGCCGATGGCTCCATCCTCGAAGTCCACCCCCTCCCCGGCGTCATGGACCCCGCCGCACAGTCCGTCGCCAACGCCATCGAAGAGCTCGTCGGCGTCCGCGCCCGCGTCGCCACCGGATGGCGCTACGACTTCAACGGCGCGAGCCACGCCACGCTCGACACACTCGCGCGCACCC
>JAUIFD010000179.1 GCA_030429485.1 Phycisphaerae bacterium | reverse complement strand
CGAACAGCGCAAAGATCGGGACAGTGATCGGCGCGGTCTTCGGGCTCTTGATGACGACAAGCCAGAAGACGGCGCTCCCCACGATCGAGAGCACGAAAGCGACGATGATCGCGCCCGGGTGCGCGACGTAGTACGACCAACTCGCGACCGCAGCGACGATCGTGAGGGCGACCAGGTAGAGCGTCTTGAGGGCGGTGCCCCGGACGGTCATCACGTCTTCGCGGGGCGCGACCTCGCCTCCCCCGAGGATTGTCGCGGGAGTCCAGCCCTCGGGTTGCTGGAACGTGCTCGACGTAAAGACGGGATTCGCGGTCCGCATGGTGTCCCTCCGGGGCGTTGGCTAACGCCGAGTCTAGCTCGGCATCACTCGCCTTCATCGAGCACTCTGATCGGAAAGTCGATCGAGGGCTGGTGGGCTTCACGCATGGCAGCACGGGCTTGCTCGACGATCGTCGGCCGTTCGCTCGCCAGGTCTCGCGATTCCGCGGGGTCGTTCTGCAGGTCGTAGAGCTCGATGTTGAGGTTGCCGTTGCGGAGGTTCTTCCTGCCCGCCTTCCGGGAACTCCCAGTAGAGGTAGTCGTGCTTCTGCTGTTCGCCTCGCCCAAGCAGCGTCGGCGCGAAGGAGAGCCCATCGATGGCGCCCTCGGCAGGCGGTTGGACATCGCCGATCAGGTCCATGACCGTTGGGAAGAGGTCATAGAGCGCGCAGATGTGGTCCCGCACGGCGCCGGCTTCGATATGCCCCGGCCAACGCACGATCAAGGGGACGCGGATGCCGCCCTCGTACACGTTGGTCTTGAATCCGCGGAGCCCATGAAGCGACTCGAAGAACGCACGGTCGACACCGCCGTTGGGCGCGGTCCCATTGTCAGAACTGAAGATAACGATCGTGTTGTCGGCGAGCCCGCGCTCATCGAGCAGGTCCAGCACGCGCCCGACGTTGTGGTCCAAGTAGGAGATCATGGCCGCGTAGGTCGCGTGCGGTCGCGGCGTGGGCAAGTACCCGTTGTGTCCGAGGTAGGGCTCGGGGTCCCACTCCGGTGGATACGCGTCGATGAACTCCTGGGGGGCTTGGAGCGCCGCGTGCGGGATGACCGAGGGGTAATACAGGAAGAACGGGCGGCGGTTGTCGATCGCGCGGCCGAGCCATGCGATCGCCTCGTCTGCGATCTCCTCTGGTGCGTAGTCGCCGCCTCGGAAGCGGTCGTACGTGTCGTCGTCTGCGGGCGGGGCGTCGAGTCGCTGGTGCGAGGCGAAGTAGTCGTTGCCGCCCAGCACGTCGACGTCGGAGTTTCGCCAGAGATGCGTGGGGTAGTAGTTGTGGGCGACGCGCTGGCAGAGATACCCGTAGAAGTGATCGAAACCCTGGCGGTTGGGGTGCCCCTCCGAACCCGGCCCGCCAAGCCCCCACTTGCCGAACGCGCCGGTCTGGTAGCCCAGCTCGCGGAGGCGCTCCGCGAGCGTGACCTCGCCCGCGGGCAGCGGCCATTGGCCCTCCGGCTCCTCGGGGCCCCATCCGCCCATCTCCTTGTTCCCTCGGATCGCAGCGTGGCCGGTGTGCATGCCGGTCATGAGCGCGCAGCGTGAAGGAGCGCAGACCGGGCTCGCCGAATAGGCGCGCGTGAAGCGCATCCCTTGCGCTGCGAGTCTGTCGAGGTTGGGCGTGCGGATCTTCGCCTGGCCGTATGCCCCGAGTTCACCCCATCCGAGGTCGTCAGCGAAGATCAAAACCACATTGGGTTGTTGTGCAAACACCGAAGTTGCCCAAAACACCACAACACCCAAGAGTGCCCAAATGCGCATGCTTGAGCGTACTCGGTCGTCGAAGCCCAGGTGAGCCCCCGGGAAGACACGGGCCGATGCTGGAAATCCGCCGGGCTAGCTTGCGAAACCGCGCCAATCGCGCAGTCTGTAGTCTGAGGAATCAGACCGCGCGCCCTCCCGACGAGGGGCGGTTGTTGTTAGGGCACGGCCCACTCACGCCGGGCGGTATCGGGCTCCAGCCGGACCGCCCGGTCTTCTTTTTGAAACGAGTCCTCGTAGGCCATCTCTTCAAAGCCCGATCGCGGCGAATCGCCGGAATGTGGATCGCTTCGCAACGATTCTCGGGCGGTTCCCAACCAGGGGGTATCCTGCCCGCCCGGCTGAGGGGGACCGATGCACGAACCACCACACGCTGACCCGCCAGGAACGGCCGATCCGAGCGGCCACGACCCGCTTCGGGACGCGGCGCCGAACGAGACGTTCCAGGCCATGTGGTACGACGACGGCGCGGTGAGCGAGGCGACCGAGTCGGAGCGGCAGTACGCGATGTTCATCCATATCGCGCACTTCGCGTCCGTGCTGCTGCCTGTGGTGCTGCCGCTGGTCCTGTGGCTCGTCAAACGCGACGAGTCCGATTTCATCGATGACCACGGGCGGGAGGCTGTGAACTTCGAGATCACGATGCTGATCTACAGCATCACCGCCGGTGTCTTGCTGATGTGTGCGGTCGGGGCCTTCCTGCTGCCCGTGGTGTTTGTCCTTTGGATCATCGGCATCATCATGGGCTCGGTCGCCGCCAGCCGGGGCAAGTACTATCGCTACCCGATGTGCCTCCGCCTGATCCGGGCGGACTAGGCCTTCGCCCGGCGTGCGGCGCTGGGCTTCTTCGCGATCTTCTTCTTCTTCGTCGGTGTTTGCCGGGCGGTTGGCTTTGCGACCGCCTTCTTCGTTGTCTTCGCGGTGGTCGGCTTCGCGACGAGGCCGCGCTTCTTCTTCACGCTCTCCGGCAGGCCTGCCTCGTACGCCTCCAGGAACTTCTTCACGCTCGCGCGCTTGATCGTCTGGCCTACTACCGCAAGCGGCACTTCCTCGATCGACTTGAACCGCACACACCCCTTGCCCATGTCGAGCTTCTTGCCCGTCTTCATCCACGCGTCGCGGAAGCGTTCCGCTTCGTCAGGCGCGACATACACGCAGAACAGGTACAGCCCCATGTGATTCTTCTGCGAGGCGATCGACGCGAACGGCACGGGCTCCTTCGGGTTGCAGTGATACCCCGCTGGATACAACGCGTGCGGCACGTAGTACCCGATCATGCCGTACTGCATCCCTTCCTCATACCCCTTCGGCAGGTTCTTGAGGATCACCTCGCGCAACGCCTCGAGCGCCTCGCGCCGATCTTCGGGGAGGGAGGCCAGATACGCCTTGACGGTTGTGGGTTTCGCGCTTGGCATGTGCGCACGGTACCGCGTGCGAACCGTGCCGCCTAGCTGGGTTCGCCGCCCGCCGCTCTATCCCACATCGCCCAGCCCGAAGAACTCGCCGTGGGCTTTCTGTGTGCGCCGGAGCAGCAGGGACTCGTCTTCCGCACCGAGCTTGGGCGACCGGGCGATCCACGCCTCCGCGTCCTTCCGCGCCAGCGCGAGCAGCTCACGATCGCGCACGAGGTCCGCGACTTTGAACGGCGCCACGCCCGCCTGGCGCGTGCCGAAGACTTCGCCCGGCCCGCGGAGCTCGAGGTCCTTCTCCGCGAGCGCGAAGCCGTCGGTCGTCTCCGCGATCGCCGCGAGGCGCGACTGGGCGTCTTCGGTTGTGGGGTCGGCGATGAGGAAGCAGTCCGAGGGCTTGTCGCCTCGCCCGACGCGCCCGCGGAGCTGGTGCAGCTGCGCAAGCCCGAAGCGTTCGGCGTGCTCGATCACGATCACCGTCGCGTTGGGCACATCGACGCCGACTTCGATCACGGTCGTCGCGACGAGCGCGTCGATGCGCCCGGCTCGGAAGCGGGCCATGATGTGCTCGCGCGTGGCGCGTTTGAGTCGCCCGTGCAGCGCCGCCAGGCGACGCCCGGCGAGCGGACCCGCCTCGAGCTCAGCCAGCAGATCGCGCACGCCGATGAGCGCCTTCTCTCCCATCTCCGCGCCTTCGATGGTCGGCACGACGATGTATGCCTGCTCGCCCGCCTCAAGCCTGCGTCTTACCGCCTCGTACACCCGCCCTCGCGCCTCCACCGGCGCGAGGGCCGTGCGGATCGGGGTGCGCCCTTTGGGCAGCTCATCGATGGTCGAGACGTCGAGATCGCCAAAGAGCGTGATCGCGAGCGTGCGCGGGATCGGGGTCGCGGTCATCACGATCACGTGCGGCGTCACGTCCTTCTCGCCGCTCTCGCCCTTGGTGCGCAGGGCGGCGCGCTGATGCACGCCGAAGCGGTGCTGCTCGTCGATGATCGCGGCACCGAGCGACTTGAACGCGACGCGCCCCGTGAGCAGCGCGTGCGTGCCGACGACCAGATCGATCTCGCCCGATTCGAGCCGACGGAGCACCGACTCTCGCTCAGCGTCCTGTGTCGTGCCGGTGAGCAGCGCTGTGCGCACGTCCGAGCCCTTGAGCGTGGCGGAGAGGTTCGCGAAGTGCTGCTCCGCGAGGATCTCCGTCGGCGCGAGCAGCGCCGCCTGGTGCCCGCTCGCGACCGCGAGCAGCATGGCGTAGAGCGCGACGACCGTCTTGCCCGAGCCGACGTCGCCCTGGACGAGGCGGTTTGTTGGGCGCTCGGTCGTCACGTCGGCGACGATCTCGCGGATGACGCGCTCCTGTGCGCCGGTGAGCGTAAACGAGAAACGCTCACGGACGCGCGCATCGATGCGCTCGTCCCAACGCAGCGCGGGGGCGCGCAGCGTCTCGCGCAGCTCCGCCCGCTTCATGAACACCGCGAGCTGAAGCAGCAGCAACTCGTCGAACGCCAGGCGCCGGCGTGCGTCGTCCACCTCCTGCTCGTCCTTCGGCTCGTGCATCATGCGGTAAGCATCACGCAGCAAGGGCAAGGCGCGCGCACACCGGTAGGTATCGGGCAGGTGATCCTCGATCAGCGGGAGCGCGTGCGGGAGCACGGCGCGCACCGCAGCCTCGACCTCCCACGGCTTGAGCCCGCCGCCCGCGGGATATACAGGTCGCAAGCGCGGCTCGCCCATCTCGGGATCGCCTTTCGCATCGTCGAGCACCCAGCAGCGGGGGTTCGCCATCTGCATCTTCGAACCCACACGGCGCGCCTGCCCCTGCACGAGCAAACGCACGCCGGGCTGAATCTGCCCGCGGCGCCACATCTGGTTGAACCAAACCAGGTCGAGCCGCCCCGAATCATCGACCAGCACAGCCTCGAATCGCGGCTTTCGCCCCGCAAAGACGGGGCGCGTCGCGGTGACCTCGCCTCGCGCCGACGAAACAACCCCCTCGGCGAGTTCCCCGATCGGCACCTCCGCCTCCTCGCGCTCGTGCCGGAAAGGAAGGTGCGCGACGAGGCGGCCCACATTGGTCAGCCCGAGTGCGCGGAGCTTGGCCGCACGGGGCGCAGGGATGCCCGGCGCCATTTCGACGCGCGTCGTGAGTTCGACCGAAGGCGTCTCGCTCGTCGCCATTGCTCGGAAGATACACCCGTGGTCAGGTGCGCATGAGTTCGCAGAGGATGTCGATGCCGCGTTCGACCTTGGCGGGGTCGGTGGCGAAGCTGATGCGCAGGTGGGTGTCGCGCGTGGAAAACACGCCGCCCGGGATGGTCAGGACGTTTCGCTCGACGCCCTTGCGGAAGAGCTCGGTGCCGGTCATACCGTCGGGTACTTTGGGGAAGGCGTAGAACGCGCCGCCCGGGGTGGTGACTTCGGTGACTTCGCGGAGTCGCTGCACGACCAGATCGCGCCGCGCCTTGTACGCCTCGACCGTAGGAGTCATGTCGATCTGATCGACGATCGCGCACGCGTGCTGCGCCGGCGTAGGGGCGCACACGTAGGTGTACTGCTGGAGCTTGGCCATCTCGTCGACGATCGCGCTCGGACCGGCGACGTATCCGAGTCGCCACCCCGTGACGCCGTAGGTCTTGCCGAACCCGCGGATGACGAGCACATCCTCGCCGCCCGGGAGGCGCGCGGGGCTCGGACAGGCGGGGGCGCCGTCCGCGGCGCGTGCGTCTGTGGTCGCGTCGGAGAAGGTGAACTCGTCGTAGATCTCGTCGGAGATCAGGAGCACGCCGCGCCGGCGGCAGAGGTCGAGGAGCTCCTCGCAGTCGCGTTTGCTCGCGACGACGCCCGCGGGGTTGGACGGCGAGTTGAGCAGGACGTACTTCGTCCGCTCGTTGATGTGCGGCTCGACGCGCTCCGCGGTGAGTCGGAAGTCGGGGTAGGTATCGACGGGCACGGCGCGCCCGCCGGCGAGCGTCGCCATGTGGGGGTACGCCGCGAAGTAGGGGTCGGGGATGATGCACTCGTCACCGGCCCCGAGCATCACGAGCGCCGCGAGCGCGAGTGCGCCCGAGGTGCCAGCGGTGATCAGGAGCCCGGAGCCGTTCGGCTCGCCGACGTGCGCCCAGCCGAGGTCGTTGTGCAGGCGGCGGGCGATCGATTCGCGGAGCGGGGCGATGCCTCGGGTCGGCGTATACCCGTTGCAGTCGGCGCGTATGGCGTTGATCGCGGCTTGCTTGAGCGCATCGGGAACCGGGAAGTCGGGCTGACCGATCGAGAGGTTGACCGGGTCGTTGAGCGTTGCACCGAGCTCGAAGACCTTGCGGATGCCCGACCAGTCGATGGCGCGCGCGCGATCGGTGATCAGGCGGGACGCGTCGAGCAAGTCAGCTCACGCGCGTCTTGGGGAGCCCGACCGCGCTGTCCTTCTTGGGGTCGATCTTCTTGTCGGCCATCATCTGCGCGACGCGCTCGGCCCGGGTGAGCACGGAGCGCTTGCCGGACAGGTTGCCCTTGGTCTTGAGTGAGGAATCGAGGCTCATCGGCGTGCTCCGTCAGTTCAGCTTGGCCCACAACGCGTCGTGGAAGTCGGTCGGCCCTCCCGCCGCCTTCCAACGCCTGCCCACTTCCTTCACCGCAGCGAGGCGGGCATCCCGATCGGCTCGCTCGTTCCGGTACTGATCACGCGTCAGCCCGTGGGTCGTGTAGAGCTGGTATCGGGCGGGATTGTTGGATCCCCGAGGGCCAGAGTCCACGCGGACGGCGATGGCCCCGACGCCCGACCGGGAGAGGCGGTCGATCGCCTCAATCGCGTGGTCGAGTTCCATTTCTCCGAGCCTGATGTAGTTGAGCCCCGGCTCGCGGGAGTCGCCCGCGAGGCGGCCGGAAGCATCGAAGGCCGCGGGAGGGCCTTCTGGCGCGGGTTGGGTCTCCTGGTGTTCGGGAGGTGGCAGCTGGGACGAAATGTCGGCAGGGGTGTCATTCCTGGCCACCGGCTCGGTTCGGCGTCCGGGCGTCTCGGTGGTCGGCTCGTGGAGGTCGAGCCCGGGGGCCAGGGCCTGCATTCGAGCGTCGGCAGCCGCCTCGGCCTTGCCTTCGCCGGTCTGGTACCCGAGGGCCCATGA
>JAUIFD010000178.1 GCA_030429485.1 Phycisphaerae bacterium | reverse complement strand
CCGTAGATCGCGCGACGGTCGGAGGTCTCGAGGATCGGTTCGGGATTCCACACGCGATTGACGGGGTCCTTGACAAAGTAGAGGGCGTGGACCTTGGAGTTGATGAAGCGGGACGTCGTGTTCTGCCCGAAGCGGTAGTGCCAGATGCACCAGTTTTCGAGGAACATGCGTCGGGCGCGGTCCTCGTGGTGCTTGAGGTGGTAGACGATCTCCGCGGCCCAGTCATCAGGGATGTTGATCCAGAGCGAGCCGTCCGGCGTGAGGGCGTCGACACACTTGTCGATCCAGTCGTAGGTGAACTGGAGGTACTCGTCGTCCTCCATCCGATCGTGCCACTCGTCGTACGCGCGGTTCCAGTTGAAGGGGGGATCGGCGAACACGAGCCGAACCTGCTTGTCGCGCACTTCGGGGATGGCGTCGAGCATCTTGCGGCAATCGCCGACCCAGACGCGGGCGCGCGGCTTGCCCTCGGAGGCGCGGACTGTCAGGGGTTTCGGCGGCACAGGCGTCCAGAATAGCGCGATCTCGCGCGTCGCGCCGCATCCGGGCGCGGCACAGAAGCGAAGGCCGGGCGGAGGTCTCTGATGCACACGCTGCGCCTGCTGGCTCTCGTCCTCGTCACTTCCTATGCCACAGCCCAGGATGGCGGAAGCCCCACACTCCAGGAACTCGCCCCTCGACTCACGGGGCAATGGTCCGGTGAGATGACGTACCTCGATGGGGCATCCGGTGAACGCGTCACCATTCCGGCAGACCTGCGCGTTGATGTGTCAGAGACTGGCGCTTGGATGATCCGCAAGCTCGCCTATGAGGACCCCGGTGAAGTGGTCCGGTTCGTCGAGGTCGCGAGCATCGAGCGGAATGACGTACGGAGCGCGCTTGTCTACCGCGAAGGCGTCGATACCGACGTCTCGCGGATGACTTCGTATCGAACGACCACGGACGGATGGGCGGCCACCCTGAAGTCGGACCAGCGAGGCGAGCGGGTCGACATATCGCTCTCCGGCGACTCGCTGACCGCGACGACCCTTGCAATGGCGGGCTCGGAGTGGGCGTTCCGAAATGAACTCCGGCTCGTACGTAGGCCCGACGCGACGTCCGCGGATCTGCTGGGCGTTTGGCGCGTCGATGTGCGCCCGGCGCCGGACGCCCAGCCGGTCTATACCGACCTCATCATCAGCAATGTGGCCGACAGCGTCGAGGGCTCATTCTACTCCGGCTCTCCGATGCTCTCCGGCAAGGTGAACGCCGCGTGGGGCGAGCCCCGGATCGCGTTCATCACGCAGGACAACTCGGGCCAGTATGCGTCGTCCGCGGTCCTCCGCGCGGGTGTGCTGCACGGAACGACGTACTCCTCGGGGAGGGGGTCGCTCTGGGTTTGGACCGCGACGCGATCGGACTGACCGCCGCATGAACGGGCCAAGGACAGGCCCCCGCCGCAGCGGCGGCACGGCAATGCGAAACGACCACTGGGATCAAAGGGCGGACGGAGCCCGAACACAAGCGGACCCCGCTCGCCGCTCTTGAGACCGGCCAGGCGCGTCGTTACGGCGTGCCGCAGCCTCACAGTCGCCCTGGGAATCGGGCTGAAGTGCCCATAGAGCACAAGCTGAGCCTGAGGGAAGTAGGAACGGGCCACCGCGATCCGCATGTTGAACGCGTCGATCATGTGGTCCAGGAGAATCGGGTCGTCGTTGACGTCCACGTAGATCGGCTGGTTTGAGCCGTCCACAACGTAGTTGGTCGCCGGATCATCATCATCAACAAACCACGTATGGAAATCCTGCGGGTGCAGAGGGTGTTCGATGTCGAGGATCACGAACCCCGAGTACGTGTCCGCATCGAACCAAGCGTGGCTTGTCTCACGACTCGATATCCACGTTGCCAGCCTGGTCCCGACCTGGCCCGAAGTTCTTGATACGAACAACTCCGGCGTCTCCGTGCCCTCCGCGTACATCGCCCATCCACCGACCACGATCGCGTGATTGTGAACGCCGTACGCCGCATACGGATCGGTCCCGGACTCGAAGTCGTTCTGCTTGGCCTTCAGGCGCAGTTCAATCGTGTCGGTGTGCGGGCCGGGATATGCCTCCGTGGTTTCAATGCCGCACTGAGCATGTACGCCCGGAACGAAGCCCAGCAAGCCGACGCCGACAGCGCACGTTGCAACGATCTGCCTTTTCATGACGCGACTCCATAAACCGGCTCTCGCCCCCATGGCGAGAAAGCGCTGCGATCAGGTTGCCGCGGGACTTCGTTGACGACAATGCAATTCTCCGACCTTCAGTCGATGTTCTTATAATCAGCACAGACCTGTGGCAATCGCACACAGGCCTGCGTGATCTCGGGGCGTTTCCCTCGATCTTGAACACACGCACGACAGCGCCGGATGCCGGTATGCAGAGGAAATGCGCACTTCACAGAGAGCCGCGTGCGCGCGTTTCTTCCGATCGGTATCTACGCGTGGAGTGGGCTCTGCCTTGCGCCTCCTCAGGCGAGACGCCGGAGGGGCGTACGACGCCGCGGAACCGCTGGACAGGTGGGATTCACTCGAATCAGGTGAAGTCGATCGCCCCATGAGCCTGGGATTTCTCCCAACTTGAATGACACGACGGACTTTGGACAATGGGGCACGGAGGACTTCCCCATGCGCCGACTCGCTGCAGCCGCCGGAGTAGCCGTGCTCGCCACCGCGTCCCACGCGGGCGATCTGTTCGGAGTCACCGCGACCGACTTGGTGCGCTTCGACTCCGCCGATCCGTCGAACGTGACCGTAATCGGCCCCCACGGGCTCGACCTACCGAGCGACCTGGCCTACGACAACGCCCAGCGCCGGCTGTTCGGGTTGTCCTACACCACGGGCACCCCAGCCGAGCAGTTCCTGGTCGAGTACGACCTCGCGACCGGTGCCGCGACGATTCTCCACGACCTCGGCAACACCGGCGTGATCGGGTGGTACGAGGCATTCGACTACGTCGATTCCGCTGGAACGCTCGTCGTGTCCAGAGATCCGAACCCCGGGGGGGCTCTCACTCGGCATCTGTTGAGCCTCTCCTCGGACGACGGCACGACGCAGTTTCTCGCGGACAACGGGCGTGACAACGACGACGCGGGGTACGACCCGGTGAACGATGTGTTGTTCGTCATCGATCCCAATGGCGTCGGCCAACTCACCCGGGTCGACCTCACCTCCGGCGCGAACGCCGACCTCGCCAACGTGACACCGAACTACGGCGGTGACATGGCGTTTGACCGCGATCTCGGCGCGCTCCTGTATCTCGATGCTGGCGACAACACGCTCTACCGGTGGGACACAAACGCCGGGGCTGCACCGGTCACCGAGACCGTGCTCGGCGTGGTCGGCGGCGACCCCATCAATGGGGTCGCATGGGTCGACACCTGCCCAGCCGACATCACGGGCGAGGGCGATCTCAACACCAACGACTTCTTCGCCTTCCTCACGCTGTACCAGGGTGCGGACCCGGCTGCCGATTTCTTCGCCGATGGGTTCATCAATACCAACGACTTCTTCGCCTACCTCGCGGCGTATCAGGCGGGGTGCCTCTAGCAACTCGCTTGACGATGCGCCCAGACCGGAGAGCTCTGAACTTTCAGTTTTTCTTGAAAGTACCGCGACATAGGCATCGAGGCTCTCTAGAATCCCCGAGTCTCGGAGTTGAGCCTTGCCGCACGCCGCACCAACGACCCACCCTCACTTGCCCGCCGCCGATGAAGGGCTGCTCTCGGCCGTCGCCGCGGGCGAGGCTCGCCTGACGCCGGAGCAGGGCCTCGAGCTCCTGACCAACGCCCCCCTCCACCTTCTCGGGCGCTGGGCGGACGCACGGTGCAAGACGCTGCACGGCGAGGCGCTCCGGACCTACGTGATCGACCGCAACATCAACTACACCAATGTCTGCACTGCGAAGTGCACCTTCTGTGCGTTCCGACGCGACGCGGGCGACCACGACGCGTACACGCTCGACCACGAGCACCTCCTCGACAAGATCGCGGAGCTTGAGGCGATCGGCGGCACCCAGATCCTCATGCAGGGGGGGATGAACCCCGACCTCCCACTCTCCTGGTATCTGGATCTGCTCCACGCGATCAAGACGCGGTTCCCGCGCATGCACGTGCATGGGTTCTCGCCGCCCGAGTTCATCGAGTTTGTCCACTTCTTCAACCCGCCGGGCGCGACGCTCGCCGACCAAGTCCGGTGGGTGATGGTGCAGCTGCGCGAGGCCGGGCTCGATTCGCTCCCCGGCGGAGGGGGCGAGATCTTCTCCGATCCGGTCCGGCGCAAGATCGGGCTCGGCAAGTGCGATGCGGAGGCTTGGCTCACGACGATGTACGTCGCGCACGAGCTCGGCATGTTCACGAGCGCGACCATGATGTTCGGGCACATCGAGGGGCATGCGGACCGCATCCACCACATGCGGCTCGTGCGCGAGTGGCAGGATCGCGCGCTGTCGCGCGAGGCGGGCGAGAACGGGTTGGGCTGCTACAAGGCGTTCATCTCGTGGCCATTCCAGCGCGAGCACACGCCCCTCGGACGCGTCAAGGACTGGGGCTCGCTCGAAACCGATACCGGCCGGTTCCCGGGGGATGTTGTCGCGAATCTCGAGGGCGATGGCGAACGCCACGCGCACCCGGAGTTTGGCAGGCGCATCCGGATGGCCGGTGCGACCGAGTATCTCCGCACGCAGGCCGTCTCGCGCCTCATGCTCGACAACGTCTACTCCATCGGCTCGAGTTGGGTGACCATGGGCCCCCACGTCGGCCAGCTTGCACTCTTCTACGGCGCCAACGACATGGGTTCGGTGATGATGGAAGAGAACGTTGTCTCCAGCGCCGGCACGACGTACTGCCTCGACGAAGCGGTGCTCTGCCGGTTGATCCGCGACGCGGGCTTCCTCCCCGCGCAGCGCGACAACGCCTACGACATCCTCCGCATCCACGACGGGCCTGAGAGCCCGGATCGCAAGGTCACCGATTGGTCACGCCATCGGGCCCAGCGCCTGCACGCCGAATCGGCGCGCGACGATAAGGCCGCGGAGCTGGTCATCACCGCCGCGTCACGTCCGGCCGACACAGTCGCCTGACCGATCCCCAGCGGACGGGCGATCGAGGCAATGAAAAGCAAACGCCCGACGAAAGCGCCGGGCGTTTGTGTTTGTCAAACTATGAGTGCGATCAGCGGCGGCGGCGGAGAGCCACGACGCCACCGAGCCCGAGCAGCGCCGCCGAAGCGGGGGTCGGGACCAAGACGATTCGGTTGCTGAAGTTACCCTGGTCGCCCGCCTGATACCCGGAGGTGACGACGATGTACGTCCCACCGGCAACAGCGGCGCCGAAGATCTCCGAGGTGCCAACGCCACCCGCGCCGTCGTCGTTTCCGGCGAGCAGGTTGGTGAGCTGATCGGCCGGGTTAAACGAGTCGGCGTAGAGATGCAGGTATCCGTCGAAGTCCTGATCGGAGTAGATGTCGTACGTGCCGGCGATCAGGCTCACGGTCTCCGCGTGGTAGGCCACCGGACCAAGGCCCGAGATCGACGGCCCGGCGCCGATCGGACGGTCCCAGGTCGGCCCACCGATGGTGGAGCCGCTGTACGACTGGGTCTGCGCCATGGCGACGCCGACAAGCAAAACGGGCGTAACGATCGCGATCTTCTTCATGGATCTTCTCTCCGAGCGCACCGCACAAACGTGCGGCTGACCGTACCTCGAGGGGTCTCCCCCTCTCTCTCCCTCACGTGCTGCGGGCACCCACCCGGAGGTGGGCTGAACACATCGATCGTACATCACCCCTGCGGGAGCTTCCAGTCAAGGGTGGATTCAAGCGCGATGGCGAGCAACCTAAAGCACCAAATAAGTCCGATAAGTATCCGATGGGCCGGTGCGTAGGATTCGGCAGCGACGTTTGGTGCGGCCGGTAGGATTCGCTGCCCATGCCTGTCATCCTCAGGTGGCTGTTCCGGCTCGGACCCACCAACCCCATCGCTGTCCGCCTCGTCCAGAACGGCTCACGCCGGACGCGTCACCTCTATGTGCGGGCGGCGTACCTGGGCATTCTGATCATCGTGCTCCTCTGGACGCTGCTCGTCCGATCCGGCGCGGGCGAGTTGAGCTATCGCGAGCTGGCCCAGGCGGGCGCCCAGAGTTTCACGTTTGTCGCGTACCTCCAGATCGGGCTGATCTGCATCCTCGCTCCGGTGTTCATGGCCGGCGCGATTGCGCAGGAGGCAAGCCCGCGCACGTGGGAGGTGCTGCTCACCACGCCGCTGACGCCCGCGGAGATCGTGCTGGGCAACCTCTTCGGACGCTTGTTCTTCATCCTCGCGTTGCTCTTCGCGAGCCTGCCTCTGTTCGCGCTCGTGCAGTACTTCGGCGGGGTGCCAGGCCAGACGATCTTTGCGAGCTACGGCGTGGCGGCGTGCGCCGCGGTCCTCGTGGGCGTGATCGCCATCGCGCTCTCGGTCTCGCGCCTCGCGGGACGACGTGCCGTCTTCGCGTTCTACGTCGCGGTCGTCACCTACGTCGCGATCACCGCGGCTCTTGACGCGTGGATGACCAACGCCGGGCGCGGCGCAGGTCCGAATGGTGACGGCGTCACCGCGCTCACCAGCCTGAATCCGTTCCTCGCGCTCCGCGCCCTGCTCAACCCCGCGACCTACCCGCGAGCCGAGGAAGGCGCGGCCTGGTTCCTCCGCAAGCCCGTTTCGGCGTTCTGCTACGGCTCGCTCGCGATCTCGTTTGTGCTCGCACTGGGGTCGGCGCTCACGGTGCGTATGGGCGGGCTGTCCACGCTCGTCGGCCGATCCGGCGGCGGCGTGCCGTGGTATCGCAAGATCTTCGGGCTCGGGGCCAAGGGCGCCGAGCACCGCCCGCCGCGGGCGGTGTGGCACAACCCGATCGCATGGCGCGAGGCCGCGGCGCGCAACGCCACGCTCGCGCGCATGGCGGCGCGGTGGCTCTTCATTCTCGTCGGGATCGCGTTCGGCATCGGGCTTGTGTGGTGGTATCACCACATGGGCACGCTGCGCGCCGGTAACGCCGCGGCGTTGAACGCCTCGCATGATGAGTTCCGCCTCGCGATCCTGTTCACCACGATGGGCGAGATGGCGATCATCACGCTCGTCGCGATCAACATGGCCGCGTCGGCGATCTCGCGCGAGCGCGAGGACGGCACGCTCGATCTGCTGTTGACAACCACCCTCACACCCGCGTCGTACCTTACCGGCAAGCTGCGCGGGCTGATCGCGTACCTGCTGCCCATGCTCGCCGTGCCGATCATCACGCTCGCCGCGGCGGGGCTCTACGTGCTCTTCGACGGATTCGGACGC
>JAUIFD010000006.1 GCA_030429485.1 Phycisphaerae bacterium | reverse complement strand
CCCTCACCAGAATCGCAATCGGACGGTTGGACACGACGGGCACGGTGCGGTTTGGTCCTGTCGAGGTTGGGCAGGCTGGCGAGTCCTACGTTGTTGTCGTCGACCGGATCATGTATACGACTTCCTCTGTTGATATCGAGTACCTGCTTGCCGACCTTGACGTGACGAGCGAGCTTACCCGCCAGCTCGCTCGCCTTGCTGACAACAAGGATCTCGCGAGAGGCATACGCTCGATACCGACCGACCTATCCGTGCAGCTGATGTTTGACGGCCTCGCCGGGGAGTACATGAGCCTGTACTCGAAGGTCGGCAACGACCGCCTTCAGGTCCTGCTCTCGTTCGTGCAGTCAGAGACGGACTTCGCCTACCTCGCGGACGAACTCGGATCGAAGGGCGTCCAGGCGTTCTACGACAAGATCGGTGTCCTGCTGCAGGACGAGATGAGCACCAACCAAGCGCCGCCCTCAACCGCGCCGGTCAACACAGCAGAATCAAGCGACACGATGCGCGACGAGTTTGCTTCAACGCGCGAGGTCGCGCAAGCGACAACGGACGCGGCGACGCTCTCTCACGGCGACGCCTCGAAGGGGCGCGACGACAACATGTACTCAGTACCCGTGTATATTGGCGTCGGGGTGCGTATGCGCTTTGAGCTGTCCGTGCTCTCGGGCGAAGTCAACTTGACTTCGTATGGCGGCTTCGGGGGCGACGCCGGCGCGAATCGTGTACAGGGCACGGTTACGCTCCAGACGATCGGACTGTCCGGCCCTGCCATCGCCGAACTCACACCGCTCCCGATCGACATCAGCGACGTCTCGGTGCCTGTCATGGTGCAGGCGTTGATCGCGATCTACTCGAAGATCTACACGGATGCAGTCTCGCTACGCCCACAGGTCATCGGCTTTGACAGCCCGGCGGTACTTCCGGGCGGAGCCGCCTATCTGGAATCTGTTGTGCGCAGCCGCAGATACACCCTTGCCTTCAATGAGGGCGTCGCTCAGGTTACAAAGGACCGGAAGACGCCTGATCCCGTGAATCAGCAGTACGAGCGGATGGCGGTTCCGAAGATCGACAGCAAGCACGACTGACCGCGGTCACCCCACAAACCGTCGCCATGCCCAAAGGCCCGCGAACACGCCGAGGGTGGCGAGCCAGAGGTAGAGGACTGAGGCGATGAGGAAGGGGATGATGCTGAGGAGGAGGCCTCCGCCGATGGCGGGGAGGTCTTCCTGGTTCTTGCCGTAGATGATCATGCAGAGGCCGAGGGTGCCGATGATCGTGGCGGAGATCAGGACGGGGAGCGACAGGTCGAGCATGGGATCCTCCCGCCTGTGTATCGGCTCGCCTGGGGGCGGGTGAGGCTCTGGGCGAAGTGCGCACGGGGGTGGCGGGCGTGTGGGGCGGTTGGGGTGCTTTGCGGCGGCGTTTTCGGACGCGTGGGAGGGGCGGGCGGTAGATTGGTTGGGTGGCTGATCGCAGCTCGTTGCACGTGGCGTTGATGCGTGGGATCAACGTGGGTGGGAAGAACAAGGTCGCGATGCGCGATCTTGTCGGCGTGTTTGAGCGGGCGGGAGCGGCCGACGTGCGCACGTACATCCAGAGCGGGAACGTCGTGTTCGGCGCTTCGGCGAGCGCGGCGAAGTCGATCGGCGCCGATGTGCGCGCGGCGCTTGAGCGCGAGTTTGGGGTGCGCTCGCCGGTGGTTGTGCGTTCGACGAGGGAGTTTGGCGCGGTGCTCGGTGGCGTGCCGTGGGAGGAGGCCGATGGGGCGACGCTGCACGTGATGTTCCTTGAGCGCAGGCCCTCCGCGGGCGCCGCGGCGAAGCTGGACCCGGGGCGGTCGGCGGGGGATCGGTTTGCGGTTGTGGGGCGCGAGGTGTACCTGTGTTTACCGAACGGCGTGGCGAGGTCGAAGCTGACGAACGATTACTTCGACCGCACGCTCGGCACGATCAGCACAGGGCGGAACTGGCGGACGGTGGCGAAACTCGGCGAGATGCTGGGGGTCGGGTCGCGGGCTGTATGATGGCGGCATGACTGCACGCATGCCCCGGTTTGTCGTTTGTCTTTGCGTCTTGTTGGCTGTGCTGGGCGGGTTCGGTGCGCGCGTTCTCGCGCAGGATGAGGGGAAGGCGCCGGCTCAAGCGCCCGAGCCCTGGTACGAACGGGAGATCCGGGCGTTTGAGGCGGCGGACAAGGAGCATCCGCCGGCGAAGGGGATCGTGCTGTTCACCGGGTCGTCGAGCGTGCGGCTCTGGAAGACGCTCGCGGAGGACATGGCGCCGGCGCCGGTGCTCAACCGCGGCTTCGGCGGCTCGAAGACGCGCGAAGTGCTCGAGGTGATGGACCGGATCGTGTTTCCGTACGAGCCGTCGGTGATCGTGTACTACTGCGGGGACAACGACCTCGGCGAGACGAACACGGACTCGCAGGCTGCGGCAGACGGGTTTATTGAGTTTGTGGCGCGCGTGCATGAGCGTCTGCCGAAGACGCGGGTGCTGTATATGTCGATCAAGTCGAGCGTGGCGCGGTGGAGCAACTGGGAGGCGATGCACGAGGCGAACGAGATCGTGCGCAAGTACGCCGAGTCGCACGAGTATGTGGGGTTCATGGACATCGGCAAGCCGCTGCTCGGGGCGGACGGCACGCCGGACCCGGCGCTGTTCGAGGGCGATGGCCTGCACGTGAACGCCAAGGGGTACGAGCGGTGGACGGCGGTCGTGCGGCCGCGGGTGTTGGAGGCATGGCGGGCGAGGGAGTAGTCAGCTCGAAGCGCCGGACGAGGTGTATGCGCATGCATGACCGGGCCGGCTTGTGCCGGCCCGGTCGTCACATGGGGTGCGGCTTTTGTCTCTATCGGCGTCGCGTGACGGCGACGCAGCCACCCAGGGCGAGCAGCGCGCCGGTGCCGGGCGTGGGCACGATGGACATCCCGCCATCACCGCTGGTGACCGTTGAGTGGGTGCTGCCGATGGCGACGCCGAGTCCAACGGCGAACTTGTCGACACCGCCGTGCGAGATGGTCTTGAGTGTGTCGAGCGGCTGATCGAGTTCGAGATCGCGCACGGTGTCGGCCGGGGCGTCGTAGTCGTAGAGATTGAAGAGGATGTTCGACGGGAACACGAAGGGGTCGCGGTCGACGCCGTCGGTGGAGACGTTGATGTTGTACTGGTTGAAGGTCAGGCCCGAGTTGATGTCGAACACGCCGGTGCGAACGACAGTGATGTTGCGCGACCCGTTGGGATCGATGGGGAATCGGATGCCGTCGACCTGGAAGTAGCCGGCGGTGACTGCGCCGTCGTACTGCTTGCGGTCGGCGGTGGCCTGTGAAGCGGGCGTGTCGAGGTCGATGGTGAGGCGGACCTTGACGGGCTTGCCGTGCAGCGATGCCCAAGGTGTGTTGGTCGCGACGGTGCCGTCGTACTGGTAGGTGATCAGGTCTGCGTGCGCGCAGGCGGAGACGATAACCACCGGGGCGATGCCCCATGCCGAACGAATGGGCATTTGAGAACCTCTCTTCTTTGACTCCCGCGCCCCCTGACCGACCGTCGATCGGACGCGCGTAGGCCGAGGATAGAACCGCGGTTGCGCGCCGGACAGGCGGGGTTCTCGCTGGGATTAGCCGGGTTTCTCGGACCTGCTCGCGGGCGGTGCGTCGGACGACTCGGGCACGCCCATGAGTGCAGCGCGAGCCGCTTCGCGCACGGTTGGCGATTCGCCTGCGCTCCACGCCAGAGACTCGAGGCGGCGCGCCAGCGCCTCGCGCGTTCGCGGCGAACGGGCTCTGTCGCGCAGGGTGTTGCCCGCGATGATCGCGGCGGTGCGCTTCATCTGTACGAGGGAGATGCGTTTGAGGGCGCTTTGCGCGAAGCGGGCCCGGCGGGACTGCTCGTCCCAGCCGAGCACTTCGAGAAGGTCGAACCCCGTGCGCGTCGGCGCATAGTCCGGATTCGGAGCTTCGGTCGCGGGCTCGGTGCGCGGCGAGTTGTGCGGGCAGACCTCCTGGCAGATGTCGCATCCGGCGATCCAATCGCCGACGCCTTGGTGGAGTGACCTGTCGATGGGGAGACGGCGCTCGATGGTGAGGTAGCTGACGCACCGAGAGGCGTCGACGGCGTAGGGCGTGATGGCGTTGGTCGGGCAGGCGTCGATACAGCGCGTGCATGTGCCGCAGTGGTCGGTGATCGCCGACTGCTGAAGCGGTGGCTTGAGGGGGAGTGTGGTGAGGAAGCCCGCGAGCACGAACCACGAGCCGAGGCGGGGGTTGATGACGAGAGTGTTTTTGGCGATCCAACCGAGCCCGGCTCGGGCTGCGAGCTCTCGCTCGGGGACGGGGGCGGTATCGGCGAAGACGCGGAACCGTGCGCCGGGGTGCTCGTCGCGCAGTTCATCGCAGAGGTGGCGTAGGCGGCGCTTCGTGAGGGTGTGGTAGTTGCGCCCTCGGGCGTAGCGGGCGACCTTGCCCAGGACAGTCTGCTCCCCCACCGCTTCGGCATCGGGCTGGTCGGTTGTTGCGCCGCGGCTTGGGTTGCGCGTCTCGTAGAGGTCGGCGACCATGACGGCAGCCTGCGCGCCTGGAAGCAGTGCGTCCGGCGCGCAGCGGTCGTCGGCGGTCTCGGCAAGCCAGCGCATCGAACCGTGACGCCCTCGGGCGATCCAGTCACGCAGTTCGGGCTCACGGGCGGAGCGTTCGACGGAGGCGACGCCGGCGAGCGCGAACCCCGCGGCGCGACAGCGCGCCGTGATCTGCTCCGAGAGGCGCGCCGCGTCTTCATACGGCTTCATGGTGCGCGGCCGTCTTTGCGGTATCGGCGGAGCTTGCGGTAGATGGTCGCTTCGGAGATGCCGAGGGCGACGGCGGCACGGGCGGGTGAGCCGAGGGTCTCGATCGCGTGCATGATCGCCCGTCGCTCGAGCTCGGCGATGGGGATAATCGCGCCGCCATCGGCCACGACGGAAACCCCGGAGATCGCGTGCGAGCCGTTAGGCGCGGAGGGCGGCGCGTCGCGCAACGGTGAGCCCGAGGCTGGATCGAGCATCTCGCGCGTGAGGGTGTCGGCGTCGTGGAGCACGACGGCGCGCTCGATGACGTGCTGAAGCTGACGCACGTTTCCGGGCCATGACGCGGATTCGAGCGCGGCCATCGCCTCCGGGTGGAGGTTCTTGAAGGCCCTCCCGTGGCGCTCGGCCGCGTCTCGGAGGAACCGGCGGGCGAGGATGGGGACGTCACCCTCGCGCTGCGCGAGCGGCGCGAGCGTGACGGGGACGACGTTGAGGCGGTAATAGAGGTCTGAGCGGAGTCGTCCGTCGCGGACGGCGGCGAGCGGATCGCGGTTGGTGGCGCTGATGAGTCGCACGTCGGCGTTGAGCTCGGACTGCCCGCCGACACGCCGGTAGGTGCGTTCCTGGAGGAAGCGCAGGAGCTTGGGCTGCATGTCGAGGGGCATCTCGCCGATCTCGTCGAGAAAAAGCGTGCCGCCGGCGGCCTGCTCGACCGCGCCGTGGCGTGTGCGATCCGCGCCGGTGAATGCGCCGCGTTCGTGCCCGAACAGCGTGGACTCGGTGAGGTCGTCGGGGATCGCCGAGACGTTGATCGCGACGAACGGGCCTTGGGAACGCGCCGATCGGCGGTGGATCGCCCGGGCGACGAGTTCCTTCCCGGTGCCGCTCGCGCCGAGGATCATGACGGGCGCTTCGGTGGGCGCAACGTTGTCGATGATGCTGAAGACGGTGCGCATCGCCCGGGAAGCGCCGACGATCCCCTCGAACTCCGTTGGCTCCACCGCCTGGAGCGACTCGATGCGTCGGGCGAGGCGGGCGTGTTCGAGGGCGTGGTGGATGGAGGCGAGCAGGCGGGCTTCGTCGATGGGCTTGGGATGGAAGTCGAAGGCGCCGAGGGAGGTCGCCTGCTCGCTCGCGTCGAGCGAGGTGTCGGCGGTGATGAGGATGATGGGGGTCCGGGGTAGGGCGTCGCGCAGGGCTGGCAGGCGGTCGTGCGCATCGACGGCCCTGAGGTGGCGGTCGAGGAGGAGGACGTCGGGGACTGGAGCAAGCCCGGCGAGCAGGTCCGGATCGATCTCCTCCTGCTCGGCGGTGCGGTATCCACGCGATTGGAGCAGCGCGACAGCCACCGCCCGGAAGAACGGGTCGTCGTCGATCACCATGACCAGCGGTCTGGGTGCGTCGCTCACCTGGCGCGGCTCCGGCCCGGAGCGTAGCGGAAGGCGGCGCTTCGCCCGAGAATGTCCAGATCGAAGCTCTTGGGTGGGGTGTGAGGCTGGCACCCGGGGCACACCCCGGTACACTCCCTCGGGGAGGCCTTCATGCTCCGTGTGTTCAGCGACGAGTTTCGGACACACCGCGATCTGTACCACAAGGGCCTCACGACCGTCAGCGTCGCGGAGGCCGAGGGCGGTGGCGTCTGGGGCGAAGAGACGCCGATCGCGGTGAAGTGGATCGCCGACCCGACGCAGGTGCTGGGGGCCCGTCGCGGCGGGGACCGGGTGGGCGAGTTCCTGGACTCGGCGGAGATCCAGCGTCGCCTCGGGGAGGCGGGGTCCGACCGTTGGGCCGCGGTGCATGGGCAGGGGCGCCTGGAGGACGGCGGCGCGTTCTACGCGATCGACGCGTGCGACACCTCCGCCCACATGCTCGCGCGGGCGCGGTTCCGGTGGGACGACACCAACTCGGAGGCGCTCAAGCGGATCGTGCGCGAGGTGCTGCACGGGCTGGGCGAGATCCAGACCAAGCGCGGGCGGCCGCACGGCAACCTTCGAGCGGGCAACATTCTGATCGCTTCGGTCAGTGACCTGCTGCAGACACGGGTGCTGCTGACCGACCCGGCGGCGCAGAACGTGGTCGCGACGAAGGGGCTGACCGAACTCGACGACCTGCGTGCGCTGGGGCACGTGCTGCACCGCCTGATCCTGCACAAGCGGTTCCGCGTGCTGGGCGGGTGGCCTCTGGTGGAAGGCCCGGAGTGGGACGCGTTTGACGGCGGACGCGAGGGCGGCCCGGTGGGGACGGCGTGGCGGGAGTTTGTCGCCTGGCTTCTGGATCCGAACGCGGCGGCGTCGGAGCGTTCACTCCTGCTTGCGCACGAGAAGCTCCGCGCGATCCCGAAGCCCAAACCACGCGATCGGTGGAAGGTGCCGGCGGGCGTCGGGGCGGCGGCGGCGCTGCTGCTCGCGGTGGGCGGGGTGACCATCGGCCCGAGGGTGGCGTTGTGGGTGCGTGCGCAGCGCGCCCAGTTCGACCAAGAGAAATGGACGGAGCTCGTCACGGCGTACCACACCTGGGGGCGCGGGCTTGAGCGGTACGTCCGTTCGGGCGATGGCGTGGGCGGCGCAAACCCCTGGGACGACGCCCTTGCGGCGAGCGACGACGAGAGGCTCAGGGAGATCCTGGACGAGGTCAGAGCGCTCGACGCGGGCACGGGCAAGCGCGGCGAGCGGGCGCTATTCAACCCTTGGCGAATCCTCGCGGGCAGCGACGCGGACCAGGAGCCGCAGGCGTGGAACATCGAGGACCTGACGAGCGTCGAGAGCTTGGCGAGCGGGGGAGCGGCGGCTTCTGCGGTGCAAGGCCTGAGCGTGCTCGAGACCGAGAAGGGCTACGAGCAGGTGCTCGAGTTGATGCGCGACATCAACGAGTGGGACAAGAAGGCGCGGCTCAACGAGTATGCCGACAGCTTTAGCGCACAGGGGTGGACCGGGGCGGCGACGTACCTGCGCTCGCTCACTGCGGCGCTGGATACACCGGAGAACGCGCAGCAAGAGCTGATCACATCGCAGACGCGCTTCACGGGGACCATCGGCCGCACGCTCAACGAGGCGCTGATTGCGCTCGATCGGGCCGCGGCGATCGAGGCCGCGTCGGATCGCATTACTGATGAGGCTGCGGGAGCGCTCGCGGCGTTCAGCGATCCGGTGATCACCCGCTTCCAGGCCGTCGCGGCGCGCGAGCTCGCGGAGTCGCAGGCCTACGTGGAGAAGTTTGACCCACGCCAGAGCGCGGAACCGGGTTCGAGCCTCGCCGCGATGCAGGAGCGGGCGGAGCAACTCGCGCAGCTGGGCGAAGAAGCCGCGGCGTTTGTTCGGAGCGGTTGGAGTCGGATCGACGCGACCGCGTTCGCGCGGGAGTCGTCGGCGTACGCGGAGGCGGCGGCGCGTCCGACGTTCGCGTCGCTTCGGGCGTGGCTTGACGACGCGAAGGACCCGCGGTGGGTTGCGCTGCCGGGAATCGACGATCCGCGTCGCGACTCGACGCTGCGGGACGCGGTGGGTGAGCTTGAGGCGACGCTGACTCGGTATGAACGTCACCCCGCGCTCGATGAGGCGTTGGGCGAGGCACTCTCCGGGCTCAAGGAGCGGATTCGGAGTGAGCGTGCGAACCTGGATCACGTGAACTCGTTGCCCTGGATTCAGGGTGAGCGAGATCGGATCGAGGGGAGCATCGAGACCGCGGCGCTGGCGCTCGAGCAGGTGCGCGAGGGCGAGGCGTCGCTCGACGAGCGGCTCGGCGCGTTTGAACGGACGTTCATCGCGGCGCAGGTTGAGGGCGTCCCTCCTGCGACCGCGGGCGTGCTCAACGAGTCTTGGCTCGAACGCTTGGCGGCGATGCGGTCGGAGTTTGAGCGGACGGATGACTTCCGCACGTTCCATGACGCGGCACTGGCGACGCGCGAGTACATCGCGAAGCTCGACCAGACGGTGCCGGCGATGGAGCTTGCGAGCCTGGACGCGGAACCGGCGGCGTGGTCGCCCGAGCCGCTCGCGGATGCGGTGCGTGCGCACCGCGAGTCGCTGCTGGGCGCCGCGATCGCGGAGACCGAGTGGGACGAGACCGGGCCAACGAATGGGCCAGACGTGATTGCGCGCGGCGAGGAGCGGATGGCGACCTACCGCGCGTGGCGAGATAGCGTCACGGCGATGGTCGCGGACTTTGCGAGCGCGGAGGCCTTGCTGGATGGGGGGCACACACCCTGGGAGGCGGGCTCGGGCGGCGCGAGCGCCGATGCGCTGGTGTCGAAGTGGACCGCGGATCCTGTGTATGACCAGGCCCGGGCTGATGAGGCGTTTGGGGCGATCATGGCGCGGCGGCAGCGGGCTGCGGACCTGCGGACTTCGGAGAATCTCGACTCGCTCGCGCGTCTGGCCCGTGGCGAGGGTGATCCGGAGGCGATGATCTCGATCGCTGCGTGGCGACGACTTGGCGAACTGCCGTGGCCGACCACAACGCAGCAGCTTGCGCTCGAACAGGAAGCGGGCGACCATCTGCTCACGATGTCGGAGGGACTGGGGGAAGTTGGGACGCGGCTCGCGGGCGAGGTGCGCGCTGCGCGGCCGAATCGGTGGGCGCGTGTGGCGGCGGCGGCCGACTCGGGCGACGACATCTCCGACTTGATTGAGCTCGATCTCGAGGAGGCGTTCGGCGTCGATCGTGGGCAGTTGCCGTCGCGTCTGCGGTACAACGTCGCGCTGCGGACGCTTGAGGGCTACGGCGGGCGCGACTCGGGCGCGAGCGAAGACGAGATCGCTCAGGCGATGCGGGATCTGATCGCGGCGGCCGACGCGTTTGCACGCGAGCATCCGGGCGAGGCGGGTTCTCCGGCGAGCGTTCGGCAGTCGCTCGCGAGGATCCTTTCTGAAGCGGAGAACATCGAGGCTCTCGACTTTGCGGAGGTCGGCCCCGGGCAAATCGAAGGTTGGACGTTCGAGGACAACAATCTGCAAACGCGGGTCGTGTTTCACACGCCGGGCGACGACGGCACCGCCATCGAGTTTGTGCAGGTGTACCGGGACGACAACGCGTTCTTCATCTCGGCGGAGGAGGTCTCGCTCGGGCTCGTGCAGGACGGCGTACGGCGCAGCGAGCTGAGCGTCTTCGATCAACCGGATTCGGAAGGCGGCACACCGTTCAGCCTCGTCGCGATGGCGCAGAAGAACTGGGACGGGCCGCGCGTATGGGATTGGAACGCGAACATCCTCTGGCGTGCAGGAGTCCGTGCGAACTCGGGCGGGTGGTTGCAGCCCAACCTGCAGGCCGAGGGCAACACGCTCTATGCGCCCGGGCTCGACCCGGACGATCCGGGACGCGCGTTCCCGCTGAATCACGTCTCACCCGCGGCGGCGACGCACCTCGCGGAGTCGATGGGGTGCCGGCTTCCGACCGCGGAGGAGTGGAAGCTCGCGCTCGATCAGCACGAGAAGAACGTGGAGGCCGAGAACTGGAACCTGCGCGACCAGACCTGGCGCGAGCAGTGGGACTACGTGGCGGGGAAGGCTGCGCAGTGGCAGGCGAATGGCGGGCGCTCGACCTGGCAGTTCCCCGACTCGGGCGTCTTCCTCGCGGACGGCTTGGCGGGAGAGGCGCGGAGCGCGATCCACGATGGTCATGACGACGGCACACTCTGGTTTGCGCCGGTGGATGAGGGTCCGGGTGCGGAACTCACGCACATGATCGGCAACGTCGCGGAGTTCGTGACGGTTGACGAGGGCGTGGGGTATGCGGTGATCGGTGCGTCGGCGATGTCGCCCCCGCAGATGACCAACGGCGAGGCGTACGAGGCGGACAAGCCCTACGTGATCGACGAGGGCTTCAACCAGGAGTGGATCTCGTACGCCGACGTTGGCTTCCGATTGGCGTTCACGGTGGGCAAGGTGCGCCTGCCGTTCGCAAGATCGATCGCGCCGGTGCTGGACGGCGCCGAGTATCGGTTCGCGCCGGACGAACTCACCTCGCTACTCGGTGGGCACGGTGGCGTACCGGCGCTCGGCGCGGAAGCGGGAGGCGAAGGTGACGGGGGCCTCGAACATAGCTCGACCGAGCGAGTCACCCGAGGCGAGAACGGGCCTGCTGACTGACGCGGACGGCCCTGCGGGCACCGGGCGATCCTGGCGGGCGGGTGCGAGCGTGCGACCCGATGTCGCCGAGGCGCCCGTGCACGCGGGCAGCCCGAGGGCGAAGGCGGCGAGTGCGAGAGTCGTGATCCGGGCCCGGTTGCTCATCCGTATCTCCTCCTCGGCGGCGGCGAGGAGACGGATCGGCGGCGTCCAGGAGCGACCAAAGCGCGAGGGGCGTTGGGCGACGTTCTCGGAATCGGCCAAAGCTGCGCAACCCCGAGTGTCGGAGGAAGGCCCCCGTTCCCGGACGCATCTCGTATATTGCACCGCCAGTCCAGGCCCAGAAAGGGACGATCATGCCCGAACCCGAGAGCCGCCCCGATCAGGCGTTGCGGCTCGCCGAGCAGTTGGCCGAGCTCTCGCGCTCGATGTCGCCATCGGAACGCTCGCAGATCCTGTCGCGTCTGGCCCATTCGGGGTTCAGCCGCATTCCCGGACCATCGGACTCGTGGATCTTGCCGCCGGATCAGTCCGGCCTGTTCCGCGAGGTGCTGTCGCTTGATTCGAACGCGCAGCTGGACGGCCCGCGCCTGTCGGAGCTCGCGGCGGCGATGGCGCGGTTTGTCTCGAGCCTGGATCAGCTCGCGTGGAACACGTGGGCGAAGGTGGCGCCGCGTTCGGACGTGACCCGCGTCGCGCCGATCGGACGTCTGATCGGGCAGTACGCGACGGGGCAGACCGACGATGCCGAGCTCGTGAAACGCGAGGTCGAGCGTCTTCGGGTGCTGATCGCGGCTCTGCTGGGGGCGATGGGCCAGGTGGGCCACTTCGCGCACCGGCGGCTCGAGGAGCTGAGCCCGGACCTGATCGAGGCGAACGTGGGCGGCAGCGACGCCAAGTCGTGGCGTCGGTATCGGGAGTTGGTGGGCGAGTTCGACGAATCCGCGACGGAGTCTTCGATGCTTGAATCGGTGGCGGAGTACGCTGAATCCATGCTCCGCGACGCGTAGCACTCTCGGGGGAATCGATGCGCCTGACGGAACTGACCGAGCCTTTCTTGCAGTACCTGTGCCGACTGAACCGCTCGTCGCGCAAGGGCGCGATGCCGCCGGAAGAGGTCGTGCGCAACGAACTGAAGCAGTTGATGAGCCGCATGCGTTCGGAATCGATGGGGCAAGGTTCGCTCGCGGCGGACTACCAGGCGATCGAACCTGCGCTGGTGCTGTTCGCGGATTCCATGGTCCGTGAGAGCCGTCTGCCGTACGCGATGTCGTGGCAGCCGATGTCGATCGACATCGAGGGCGTGGGCTCGGACCAGGCGTTCTTTGATGCGTTCGACGCCGCGATGAGTGAAGCCGGCGATGCGGGGCGTGAGCGTCTGGGCGTGCTCTTCGCCTGTCTGGGGCTCGGGTTTACGGGTGGGCAGCGGCCCGAGACGATCCGCGCGAGGATGGTCGAGGCTGCGGCGAAGCTCCGCGGGGTCATCGACGCCGACCCGACGTCTCGGGTCTGCCCTGAGGCGTACGAACACACCGACACGACCGATCTGACCGAGCGCCCGGCGGGCACGCTCGTGGGGATCGGGATTCTGCTGATCGGGCTGACCGCGGTGTTGTTTGGCGCGTTGGTGTTCGTGTACCTGACCGGTTCGGATGAGTTGAAGGCGACGGTCGAACGGATCGCGCAGCGCGGGGAGGGCGTGTGATGGGCGCGAGCAACTCTTCGATTCCGCTCGGGGCGATGATCGCGCTGGTCGCGATCGCTGTCGGCGGGATGATCGGCGTCTTGTGGGTGTTGGACCTCATGGCGGCGGCGGGGATCGTCCTGGGCGGCGCGCTCGTCGTCGGCCTCCTGCTTGTCGGTGTGCAGGCGCTGCTCCGTCGGAAGCGGGCGGCGCGAGCGGTGCCGTTCATCAAGCGCCTGACGGCGAGCAACAAGGGCGGCGCGCAGCAGCACCAGGTGGAGGACCTGCGCCGGAAGTTCATGGAGGGCATCGAGATCTTCAAGCGCCACGGGAAGGACGTGTACTCGCTCCCGTGGTATCTGGTGGTGGGCGAGCCGGGCACGGGCAAGACCGAGGCGATCCGCCACTCGGACGTGCGTTTCCCCAAGGGCCTGCAGAACAAGCTGCAGGGCACGGGCGGCACGGTGAACATGCACTGGTGGTTCACGTTCCACGCGGTGATCCTCGACACCGCCGGGCGTCTGATGTTTGATTCGTCGAGCGAGTGGCCCGACTTCCTGAAGCTGCTCAAGAGCTTCCGTCAGGATGCGCCGATCAACGGGATGCTGCTGTTCATCCCGGCCGACCGTTTGATCAAGGACTCGGACCAGGAGATCGACAAGAAGGCCGAGCAGATCGCGAATCAGATGGTGCAGATTCAGCGTGCGCTGAACGTGCGTTTCCCGGTGTTCGTGATCGTGTCGAAGGCGGACCTCATCAACGGGTTCCGCGAGTTTTTCGAGTCGATCAAGGACCCGGGATTGCAGCACCAGATCATGGGGTGGTCGAACCCCGAGCCGATCGACGCGCCGTACCGGGGCGAGCTGATCGACGATCACTTCCGCACCTTGTCCGATCGCCTCCGCCGGCGGCGTCTCGGGCTCATGATGGACCCGCAGGTGTCGATGGACCCGGAGGGTCGCCCGATCGACCGCCTGGACTCGCTGTACTCGTTCCCGGAGTCTGTGGCGCGCCTCGCGCCGCGGCTGCGCCGATACCTGGACGAGGTCTTTACGGGAGATTGGTCGAACAAGCCCCCGATGCTGCGCGGCATCTACTTCACGAGTTCGATGCGAGAGGGCGCGGAACTCGACGCCGATCTCGCGAGCGCGCTCGGCGTGCCCGTGGACGCCCTGCCGGGCGGACGGGCGTGGAACAAGAAGGACAAAGCGTACTTCCTCCGCGACGTGTTCATGGAGAAGGTGTTCCGCGAGCGTGGACTCGTCACACGCTCCGCGAATGCGAAACGCACGCACGCGATGCGCAGAGCGGCTGTCTACGCGGCGTCGATCCTGACCGCGGTGGTGTTGATCGGCCTGACCGCGTGGTGGTCGCTTGACTATCAGAAGCGGGTGGGCTCGCACGCGGCGCTTTGGAGCGATGCGTCGACCCTGATCTCCGGGGAGCCGCCCGCGGGCGCGATCATCGTCAACGAGGCGGGCAGCCAGCGCGGGTTTGTCTATGAGGGCGGGCTCGAGGTCGACATGGGCGGGCGGCGCGTGACCCGGGCCGAGGCGCCGGGGGTGTTGCTCGAGGGGATCAGCGAGCCGGTGCGGCCGCCGGCACTGCTGGAGATGGTCCGGAAGGCCGATCCGGAGCTGCTCGAGAAGCGGGCGGAGGCGGCGCGGGCGTACGTCGATCTGACCGTCGTGCGACCGGTGATCCACGCGGCGCGGGAGGCGATCAGGCTTGATCAGCCGATCGCGGGGTTGGCGTGGAACGCCGACGCGCAGGCTGCGCTCGAGGGGCTGATCGCGCTTGAGAAGGTGACGAGCCATGAGCAGATGGGGCAGTGGGCGCACGAGTACCTGGCGTCGCTGCCCGTGCATGCGCTGAGCGGCGCGGGCGCCGATACGTCGCGCATTGAGAGGTACCGCGAGACCGATGCGCCGGAGCTCGCCGAGGCGATCGCGGAGGCGTACGCCGGGTCGGGCGGGCCGGTGGCCAGGGACGCGATCTGGGGAACACCCGATGCGCGGAAGATAAGCCTGGAGCGTGGCGTGCTTTGGGCGGGAGCGGATGCGCGCCGCGAGGTGGCGAAGCTGAACTTCGACGGCGCCGACGACGCGACGCAGCGGAAGTGCGATGACCTGCTGCAGCTGATCGGGAAGATCGAACGCGAACGACGGACGATCTACGAGCGCATGCAGAACGACGTGGTCCGTGCGCTCGACAGGTCATCGGGCGAGAGTGCGCTCCGCCAGGTTGAGGCGGCGATGGTCGGGCTCAATGAACTCGGCGAGCAAGCGCGCGGGCTGCTCGAGGGCAACGCGGTGTTCGCCGAGGCGCGCACGGCCTGGGGCGAGCAGTACCGGAGCGCGAGTGCGCGCCTTGAGACGATCCACGGTTGGATCGGGCAGGGCAACCCTCCGGGCTCGCCACTCGGCACCGCGGAGACGCGGATCGAAGAGCAGAAGCGGGAACTGACGATCGAGCCGCTGCCCGGCGTGCGACTCTCGCCCCAGCGGTTCGACGCCGCGGTCTCGCGCATCCAGGCGGGGAACGTGGGCGGCGCGCTCGCCGACGCGGTCGCGAGGGCGAATGAGCTGATCTCGAACCAGACCGCGTGGAACAGATTCCCCGCGGAGATGCGCGACGTGATGACGCGCGTCGACCGGGAGACGAGCAATGACTGAGGCCCGACCGGGCTTCCCAATGACCGGGTGCAGGCGAGGGGCGTCAGGAGGTTGGCCCGCGTGATCCTCAAACACCTGACTCGGTGGCTGAGCGGCGAAGGGACACCCGCCCGCCCGAGCGTGCATTTCGGTGCGTTCGGCAAGCACCCGGGCTGGAACGATCACATCGATGATCAGGGGCTGGACACCGATCTGCTGATCGAGGCGAAGCGCCGGATCTACGTCGAGGGTGTGGGCGGCAACATCGACTCGGGTTCCTGGAGTTCGCTCCCGGAGCACGAGGTCACGGAGGGGTTTCGGCACCTCTTCGCGTGGTCGGAGGGTGGGTCGCTCCTGCTCGGTCGTTTCTGGTCGTCATCGGACGGGCGCGGCAGGACGGCGTACCCGCTGTGCGCGTGCGCGCATGTGCGAGGGCTCGGGCTTGATTGGGCGTTGCGCGAGGTGCTCCCACGCCTTGAGCAGGTCGAGGGTGCCTGTGTGAATACGACCGCGGCGCACGAGGTCGTGGCGGCGGTCGATCAGGCGCGGGAGGGCCTCGTTGCGGCGGCGGCGAGCGCCGACCCGCAAGCTCCGCAACAACCCGAGACGACTGCGGCGGGGCAACTCGCGGCACGCCCGGAGCTCGGGCCGAGCTTTCAGGGGCTCTACCGCATCCTCTATTACATCGAGACGGAGTTGGATGGCTTCCTGCCGGTGGGCGCGAGCGACGCGACCCGGTCGCGGACGGTGGACGCTCGCCCGCGTGGGTTCCGCGTGCCCCGATGCGCGGACTCACCTCCCGAGGCGATCTCGGTGTGGACGCGGTTCATGAGTTGGAGGCTTGCGGAAGGGGCGCCGGTGATCCTGATGATCCCCTTGCGCCAGAAGCACATCGACGTGCTGGTCGGGCGTCCGGAGACGCGCCAGCTCTGGTGCCTGCGGGCGACGGAGGAGGCGATGCCGATGACGACCAACGCGGGGTACACGATCACATCGGACTTCGAGTCGCGGGCGAACGACCTGATCGAGCGGGCGCGGCGGGGCGAGACGCCCTCCTGAGCGTTTGCCGGGTATTCCCGGTGGTGGTACCGTGGGGCCTGTAGCGGGGGTTCGCACCCGGCGCACGGAGCCAAGTGCTGTCCATGGCCGTGACAAGGTGTCGTGCTTGGGTGCTGGTGATCGCCTTGTGCGCGTTGGTGCGCGCGGCGACAGCGCAGCCGATCATCGAGGAGATGGAGCCGATCGAGCCCCCCACTCCGGTCGTGGCGCCCGATGACCAGACGCCGACGACCGAAGACGCGCCCCCCCCGCCGCCCGCACCCGCGGCGTCGGACGAGGTGGTGTACCCCGTCTCATCGCTCCGCATCGAGTACATGACCGAGCATCCCGGCCTGCCTGCGACGGGCGAGCTTGAGAGCCTGGAAGTTGAGCTGGTCGCGCGGAACGGGACATACGCCGCGGCTCGCGAGGGCGAGGCGGGCTCGCTGGTCCGCATCGATGCGATCGGGCGTTCCGGCCCCAGGGCGCTCGCGCAGTCGGGGCTCCTCGCGGTGCAGGATCGCATCGTCAGGCACCTGAGCGACGACCTGGGGATCCTCGGCGTGCTGGTCGCGCCGGACATCGACCAGATCGAGATCTCGACCGGCGACGATCTGCGCGCAGAGGAAGACACCTCGATCAAGCTCGTGGTGTACGTGGGCGTGGTGACGAAGGTGCGGACGGTCGCGTCGGGCAGCCGCATCAAGCCGGAGGACCGCCTGGACAACCCGGCGCACGCGCGCATCGCGCGCCTGAGCCCGGTGCAGGCGGGCGAGGACGCGGAGCCTCGCCGAGACCTGATCCTGCGCGATCCGCTGGACGACTACGTGCTGCGCCTCAATCGGCACCCCGGTCGGCGTGTGGACGTGGCGCTCGCGCCCGGCGATGGGCTCAACGAGGCGACGCTCGACTATCTGGTCGCGGAGAACAAGCCCTGGCTTCTGTACGCGCAGCTCTCGAACACGGGCACGGAGTCGACCGCCGAGTGGCGGCAGCGTTTCGGCGCACAGAACACGCAGCTGTTCAATCGCGACGATCACTTCTCGCTTGAGTACATCACGGCGGGGTTCAGCGAATCTCACGCGGTGATCGGGTCGTACGAGTTCCCGGTCGGCGATTCGCAGCGGCTCCGTGCTCGCGGGTTCGGCAACTACTCGTCGTACACCGCATCGGACGTGGGCGCCGCGTCGGAGCTGTTCACCGGCGAGCAGTACGAGTTGGGCGGCGAGCTGATCTACAACATCTATCAGCGCCGCGAGTTCTTCGTCGACCTGCACGCGGGCGCGCGGTGGGATCACATCCAGGTGAGCAACCACGCGGTTGATGTGCACGGTGACGAGGAGCTGTTCATTCCGCGCTTTGGTGTCAGCGCCGAGAAGCGCAACGAGCGTTGGTCGGTTGACGGCGGGTTGTTCTTCGACTTCTCGGACAACGACTGGACCGGCGCCAGCGTGGACGGCATGGAGCGCCTCGGGCGGCTCGACCCCGACGGACGATGGAGCAGGATCGAAGGGCAGATCGGGGGGTCGTTCTTCCTCGAGCCGATCTTCTTTGGCGACGACTGGAAGGACCCGACGAGCTGGAAGAGCTCGACGTTGGCGCACGAGATCGCCTGGTCGCTTCGCGGGCAGTGGGCGATGGACAACCGCCTGATCCCCAACGAGGAGCAGGTGCTCGGCGGTCTCTACACGGTGCGCGGGTACCCGGAGTCGGCGGTCGCGGGCGACTCCGTGATCGCGGCTTCGCTCGAGTATCGGTGGCACATCCCGCGCTCGTTCGAGCCCGACGCGAACCCCACGACCTTCATGGGGCGTCAGTTCCACGCGTCGCCCGCGACGGTCTACTCCTCGCCGGACTGGGACCTGGCGCTGAAGGCGTTTACGGACCTGGGGCGAACGTACAACTCGGACCGGAAGAGCTTCGAACACAACGACGCCCTGTGGGGTGCAGGGCTCGGGGTGGACTTCCTGCTTTATCGGAACATCTCGATTCGGGTAGACTGGGGGGTTGCGCTCGATGATGTCGAGTCCGAGGACGTGCACTCCGGTGATAGCCGGTGGCACTTTGTGTTCACACTGCTCTTCTGATGGCATACTGGGAGAGTCCCGGGGCCCAGGCTCCGTGACCCCGCCCGGGGTCCGTCCCCGTGGTTTACCCTGGATCAGGTCCAGCGGGCGGTGCGAATCCGTGTTCGCGAGGTGAAGAACATGCCCAAGAGCTCCAGGCGGTCCCGCCGTTCCGTGTCGCCCGTGATCGGTCGCAGTGGGCTGATGATCAGCCCGCTGGTGTCGTTGCTGGCGGCGTCGCTCGCGCACGCGGGCCCGGAGGGCGAGCAGGTCACGCACGGATCGGCGACGTTCCAGCGTCAGGGCGGGGTGACGACGATCACCGCGTCGGACAAGACGATCATCCAGTATCACCAGTTCAACGTCCCCGCGGGCGAGACGGTCCGCTTCGTGCAGCCCAACGCGCAGTCGCGCGTGCTCAACCGCGTGACCGGCGGCGACCCCTCGCGCATCGACGGCACGCTGACCTCGAACGGCAAGGTCTACATCACCAACCCCGCGGGCGTGTACTTCGGCGCGGGCGCGCTGGTGAATGTCGGTTCGATCTACGCGGCTGCGGGGTCGATCTCGGACACCGACTTCCTGAAGGGTCACGACCGCTTCACCGACCTCCAGGGCGACGTGGTCAACGAGGGCTCGATTCGCGCGGCGGACGAGGTGCACTTCCTTGGTCGGCGTGTCGCGAACCTGGGCTCGATCGAGGCCGAGGGCGGCGTGGTCACGATGCTCGCCGGCGATGAGGCGTTGATCGGTCGGCGTGGCGGGCACATCTATGCGCGCGTGTCGGCCGACCGTCTTTCGGAGGGCGCGCAGTCGCGCGGCATCGCGTCGGGCGACTTGTACTCGGTGGCGATCCACGACACCGCGAAGATCCGGGCCGAGCACGTGCGCGTGCATGGCGAGCGGGTCGACGTGCGGGGCAACATCGATGTCGCCAACGGCGCGCCGGGCGGCGTCGGCGGCACGGTCGGCATCACGGGGGACATGGTCGTCGTGGATGGCGCGCGGATCGATGCGTCGGGCTCGGCCGGGGGCGGCGCGGTCGCGATCGGTGGCGGCTTCCAGGGGCGCGATCCGACCCTTCATAACAGCCGCGCGACGCTCGTGTCGTCGGATTCGGTGATCCACGCCGACGCGACCGAGCGGGGCGATGGCGGCACGGTGGTCGTGTGGTCGGACGGGCGCACGATCTTCGGCGGCGACATTTCCGTGCGCGGCGCGGACCAGGGTGGTGACGGCGGCCTCGTGGAGGTGTCCGGCAAGGAGAACCTGCTCTACCGCGGGCACACCGACGCGACCGCGGAGAACGGCAAGACCGGCACGCTGCTGCTGGACCCCACCGACATCCGCATCGTCCAGGACGGCGCCGACGCGATCGACCTGACCGACGTCGATCAGTTCACGGATCCGGACCAGGACACCGACTCGGACCTCGTGTTCAACGAGATCGATCGCGACCTGATCGAGTCGTCGACGTCGGACGTGGTGCTCCAGGCGAGCCACAACATCGAACTCGGCTCGCCGGGTGACGACGTGAACCTGGTGATGGACAACGCCGGGGTCGGACTCACGCTCCAGGCGGGCAACTCGATCTCGCTGTACGGGCGCATCAGCACCAAGGGCGGTGCGGTGACGCTCTCGGCGAATGACCCCGCGTCGGGGGCTCCGACCGGCACCGGGCACATCCAGGTCTTCAATCTGATCGACACCTCCGGCGACGGTCTCTCGGCGCCGATCAACATGACGCTCAACGGCGGCTCGGGCGAGGTGTTGCTCTCCGGGAGCCTCGTCACGCTCAACGCACCGCTGACAGTTCTGGGCGACGTTCGCATTCGCACAGAAGAGAACCCGGTTGCACTGCGCACCGATGCGGGCGCGGGCGACATCCTGATTGACGGCGCGATCCGGGCGGACATCCCCTTCCCGGGGCTCCTTCGGGTGTTCTCCGGCACGGGTGACGTGACGATCGGCGACGGGACGAACGCGATCGTCGGCATGGCGAGCACGGTGATGTCGGTTGACGGGACGTTGCGCTTGCGCGGCAACGTGAGTTCGGACATCCTGGAGATGGGTTCGGTTCGAGGCCTGGTCGTCGCGGACGCCCCGCTCGTGACGTTGACGACGGTCGGCGGCGAGCCGGACCCGGGGCCGACGCCGCTGACACTGTCGAATGCGCTGGGGCTTGAGGCTGCGACCGGCACCGAGACGATCCGCCTGATCTCGACGAACGGGATCGACCTGGGCCATGTCGGGCAGAGCGGGCCCTTGAGCGAGCCCGCGCTGTTCTCGATGCAGTCGAGCGAGCTTTCGACGCTGCACGGCAACATTACGGCGACGAACATCAACTTGGTGCCGCACTCGGGCCCGATGCGGCTCGCGGGCGACGTGGTGTTGACGGACCGTGACGCGGGCTTTGACCTCTCGGCGCCCGGCACGATCGGCGGCCCCGGCGCATTGACGATCGAGAGCGTCGGCGACGTGATCCTCCGGCGTGTGGGCCTCGGCTCGCAGGGCACGGTGGAAGCACTGACCGTGCATACGCCGGGCGTGCTGCACCTGCGGGACGACGTCCGCACCAACGGCGGCGACATCGACTTCTCCGGCATCACGGAGGTGGTGGTCGAGCAGTCACTTCGCCTGGACACGGACCGAGCGGGCGGGTCGGATGCCGCGGGTGACTTGCTGTTCGCGCCCGGCGCGATGGTGCACGCGGACGGGGCTTCGGTCGATCCGGTGGAGCTTCGTGTGAATCTCCAGGCCGACGGCGGCGGCGCGGGCGGGCTGCTGGTTGAGCCGGACGGGTTCTTCCGAGGGTTCACGAGCACGCAGCTGCGTGTGGGCACGATGGTGCTCGAGCACGATGCGCCCGTCGACGGCGACCTCCTGATCTCGGGTCGATTGCTGGTCGGAGCGGACTCGACGATCGATACCAACCCCTCGCCTCTCGGGTCGGGCGATCCCCGCGGGCTCGGGCCCGGCGGTGCGCTTGATCTTGGCGCGGCGTCGATCTCCGCGACCGGTGGCAACTTTGCGCTTGCCCTGGATGCCTCCAGCACGGACGACGCGGCGGGCGACGTCGCGCTCGGTGGCGTGTTCCGCGGCACGGAGCAGTATCTCTCGGGGCTCACGATCGATGCGGGCTCGCCGGTCGCGGCTGGCGCCCTGACTTCACAGAACATCTCGATCGATGGTCCGTTCAAGGTGCTCGCGGCGCACACCTACGACATCGACTCTTCGATCACGATCAACACCAACTCGGACACCGCGGGCGCCGGCTCGCTCCTCGACCTCTCGCAGGTGACGATCGCACCCGGGCTGACGGAGCTCGCACTCACGCTCCGTGCGCAGGGCTTTGGCGGAGCGGCCGGCGGTGATATCGTGCTCGGCCCGATCTCGGAGAGCCCGATCCGCCTCGGCTCGCTCGACGCTGCCAACACGGGCGCGACCGGCGGCGTGATCCGCGTGACCACGCCTGGGCTGTCGACGCGCGGCACGGTGCGCCTCGCGGGCGACGTCGCGCTCGACAGCGACCTGGAGATCGTCACGCAGGGCGGGCTGCTCGATCTTGACGAGGCACGCTTCAGCGCGACGACGACCGACGTGGACCTCTCGCTCCGCGTGGCTGGGTCGGCGGCGGGCGACGGGCGCGTGCACATGGGCTCGGCGGGCGACCTCGCCAACCACTTCCTCCAGTCGATCACCATCGACACCTCGCCCGCGAGCAACGGCACGGTGACGCTCTTCGGCGATCTGCTGCTCGACGGATCGGCGTCGGCTTTCGCGCTCGTCGGCGACAACCCGCTCTCCGTGCGCGGGTCGCGCCGGATCGACACCGACCAGGGCGGCTTCGCCTTCTCCGGCCCGATCAACCTCGGGTTCTCTTCGATCCGATCGCCGAGCGATGTGACGGGCGACCTCACGCTTGTCACGGCCGCGGCAGGCGCGAACGGCGCTGGCAACGTGTTCGTCGGCGGCGGTGTCGGCAATCAGGGTGGCGCGGGGCTGTTCCTCACCGGGCTCACGATCGACACGCGGCAGGGCACGCCGAGCGATCCGGGTGGCACGATCACGCTCCGCAACGACGTGCTTGTGGACGGCCCGATCACGCTGCGCGGCAAGGTCAACCTGCCCGACGTGGTCACGCTCGATTCCGAGCAGGGCGGCGACTCCAACGCGGGCGTCATCGACCTCTCGGAGGGGTCGATCGGCGGGGCGGAGCTCATCCTCGACTCGCGGGCGGCCGGCTCGTTCGCGTCCGGCGACGTGCGCATCGGCGACTACGGCGCGCTCTTCGCGATGTCGCAGGATGCGCTCACCCTCCGCACACGAGGCGGCGCGACGGATGGCAACGTCGTGCTCACCTCGCCCAACGGGCGGTCGGTCGTCCGCGTCGGGACGATCGACACGACGGACGCAGGCGGCGTGATGCGCGTGCTCGTGGACAGCGAGGTGGTGTCCGATTCGGGCGCCGACCTGGACTTGTCTGTATTCAACGAGATCACGGCGGACGCGGCGCACACCTTGTTGCTCGCGGCTGACGGGTCCGGCGATGGCGGCTCGCTTGGCGAGCTGCGCCTGCCGACGATCGGGCTCACGGGCACGCGGCTCTCCTCACTGACGGCGCGCGGCACGCGGATCGTCACCACCGGCAACGTGCTCACCGCGGGCGATCAGACTCTTGAGGGCGAGGTCACGATCGACGGCGCAGGCATCGCCCGCACGCTGAACGCGGGCCTGGGCACGCTGCTGCTCGACCCGGCGAGCGGCGGCGCGACGAATGCGGCGACCGTCGGCGACGCCAACACAATGACGCTTCGCGCCTCGCAGGTGGACTGGCTCGGACCGATCGTGACCGGCTCGTTCACGACTACACCCAGGCTCGTCCTGCGCCCGCACGCGGATTCCGGACGCATCATCGTGATGGGTGACGCGGGCGGGTTCAACCTCTCCGCGACCGAGCTCGGCTTGATCGGTCCCGGCTTCGACGTGCTCGTCGGCGTCGAGCCGGCGGGGGCGAACCCCATCACCGTCGGGTCGTTCGACATCCAGTCCGACCTTCGCCTGTCCACCGCGGGCCCGGCGATGATCACCCTCGCCGGCGACGTGACCACGCACGGCACCGAGCTTGTCTTTGACGGGGACACGCGCGTGGGCGCGCCGTCTTCGCTGGCGACCACCGCGGGCGGGGCAAACGGAGGTCTCGTGCGCTTCAACGGGCTCGTCACCGGTGAGCAGCGTTTGACGATCGACAATGGCACGAGTGGCGACCTGATCTTCGCGGGCACGCTCGCGCCGGATTCTGGCGATGGCATTGCGCTCGACATCATCAGCGCCCATGACGCTCGCTTCCAGCGGGTCGAGGCGGCGTCGATCACGCAGCTCGCGGGCACGGGCACGACCACGTTCAACGGCCCGGTGCTGCTGCATGGTGAGAGCGGCGGGCCTGCGCCGGCTCGTGGGTATGCGCTCTATCTTGATACCGCGAGCACGGTCATCCGCGAGACGGTGACTTCCGACGGATTTGATCTCGCGTTTGAAGGCCCGGTGCTCGTCGGGCCGAGCAATGGGCCGACCTCCGCCACGCCGCGGATCGTGGCGTCGGGCGGCGACGGCACAGGCTCGGTCTTCTTCCGCGACACGCTCAACTCCATGCCCGAGACGACGGCGGACGTCGGCGTGATCGGCGGCGACGCGGGCGTGATCGACGTGCTCGGCGTCGTCGGTGGGGTCGATCCGCTCGGCGATTTCTCGCTCGACGCCGGCGGGGTCAACGTGCTCGCCGACGTCACCGCTCGCTCGTTTGAGGCGAGCACCGACGACGGCACGCTCCGCACGGTCGTGCGCACGATCAACGACATCACGCTCCACGGACCGTTCGTACTTGTCGGCGACTCCGCACTCCGCACCACGCGTGACGCGGGCGGCGATCTCTTCATCAACGGCCCGACCGACGGGACGTTTACGCTCACGCTCGATTCGGGCGCGGCGCACGACATCTTCGTGAACGGGCCTGTCGGGAGCGATGCTCGCCTTGGCGCGATCGATGTCGTCAACGCGCACGACGCGAGCTTCCGCGACAGCGTGCGCGTCGGCACATTCACGCAGCGCGAAGGCGCCGGGCATACGGTCTTCGAGGGTGGGCTCGACACCACCGGCGCGTTCGCCTTCACCGGCAACCGACTCACGCTCGGGCTCGACGCGAGTGACGGCGATCCGTCGGTGATCGTGCTCGGCGGTGACGCGAGCATCCACAACGCCGGGCTCTTCCGCGTCGCGGATGTGCCGGTCACGCTCGGCGGCGGGCTCACGCAGACGGGCGAGGGCCCGGTCTCCATCGGGACCGACCTGCACTCCCCCACCGTCCTCGCGTTTGAGAGCGGCGTGACGCTGACGCGCGAGCTCGGCCTGCGGGCGCCGCGGATGGTCTTCGCCGGCGGGCTCGACGCGAGCGCGTTCGATCTCACGATCTGCTCGGCGGATCTTGTGTTTGGCGCGCCCGATACAACAACGGGCACGGGCACGCTCACGCTCCGCCCGTGCGACCCGACGGACCCGATCTTCCTGGCGTTCGACGGCGCAACGCCGGGCGCCGATGCGCTGGATCTTTCGGCTGACGATCTCGCGTCGCTCGCGGACGGGTTTGCGCAGATCAACATCGGCTGGCAGGATGTCGGCTCGCACCGGATCACAGTCGGGAGCGCGCTGTTCCGCGACCCGGTGACGCTCTACGCCCCCGCGGCAGGCGGACGCACGACCGTCCACGACCTGCTCGCCGGCACGGGCGACAGCTCGATCACGTACCAGGGCTCGGGCGACGGGCTCACGCTCGTCGGCGCGATCACGACCGAGGGCCGCGACATCCTGATCGATGATGCGCTCAGGGCGGGTTCGCTCGATGCACGCATCGCGACCGGAACCGGCGCGGGCGGCGTGCAGATCACCGGGGGCGTCGATGGCCCGAGCGAGGGCGCTGGCGGGCTCGCGATCGATGCGGGCACGGGCGTGATCGACCTGCTCGCAGACGCGGGCGCGAGCACCCCGCTCGCGCACTTCGACGCGATCGGTTCGTCGATCTTTACTCGCGCGGTCACCACGGCTGGCGATCAGACATACACCGGCGCGTTCACGCCCGGCGGCGATCTCGCGTCCAACTCGGGCTCGGTGATCGTGACTGGCCCGGCCACGCTCGTGCACGACCTTCGTGTCGATGCGGGCGGCGCGGGCACGGTCGCTCGATTCGCTGGCCCGGTCGAGGGCGAGTTTGGCTTCGAGGTGGATAACGCTGGCGGCGAGATCGAACTCGCGGACGTCACCACCCACGGCTCGCAGCGCTACACCGGCGATACGACGCTCGCGGGCGATCTCACGACGGTCGATCGCGGCTCGGTCTCGATCATCGGCGCGACCACGCTCGCGGACAATCTCGCCATCCGCACCGCGGGGGGCACCGGCGACGACGATGACGGCGATGTAGTCGGCGCTGATGACATCCTGCTCGACGGCACGGTCGACGGCATGTTCGCCCTCGCGCTCGACGCGGGGGACGCGGCGATCACCGTCACCGACGCGATGGGCGCGCAGAGCCCGCTCGTCTCGCTCGCCGCGAGCGCGAACACGCTCGAGTTCAACAGCGTGAGCACGAAGGGCGGCCAGACGTACGTCGGCGATGCGACCCTTGCTGGCGCATACATGACGAGCGAGGGCGGCTCGATCCTGATTGATGGTCCGCTCACGATCTCGGGCGAGTCCGTCGCGTTCGCGACGAGCGGCGAGGGGGCTGGCAGTCTTCGTGTTACGGGCACGACCGACGGCGCCTCGTCGCTCGCGGTGCATCTCGCCAGCGGCGGTGCGGTGTTCGAGGGTGATCTCGGCGGCGAAGCGGCGCTCCACTCCCTCGCGATCACCGCGGCGGGCGCGATCCTGCCCAACGTCACGACCACCGGCGCCCAAACCTACGACGCCCCACTCACGCTCCAGGGTGATCTGCTCGCGGGCGGCGCGATCGATGCGGCTCGGGCGATCCTGCTCGCGAGCGATCTGCGCATCCAGGGCGAGGGTGTTGGATTCGGATCGACGATCAACTCGGCGGCTGAGGGGCCCTTCGCGCTCACGCTTGACTCCGGCTCGGGCGACGTGATCGCCCGGGGCGGCATCGGGCTCACGGCGATGCTCGGCGACTTCCTCATGGAGCGCGGGCGTTCGTTCGTCGCCCAGAGCGGCGTGCGGGCCACGAGCATCGACATCCGCACCAGCGGGCGCATCGACGGCCCCGTCGCGACCGGTGAGGACGGGGACTTCCTGCTCGACAACCCGGGCGTGTTCGAGTTTGGACAGGATGCGACGTTCGCGCTCGGCGGCGATTTCGTGCAGGCCGGAGCAGGGCGCGTGCGCCTCGGGGCGGACATCCCCAACGACGCCAACGACATCATCTTCAGCGCGCCGATTGAGCTCACGGCCGACTCGGTCATGCTCAGTGGCGATCGCATCGAACTGCACTCGGTATTCAACGGTGGCGAGGGCATGTCGCGCCTGACCGTCTCCGCAGCGGATGCGGAGCTCTTCGGCGACTTCGGCGCCGTTTCGAGCCCGCTGCGCTCGTTTGACGACGGCACGTCGGCGCGCCTCACGCTCGACGGGCGGATCTTCTCTCACGAGGGCATCCGCTTCGATGCACCGGTCATCGTCGCGGGCGACTCGGTGATCCGCGTGATGGGCACCAACGCTCTAGCCGATTCGCTCGTCTTCGCTGACACGATCACCTCGGCGAACGGGTCGGACCTTGTGCTGCTCGTCAACCTGGAGACGCTTGGGCGTTTCGTTCCGCGTCTTGAGTTCCACCGCAACATCGGCATCGGCGGCGACGGCGAGTCCATGCCGCTCGGGAGTCTGTACCTCAACGCCGACCCGCTCGCCCTTGGCGGTGTTTCCGGGCTCAACGGGCACACGCGCATCCCCGAGGTCGCTTCGATCTTCGCGACCGACGACATCCGGGTGCGGGCGGTCAACGACATCACCATGGGGCAGAACGAGAAGTGGTCGACCGTTGGCTCGATCGACCTCTTCTCGCAGTCCGGCGCGATCACGCTCGGCGATCTCGCCGCGGTCACGACTATCGACGTGACCGCCCCGCGGATCTTCATCCTCGCCCGCGCCGCTTCGGGCATTCGCTCGGCGCAGAGCGAGGGGGCGGCGGGCGAGGCGCTCGTGTTTGACGACGGCGTTGACTACGTCGCGGGCGAGTCCATCACCTTCTCCGCGGTGCCGGTCGTGCTCGGGGTGGGCCCCGTGCCGACGCTCGCGACGACCTCAGGCGGCGATACGAGCGCGACGCTCTCGACCTTCCCGACCCGAGCGTTTGGCCCGCTTGATGATTCGCTGGTCGCGCCGGGGTATGACCTCCGCTCGAGCGGCCCGACCAACACCAACGTGTCGTCGGCGCTCGCCGGGGCGGTGCCGCGCGAGGCGCAGGGCGATAGGGTCACGCAGGGCACGTCGATCAGCTCTGCTCAGCGTGAAGCGCTGCTCAAGCTCGGCATCAACGCCCGCGACGCGGGAGCCGACGTGCTCATCGACGCCATGATCGGGCGCGCGTTCTACAACGACACCGAGGCCGACGCCGAGAGCGCCAGCGCCCGCGTGACCGCCCAGCGCCTGCCGACCGAGATCGTGAACATGGTGCTCGACTGGTATGCGAACGATTTCCAGAAGATGCCGGGCGAACTCGAGGAGGGACAGACCCCGGAGGACGCGATCCGCGCCACGCTCGACGCGGCGATCGAGGGATGGGACGAAGCGGAGCACCCGAAGCGATTCGACGCGGTCGCACTCCGCCAGTTCATCGGCGGCTCACCGGAGCATGCCGACGCCGCGACCTACCTGGAGGGCGTCCGGACGCTGCTCACGCAGATGGAGTGGCTCGGGCTCTCCGAGGGCGAGCAGCGCGACGCTCGCCAGGTGCTCCTGAGCTTCATGCGGCCACGCCGTCTGAGCCTCTCGCAGTTCACGGACCTCGTGATGCTCGAACCCGCGGGCCCAGAGCTTTCCTCGGCCTCCCCCTCGAGGCCCGCGGAAGGTGGCGAGAGCGCGATGACCCCCGCGTCGTAGGCTTTGCTCATCGCTTGGCCGCCTATGAGGTGGCGATTCTGGGGCGCATCCGTATACTCCGCCCATGCCCAGCCGCGGCAGGCGTTTCCGTGTCATTGCGCTGATGAACCAGAAGGGTGGCGTCGGGAAGACCACGACCGCGGTCAATCTGTCCGCAGCTCTGGCCCGTCGTGGACGCCACGTGCTGCTCGCCGACCTCGACCCCCAGGCCCACGCGACACTCCACGTGGGGCTCGACCCGGATCACCTTGAGCGGTCCGTCTACGACGTGCTGACCGACCCCTCCGATCCGCCGCACCTCGCCCTCCAGCAGGTCGCGGACCGTCTGCTTGTGCTCCCGGCCGAGACCGACCTCGCGGCGGCCGAGAGCGAGCTCGCGGGCGAGCCCGACCGCCAGAGCCGCCTCGACCGGGCGTTCGAACGCCTGGAGGAGGTGCACGACCTCGCGATCATCGACTGCCCACCCTCGCTCGGGCTGCTCACGATCAACGCCCTCGCGGCGGCAGACGCGGTGCTCATCCCGATGCAGGCCCACTTCCTCGCGCTGCACGGCGTGGGCAAGCTGCTCGAAACCGTGCGGCTGCTCGCCGAATCGGTGAACCCTGATCTCAAGGTGCTCGGCGTGGTGCTGTGTTCGCACGATTCGCAAGCGACGCACACGCGAGAGGTGGTCGCCGACCTGGAGCAGTTCTTCGCCGACGCGGCCGGCAGCGGGACGCCCTGGGACGGCGCGCAGGTCTTTATGCCGCCGATTCGCCGGAACATCAAGCTCGCGGAATGCCCGAGCTTCGGCGAGACGATCTTCGACTACGCGCCGGGCGCGCCCGGCGCCGAAGACTACGACGCCCTGGCGAAGGCGCTGCTCGACGCCGGCGTGCTGGCCCCGCCCGAACGGGATCGCGCGCCGGAGGTGCATGTCGTGGACCGTCAGGGCGAGCACGCGCGGTGATGATGCGGGTGGTGTTCGCGGTCTACGCCGCGGTGCTCTTCGCGCTCACCCACTGGCCAAAGCTCGAAGTACCGGGGCCGGAAGTCGTCCGACCCGACCTGTTCGCCCACGTCGGGGCCTTCGGGCTCTGGACCCTGCTCCTCGAGCGGTGCGGGTGGTTCGGAGCACCTGGATCAGCACGCAATCTCGTCCGCTCCGGAGGAGTAGCCGCGGTCTACGTGTTGATCGACGAGGGGCTGCAGGCCATCCCGATTGTGCAGCGGCACGTGTCGTGGTCCGACGCGGGCGCGAACGTGCTGGGTGTTGGGGCGGGGCTCGCGGTCGCGAGCGTCGTCGCGCGGGGTTTCTCGCTCAGGGCGTCTTCTCGCGCAGACGCGTGAGGACGATGCGCTCGGCTGTGGCGCGCAGGGCTGCGGCATCGGGCACGCCATGGTCGTTGGGCGGAACAGGCGTGAGTTCCAAGATCCGTCGCTCACCGTCGAGTACCGCGACGATGCACGGGGCTGCGGCGTCGAGCCGTTCGCCGAGACGGGGCTCGGTGGTTGTTGCCGCGACAACCGGTTCGGGGGCATGAACGGGCGGCGTGGCGTCGGGCGCCACGACGAGGACGAGCATCGCGGAGAATCGCGGCACGGTGCGCCCATCGAGCGTGGCTTCGATGGTCAGGCGCGTCCGCGCATCTTGCACGCCCGCGGCGAAGGCCTCACCGGCTCGCGCCGCGTGCTCCGGGACGCCGACGATCGCGAGGAACAGCGGCGTGCGCGCACCGGCGAGCCAGGCTGAGAGTTCGGCGTCCTCGCCTGTCGACAGGCGCAGGATCAGGTCCGGCATGATGTCGCCGACGCTGAGCGAGCCCGGGTAGGGTGCGAGGCGCGCGCGGGGCGCTTCGCGGCGCTCGGTGAGATCGAGCGCACGCCGCGGCGGCGTAAGAACGGCGGACCAACGGATCGTGATCGGCGCGTCCGGGTCGACACGCTCGCCCTCGAACCGAGTGATGCGCCCTATGACGATGCGCATGGTCGCGCGCGTGGTGGCGCCTCGCCCGACCAGGACGATCGCTTGAGGATCGTCGTCGGCAAGGCTCGCGCTCACCCAGCGCAGGTGATCGGGCCAGGGCGTCCATCGAACCGACTGCTGCGCGCCCGACGCGGGATCTGCGAACGCCAAGTCGAGGTGCGGCGTCGGGAGTGGCGGCGCCGCCGACTCAAGGTCTGACGGCGACGTGAAGGGCGCGTCGCTGACGCGGTGGTAGCGCGTCGTGTCGCGCGCGTGGGCGAGCACGATGCCCTCGGGGCCCGCGTCGATCTGCCAACCCGCGAGGTCGAGGTACACGCTGGGCGTCGCGCGGCCGGCGGTGATGGTGAGCGTGGACGTGCGCACCTGCGCGAACGACTCGACCGCGATCTCGACACGCTCACTCACGCCACCCGACGATCGCAGCGCAAGCGACGCGAGCGCGCCGGCGGTGAGCAGCGGAACGGCGAGGTTCGGCGCGAGCCACGTCAGCACAAGCCAGAGGACCGGCAGCATCACGGCGCCGCCCCACTGCTGCCTGCGTGCAACTCGCGGCGCAAGGACGCGATCGTGCGCTCAAGCCCGGGCGCCACGACATCGGGCGCGATCTCGGCGAGCGGATCGAGCACGAACGCGCGCTCGTGCAGGCGCGGGTGCGGGACGGCAAGCCCAGGCTCGTCGATCACGCGGTCGGCGTAGAGGAGTAGATCGAGGTCGAGCGTGCGGGGGCCCCACCGCGTCTCTCGCGCGCGGTCTCGTTGATGCGCGCACTCGATGTCGAGAAGACGGTTGAGCAGTTCACGCGGGGCGAGCGCGGTGCGGACGTGGGCTGCGGCATTGAGGTAGGTGGGTTGATCGGTGGGCCCTACCGGTTCGGTCTCGTGGAAGGCGGAAGCGCCGACGAGCGTGGTGTCGGGCAGTTCAGCGAGCGCGGTGAGCGCGCCGAGCAAGTGCGCGCGCCGATCGCCGACGTTGGAGCCCAGGGCGATGTAGGCGTCGGCTTGCTCGGGCACGGTTCGTTCCTCGCGCTCAAGCGTAGCCGTCCCCAAACAAACACCGCCGGGCACCAGGGCCCGACGGCGTCACCGAGGACTTGGGTTGGGCTACTTGTGCTCGGGCAGCGGCTCGAGCTCGCGCATGCGGTGCTGCATCTGCGCCTTGAGGCGGGCGAGGATCGAGGAGTGCATCTGCGAGACGCGGCTCTCGGAGAGATCGAGCGTCGCGCCGATCTCCTTCATCGTCATCCCCTCGTAGTAGTAGAGGATCACGATGAGACGCTCGGCCCGCGACAGGCCCTTGGTGAGCAGGTCCTTGAGGTCCTTGCGCTGCACCTCGCCGACGGGGTCGGCCTGGGAATCGTCGCGGATGACGTCGATCTCGCGGACTTCCTTGAGCCCGTCGGACTGGAAGCAGTTACGCGACAGCGAGATCGTGGAGACCGACGCGGAGTCGCGGAGGTACTTCTCGAACTGCTCGTCCTCGAGCCCGAGGAAGGCGGCGATGTCGTCGTTGGAAGCGGGCTTGCCGGTGCGCATCTCGATGGACTGGCGGGCCGTCTCGACCTTGCCCGTTCGATGACGGACGAGGCGGGGCACCCAGTCCATCGAGCGGAGCTCGTCGAGGATGGCGCCGCGGATTCGGGCGGCGCTGAAGGTCTCGAACTTGACCTCGCGTGAGAGGTCGTAGGCGTCGATGGCGTCCATGAGCCCGAACATGCCGGCCGACATCAGGTCTTCGACGTCCACCTCATCGGGGAGGCGCTGGTGCACGCGCTCGGCGTTGAACCGGACGAGCGGGAGGAACCGCTCCATGAGGTAGTTGCGGATCGGCTCGGCGTGGGTTTGGGCGTATTCGGCCCATACCTCCTCGATCGGCATGTCGTCGTAGGGCGTCGGCAGGCCTGACGCGACGGCGTGGCGGGCGTTGCGACGGCGCGCTCGCGGTGATTCGGTGTTGATACGAAGAGCGGTCATTCGGTCGGCTCCTTGACCTTGTTCTGGCGACGCCAAGAGCGGCGAGGCCGTCGAGCGATCCATGCTCAGTCCAGATGCCAGTGGCGACTATACCGAGAGTGACAGCAAGCGCCAGGCACGGACGAGTTATTCACGATTTCTCCACACTGCGACCCAGTGAACTGTCAGATTCGACATGCAGGACCGCGCCGTCGATCGGCGGCGTGGGGTTTGCCTCGGCGTATTGGGCGATGTGCTCGTCCACGGCGCGTGCTCCCACGGCGCCGATCGCGAGGCCTACCAGATACCCGCCAAACAGAACGGCGAGCCCGGTCATCAAGACTGTGGAAGGTTCGTTGCCCGCAGCGGCTCCGGAGAGCAGGGCGACAGAGAAGGCCGAGAGGGCGCTTGCCGTCGCGATGACCTGCGAGGTCCGCCTCACTGCAATCTCCGTCTCCGGCGCCACGCACAGACGCTCGGGCAATCCCATCGGCATGGGCTCGGAGGTGCATTAGGGAACACTCATTTGCCAACGCGAATGTGCGGTTCCTGCGCGCACACGATCGGCACACACGGTCCATTCGTGGTTGGAGTCACGTTTATCGCGGGGTTTCCCGGACGTCGCGATTCAGGCCGCTGCTTGGGCCGGTTCGACGCTCACGAGGCCGACGGACTCAACCTCGACGCCGCTTTCGACTTCGTTGTACCCAAGGACTGCAACACCCGGCACCCGTGGCCCCAGTATCTGGTGCACCGCGGCTCGGACCGTTGGCGACGCGACGACAACGGGCGGACGTCCGGAAGCGGTGAGTCGGGTGAGGGGCTCTGCGATGCGCTCGGCGAAGGCGGCGGCGACCCGAGCGGGCATGGTGATGGTCGTCCCTTGCGCCCCGCGCTCGATGTACCCGTTGATCTGGTCTTCGAACGACGGGTCGAGCGTGACGCACGAGATCGTGGGCTCGCCGGCGCCCTCGCGCTGCGCGTACTGCTCGCAGATCGCTCGGCGTAGCGAGTGACGGACGTACTCGGTGAGGATGTCGGGGTCGCGCGTGCGTGGAGCCCAGTCGGCGAGGGTCTCGACGATGCTCTCGGCGTCGCGGATGGGCACGCGCTCGCGCAGCAGGTTCTGCATGACACGCTGGATTTCCGCGGGCTTGATCACCGTCGGCACCGCCTCCTCGACGAGCTTGGGCGCCTTCTGCTTGAGCTGCTCGAGCAGGTTGTTCACTTCCTCGCGAGAGAGGAGCTCCGCGGCGTGGCGGCGGACGGTTTCCGTCAGGTGCGTGACGAGCACGGACGTCGGATCGACGACGGTGTAGTTCATCGCCTCGGCGCGGGCACGGAGGTTGGGCTCGATCCAGAGCGCCTCGAGACCGAATGCGGGCTCGGTGGTTGGTTCGCCGTCGAGCTTGCCCGATGCGATGCCCGCGTCCATCGCCATGAGCTTGCCGGGGCGGGTGAGGCCGCGGGCGACCTCCGCGCCACGGAGCTTGATGCGGTAGTCGTTCGGTTCGAGCTGCACGTTGTCGCGGATGCGCACGGGCGGCATGACGAGGCCGAGGTCGGTGGCGAGCTGGCGGCGCACGGCCTGGACGCGTTCGAGCAGGTCGCCGTGCTGGGCGGTGTCCGCGAGCGAGACGAGGGCGTAGCCCAGCTCGAGCTCCAGTGTGTCGACCTTCAGGAGCGTCTCGATCGGCGGTGGCTCGTGTGCCGGTGGTGCTTGGTCGATCGCGACCTGTTCTTGCTTCGCGGCCTTGGTGGCGCGGAGCTTGGAGACGGCGGCGAAGCCCAGAAACGCGGCGGTCGCGAGCAGCGGGATCGTGGGCAATGGGGTCAGCGCGAGCAGCGCGAGGAAGACGGCGGTGATGATGAGGCCCTTGGGCTGACTCGCGAGCTGCCCTGTGAGCTCGTCGCCCAGGTGGGATCGCGAGCCTGAGCGGGTGACGATGAGGGCTGCGGCGAGCGAGATAACGAAGGAGGGAATCTGGCTCGTGAGCCCGTCGCCGATGGTGAGCGTGGTGAAGAGCTGGGCGGTCTGCGAGACGGGCCACCCCTTGTCGACGAGCCCAACGGCGAGCCCGCCGACGATGTTGACCGAGAGGATGATGATGCCGGCGATGGCGTCGCCTCGGACGAACTTGGACGCACCGTCCATGGCGCCGAAGAAGTCGGCCTCCTGGCGGATCTCCTCGCGGCGCTTGCGGGCCTCCTGCTCGTCGATGAGCCCGGCGTTGAGGTCGGAGTCGATCGCCATCTGCTTGCCGGGCATGGCGTCGAGGGTGAACCGCGCGGCAACCTCGGAGACGCGCGTGGCGCCCTTGGTGACAACCACGAACTGCACGATGAGCAGGATGAGCGCGATGACGATGCCGACGAAGAGCGAATCGCCCGCGACAAACTCGCCGAACGCCTGGATAACGTGACCGGCCATGCTCATCGCCTGCTCGGGGCTCGACGCGTCGGCCGTGAGGATGAGGCGTGTCGACGCGATGTTGAGGACGAGCCGGAACATCGTCGTGCCGAGCAGGAGCGAGGGGAAGACGGAGAAGTCGAGCGGGCGATCCATGTAGATCGTGGTGAGCAGCACGATCACCGCGAGCGCGATGTTGAGCGAGATCAGCAGGTCGAGCGCCATCGGCGGCAGCGGGACGAGCAGGACGCCCAGCATCATCACGAAGCCCACGGGCACGATGAGACCACGCTGCGCCGCGATGCGGTGCAGGATCGGAGGCAGCGTGGTCGGGGACTTCGGTGGCACTCAGGGTTCCCTTTATCCGGCGGCGCCGGCCATGGCGCGTTCTGACGCCTCACGTTCGACGCGGTAGACGTACGCGAGCACTTCGGCGACCGCCTCGTAGAACTGGGCGGGGATCTCACGTCCGACGTCGACGTGGTAATAGAGCCCTCGTGCGAGAGGCGGGCGCTCGACGATCACGATGGCGTGCGCCCGCGCGAGCTCTCGGATGCGGAGGGCGAGGTGATCGACGCCCTTGGCGACGACGCGTGGGGCGCGCATCGAATCGTCGTCGTATCGCAGGGCGACGGAGTAGTGCGTCGGGTTGGTGAGGATGACGTCGGCCTTGGGCACCTCCTGGCGGATGCGCTGCATGGCGATCTCCTGCATCATGCGGAAGCGGCGACCCTTGACCTGGGGGTCACCCTCCATGGAGCGGCGCTCGTCCTTGACTTCCTGCTTGGTCATCTTCAGATCCTCTTTGTGCTGCCAACGTTGGTAGAGAAAGTCGATGACGCCCATGAGGAGCAGGAGCACACCCAGGACGATCGCGAGTTCGAGTAGAAGTTGAGCGATGACGAGGGCGGCAGGGATCGCCTCGAGCGATGGGAGCCCGACGACGCGCTCCCATCGAAACCAGAGCAGCCCCGCGGCTACCGCGACGACGACGACGAGCTTGAGCGAGTTGACAACGGTCTTGACGAGATTGCGTTTGGAGAACAGTCGCTTCGCGCCGGCGATCGGGTTCATGCGGTCGAGCTTGGGCTCGAGGGGCTTGAGCGTGAAGAGGGGGCCGACCTGCACGACGTACGAGAGCGCCGCCAGCACAAACATGACGGCGAGCACCGGCCCGATGACCAGGACCGCGAGGCGCACGATCTGGCGCACGCTGTCGTCGAACCCCGCGGCGCCGAAGCTCTCGGCGAGCCCGTATTCGGTGAGGCGTCTGAGGTTGCGCATGAGATAGGGCGCGAGCGCCGCGATGACGACGACGCCGCCGAGCAGGACCACCGCGCCGGCGAGGTCCTGGCTCTTGGCGACCTGCCCACGGCCGCGTGCCTGCTGGAGGCGGCGTGACGTTGGGTCTTCGGTTTTCTCGCCGAGATCGTCGGCCACGTCACCCTCCTTCCGTGACGGGTTGGGGGTGGAGCACCCAGGCGAGCATGGCGTCGAGGGCGGACCTGATCTCGTCGCTCGCGGCGGTGTCGATGATCGTGAGGGCCATGGTGGCGGCGAGCAGGCCGCCCAGGATCTTGATCGCGAACCCGACACTCAGGACGTTGAGTTGCGGCATGGTCTTCATGAGGAAGCCCATCGCGAGCATCAGCAGCATGACCGCTGCCGTGGCGGGCGCGGAGATGCGGAGCATGAGGTCAAACCCGCTCGTGATGAGCGAGGTGTAGAGATCGAGCGGGGTGATCGACGGGCCGAACCCCGAGAGCGGGATCGTCGCAAAGCTCTGGGTGAGGGCGAGGAAGAGAGTCTCGAGCCCGCCGAGCGCCACGAACGCGGAGAAGGTGAGGTAGAAGATCAACTCACCAAGCGCGTCGGACTGCGCGTCGACCTCCGGGTTGTAGACCTGCGCGATCGCGAGCCCCATCTGATAGCTCATGACATGCCCGGCCGCCTGGGCCGCCAGGACGGGCACCGAAGCGAGCAGTCCGAGCGCCGCGCCCACCGCGAGCTCCATCGCCATCATCGGGGCGAGCACCCAGAGATCGAGCACGAGCGGCGTGGGTAGATCGTGCGAGACGGCGGGGAAGACCACGAGCGCCATCGACGCGGCCATGACCGCCTTGGCGCGGACGGGGATGGTCGCGCTGGTCAGCATCGGCGCGAAGAAGAACAGACCGGTGAACCGCGTCAGCACGAGCATGAACGGGACGGCCTGCGGGAGGATGATCGCGAGCAGCTCGGACACGGCGCGGAGAGCTCCTTAGACCATGGTGAAGAGCCAGGCTGCGTAGTCCATCAGCTTGACGGCGATCCAGGGGATGAGGAACGCTGCGACCAGCAGCATCGCCGCGATCTTGGGCACGAACGTCAGCGTCTGGTCCTGGATGCTTGTCACCGACTGCAGGAGCGAGATGACGAGCCCGACCACCACGCCGGCGAGCAGCACCGGAGCCGCGATCTTGAGCGCGACGATGAGCGTCTCACGGACTAGGAACAGGGGTGTCTCGTCCATCTTGCCTCCTTCAGGTCCCAAACGGCGTGAGCGCTGCGAACACGGACACGAGCTCGGATGGCGCCGGCAACGCGGGGATGAGCTGCAGCGACACCTGCCCCACTTCCGGCGGTGCGAACGAGTGAAGGAGTCCCCCCACCACGAGCGTCCATCCGTCGACGAGCACAAAGAGCAGCAGCTTGAACGGGAGCGAGATCAGCACCGGCGGCAGCATCATCATGCTCATGGAGATCAGGACCGACGCGATCACCATGTCGATCACCAGGAACGGCAGGTAGACCTTGAACCCCATCAGGAACGCGACCTTCAACTCGGAGAGCATGTACGCGGGGATGAGGTCGGTGGTCGTCACATCGGCCCGGGTGAGGATGGCGGGGTCGGAGGTGTCGACGCCGCGGTAGTCGAGCACCATGTACACGCTCGACCAGTTGTCGGCCTGATCGATCTGCGCGAACATGTAGTCGCGCAGGGGCTGGCGTGCGGCGTTCCAGAGCTCCTCATATCCGGCGATCTCGCCGTTCTGGTAGGGCACGGCGGCTTCGTCCCACACGCGCTCGAACGTCGGCGCCATCACGAGCAGCGTCATGAACAGCGACAGCGCGGTGATCACCTGCGGCGGCGGGATCGACGCGGTGCCCAGCGCCTGACGCAGCAGCGCCAGCACGATGGTGATCCGCAGGAAGCACGTCGTCATCAGCATGATCGCCGGCGCGAGCGTGAGCACCGTGAGCAGCAGCATGACGCTCATTGCTGCGGAGATACCTGAGTCGGGCTCGGTGCCGGGCAGCGCACGCCCGGCTTGGTCCAACACTGCCAGCGGGTTGAGCGTCGGGTCGGAGTCGATCAGAGGTGGGTCGAGCGTGGGCGCCTGAGACTGAGCGGAGGGAGTCGGCGGACCGATGAAGTCCTGTGCGATCGCGCGCGGCGCGAGCCCCGCGACCATCAGGACCATCATGGACAGCATGCGCAGGGCGTGGCTCACGCGGCGCGCCCTCGGTTGTTGTGCTGAAGGCGGGCGAGTTGGGCACGCAACGACTGCACCGCGGAGGGCCCTCCCACCACATCGCCCGCCTGGGGCGCAAGGCTCGGCGCGGGCGTACGGGCGGGGCGCGGCGCCATCGGGATCGGCACGTCGGACTCCTGCTCGGCCTGCTCGCGCTCAAGCGCACGAGTGAATCGCTGCGCGAGCGAGGATTGGTCGCCCTCGCTCACCGCGGTGAGCAGCGACGCCACATCATCGGCGCCCGTGAACTCGGCGAGCGTGGTCGGCGAGGCGTCGGCCCGGGCGTGCGGGTGCGCGATCAGCAGCACGCGCCGGTGCACGCGCAGCAGCATGAGCGACTGCCCCCGCCCGAGCGGGTACCGCGCGAGCACTTCCACCACGCCCGAAGGCGAGGGCGCTGCGGCGCCGAAGGGAAGCAGGCCCCCCTTCGCGCGTGCGGCACGGCGCACGAGCGCCGCGAGCCCGATGATCATGGCGATCACGCCCGCGAGCGGGAGCGCGAGGCTCGCGACTTCGCCGAGTGCTGACGAAGGTGGATGCGTTTGACCGCTGCTCTCGTAGGTCGCCAACTCCGGCGTGCCAAGCGGGAGAGCCTCGGGAGACGCGGGGTCGGCTCGCAGGTCAGCCGGGTGAATGGCACCGATGGCCGGCGGCCCGGCGGCGCCATCTTGCTGCGCCGTTGCGGGGCCGGCGATCAGCACGAGTGCGAGCGCGAATGTGAGGCGGTATTCAAGCATGCGCCATCCGTGGCTATTGCGGCGGATCCTCCACCGCGTGGGTTCAGGCCGCGTCTTCCGAGGCGAGCTCCGAGGCGTCGATGACCTCACTGATGCGAACGCAGAAGTTGTCGTTGACCACGAGGATCTCGCCGCGGGCGAGCAGACGGTCGTTGACGTAGACGTCGACGGGATCGCCCGCGAGGCGGTCGAGTTCGACGACGGCGCCCTCGCCGAGACGGAGGACGTCTTCGAGGAGCATGCGTGTGCGCCCGAGCTCGATCTTCACCCGGAGGTTGACGTCGGCGAGCAGGTCGATCCCGAGTTGTCCCGTTGCGTCCGGGACGAAGGAGGCGAAGTCGGGCAGGACGAAGGGCAGGGACTCCTCCACGGAGGTGTCGGCGGCCGCCGCGGGGGTCGGGCCGGCTTCTGGCACGGACGGGACGGCTTCCCCCCGAGCGGTCTGGTCCGGTGCGGGGGCGACGGTCTGCGGCTCCGCCTGCTGCTCGTCGCGTACGGGGTCATCGGGCATGGTCTCGGTCCTCCGAAGTTGTCCCCGGCGGCATCGGACAGCGACGCCCTACGAGCGCACAGGATGTGCGCTCGCAGGCCACAGGTGCGCGTTCGAGCGCGCAAGACGCGCACGTCCGCGTGTGGTTTCGTGGATTTCCGGGGCTGGGTCGGTCGCGGGCGGTCGGGCTATGACCGGAAGCCGCGGCACTTGGGGATGATCACGCGCTCGACGCGGGGCGTGCCGTCGGGGGCGTCGCCGAAGACCTCGTGGGCGTAGACGGTGAGCTGGCGGTTGAGCGTCTCGAGCCCGGGCTCGGTGAGATGGACGTGCTGGGCGCGCCTGAAGATGAGGGCGACGCCCTCGGTGATCTCGGCCTTTCGAGCCTCGAGTTCGGCGGTCACCCACTGCTCGTTCTTCTTGCGGACCTGGAGCACGATCTCGCACTCCCAGACCCAGGTCTTGCCGGTCTGCAGGTTCTGGAACTTGTCCTCAACCAGGGAGATCTCGACCAGCTTCTCTTCTGCTGCGAGTTCGGCGCCCTCGATCTCTGCGACGGCCGGCGAGGCGCCGCCGCGCAGGACCATCACGATACCGGCGACGCCCGCGCCCTCCAGGAGCATGATGGCGGCAACGATGATGAGCCCCTTCTTGGAGGGCTTCGCCTCGGCCTGGGTCTCTTCGCCCTTGGCTTTCTCATCGGGCATGGTCAGTCCTCTCGTCCTCGTCCGGTGCCGTCGGGATCGGGGTGCGTCTGGTCGATGGTGACGTCGCTGACGTACACCTCGACGCGTCGATTGACGTCCGCGTTGTCGGTGGGTCGCGCGGGAACCACCATGGGCTCGGTGCTGCCGCAGGCGACGATGGTCAGGTTGAGCGGGTTGACCTCGCCTTGATCGATGAGGTAGTTGCGCACGGCGCTGGCGCGCTTGTAGCTCATGTCCTCGAGGTCCAGGTTCGTTGTGATGTCGGTGACGCCGTAGGCGTGCCCGCGGACGAGCACCTTGAAGCGGATGTCCTTGACCCGCGGGATGATCTGGGTGTCGAGGGTGTGCTTGGACTGCGGCGTGAGCTCTGTGGAGCCGGGCGTGAAGAAGAGCGCGCCACCGGGCGTCCACCGCTGCGCGTCGTGCAGGACGCTGACGTTCTTGGCGCGTCCATCCACGTTGTCGTCGTCGTCCACAGCTTGATTGACGTTCGGGTCGAGCTGGGGCTTGAGGTACGTCTGGGGATCGAGCGGCACGTTCTTGAGCATGTCGTCGAGGTCCATGATGCCCTCGCCGCCGTCCACCCCGAGCGCTTCCCGGATGGAGTCGATGACCTTCTGATACTCCTTGGGCTGCTTGAGTTCGGAGAACGCGGCGAGCAGGATGAAGAAGCAGAGGAGGAGCGACATGAGGTCGCCATAGGTGACGACCCACTCGGGGATGTCGGCGGACTTCTTGGGCGGGCGCTTCGGCATCGTCGCTCCTAGGCGGCCTTGCCGGACTCGGCCTCGAACGCGGCACGCTTGTTGGGCGGCAGGTAGGTGAGCAGCTTGCTCTCGACGACGCGCGGGTTGTCGCCGGACTGGATCGACATCACGCCCGCGACCACCATCGACTTGATGAGCACTTCTTCGGCGCTCTTCGCGGCGAGCTTGTCGCCGATGGGTCCGGCGGCGATGTTGGCGACGAGGGCTCCGTAGAGCGTCGTGATGAGCGCGACGGCCATGCCCGGGCCGATCGCGGCGGGATCGTCCATGTTCTGGAGCATGAAGATCAGGCCGAGGAGGGTGCCGATCATGCCGTAGGCCGGCGCGTACTTGGCGACGGCGTCGAGCACGCCCTTGCCGCGCTCGTGGCGCTCCATGAGAGCCTCGAGCTCGGTGTCGAGGATCTCCTTGATGAGCTCGGGGTCCGTGCCGTCGATCGCCATGCGGATGCCGTTGATGATGAACGGGTCGTTCATGTCGTGGATGTGGTTCTCGAGCGAGAGGATGCCCTCGCGGCGAGCGATCTCGGCGAAGCGGACGATGTCTTTGATGGTGGCGGCCGGGTCGGGAGCGGAGCCGAAGATGCTCTTGAGGATGATGGTGTGGATCTTGGTGAGCGTCGCCAGCGGGAACGCGATGATGGTGGCGCCGAGCGTGCCGGTGAGGACCACGAGCACGGAAGTGGTGTCCAAGAGCGCGCCGACGGAGCCACCGCCGAGCACAATGCCCAGGACGATCGCCATCATCGCCACGACCAGCCCGATGATCGTTCCGATGTCCACCCTGATCTCCCCGCAGCAAACGCCCGACGCGGGCGCGCCTAGGCGGTTGATCGGTGATCCGCGGGCCCCACTTCGGCCTGGTCGGCACTCGGCGCGTCAAAGCAGGGCGCGAGCGGGCGGCGGAGCGTGCGTCCGTACTCGATGACGAGGCGCACGACCTCGCGGAGCGGTTCTCGGACGAGCAGGCGTTCGCCCGAGACCAGCGTGACGACCGTGTCGCCGTGCTGCTCGACGGTGCGGATGATCTCCGCGTTGAGCACGAAGGGATCGCCGTTGAGGCGGGAGAGCGCGATCATGCGGGGTGTATCGATCGGGCGAGCGTTGGTGTGAAGCGCGAGTGCGCGGGGGGCGGTAGGATCGGGGCGTGAGGCGACCGGAGTTCGAGCGAGCGGTGGTGTTGGGTGCCGACGGGATGCTCGGCCGGGCGTGGGTAGGCCAGCTCGCCGCCAGGGGGCTGCCGACCCGCGAGTGCCTGCTGCCCGAGGTGGACCTCGCCGATCCCGCGACGCTCGCCGGGCTTGGGAGCACGCTGGACGCCGAGACCCTGGTCGTGAACTGTGCGGGTTGGACGGACGTGGACGGCGCCGAGCACGCCGAGGACGAGGCGATGGCGGTGAACGCCCACGGCCCTGGCGAGCTGGCGCGGGTGTGTGCGCAGTCGGGCGCTTCGCTCCTGCACTACTCCACGGACTACGTGTTCGACGGGGGTCGCATCAAGGCGTACGCGGTGGACGACGACGTGCGCCCGATCAACGCGTACGGGCGGAGCAAGGCGGCGGGCGAGCGGGCGGTGCTGGACTCGGGCGCGCGGGCGTGGGTGGTGCGTGCCAGCTGGATGTACGCGCCGTGGGGACGGAACTTCGTGCGCACGATCGCGGGGCTCGCGGAGGAGCGCGAGTCGCTGCGGGTGGTTGGGGACCAGCGCGGGCGTCCGAGCTCGGCGGAGCAGGTGGCGCGGGTGTCGATGGCGTTGGCGGAGCGCGGCGAGCCGGGCATTTGGCACGTGGCCGACGGCGGGGAGTGCTCGTGGTATGAGCTCGCGTGCGAGGTTGTTCGCCGTGCGGGGGCGGGTTGCCGGGTGGAGGAGTGTGGGTCGGATGAACATCGGCGCGCGGCGGCGCGCCCCGCGTACTCGGTGCTCGACCTGAGCAAGACCGAGCGGCTGCTCGGAGCGATGCGCCCCTGGCGTACGAGCGTCGGCGAGGTGGTCGATCAGCTCGCGGCGGATCGGGAGCGCGTTTGATGCGGGTGCTCGTCACCGGCGGGGCGGGGTTCATCGGTTCCAACTTCGTGCGGTTTGTGCTGGGTGTGCGCGCGGATTGGCGCATCGTCAACTACGACGCCCTGACCTATGCGGGCAATCTCGAGAACCTGCGCGATGTCGAGGGCGATCCGCGGTACGAGTTTGTGCGCGCGGACGTGTGCGATGCAGAGGCTGCGGCACGGGCTGTGGAAGGGTGCGTCGCGGTTGTGCACTTTGCGGCCGAGAGTCATGTCGATCGCTCGATCATGGACTCAGCACCTTTCGTGCGCACGAACGTGGTCGGCACGCAGGTGATGCTGGACGCCGCACGGCGGGCCGGGGTGAGGCGGTTTGTGCACGTGAGCACCGACGAGGTGTACGGCTCGCTCCCGCTTGAGCGCGCGGAGGAGCGGTTTACGGAGCGTTCACCTCTTGCGCCGACGAGCCCGTATGCCGCGAGCAAGGCGGCGAGCGATCTGATGGCGCTGGCGGCGCACCGCACGCACGGGCAGGACGTGATCGTCACGCGGTGCTCGAACAACTTCGGGGCGTATCAGTTTCCGGAGAAGGTGATCCCGCTGTTCACGTGCAACCTGCTCGGCGGGCAACGCGTGCCGCTCTATGGCGACGGCCGGAACGTGCGCGACTGGATCCACGTGGAGGATCACTGCGAGGCGCTGGCGGCTGTGCTTGAGGGCGGGCGCGCGGGCGAGGTGTACAACATCGGGGCGGACAACGAGCGCTCGAACCTGGAACTGACGCGGGCGCTGCTCGCGATCGTCGGGAAGGGCGAGGAGATGATCGAGCGCGTCGCCGACCGCCCGGGGCACGACCTGCGGTATGCGCTGGATGCGCGCAAGATCCGCGAGGAACTGGGGTGGGAGGCGACGCGCTCGGCGTGGCCCTCGGCCCTCGAGCACACGGTCGCGTGGTATCGCGAGCACGCGGGATGGGTGGAGCGTGTGCGCTCGGGGGCGTATCGGGCATATTACGAGAGGCAGTACGGTGAGCGGTGAGGTCTCGCAGCGGGAGCCGGCATGATGACAGCGCCCGATTGAAGAAGGCGGTCGCGCCGCCCCAGGCGGCGGAGCACCCACGCGTCTTTACCCCACGTGCTTGGGATCGAAAGCGTCCTGGAGCGCGTCGGAGAGGATGTTGAAGGCGAGGACGAGGACGAACATGAAGGCGGTCGCGGCGCCGATCTGCCAGAAGAAGGCGGTGATGACCTCGTCCTTGGAGTCGCGGATCATGACGCCCCAGCTTGGCTGGCCCTGCACGCCGAGGCCGAGAAAGCTCAGGATGACCTCGGCCTTGATGGCGCCGACGAAGAGCAGTGAGAAGTTGATGAAGAGCAGGTAGAGCGTGTTAGGGAGCACGTGGCACATCAGGATGCGCACGGGGCCGGCGCCGACGGCGGTGGCGGACTGGACGTAGTCGAGCCCCTTGATCTTCATGGCTTCGCCACGCAGCACGCGGCAGGGCCCGACCCAGAAGGTCATGACGAAGGCGATGTAGACGGGGATGAGCGTCTGCCCGATGGGCTTGTCGATGACGGGCACCCGGTATGGCGCCTCGCGCACGACGTACGCGATGACGATGAGCCACACAAGGTAGGGGATCGCGGAAACGGTGGAGTAGAGCCAGACGACGCAGTGATCGATCCACCCGCCGAAGTAGCCCGCGGCGGCGCCGAGCACGCCGCCGATCAGGACCGCGAGGACGGCGGTGACAAAGCCGATCTGTACGGCGGTCTTCACGGCGTAGACGGCGCGGAGGAAGATCGACCGCCCCTGCGCGTCGGTGCCGAGCAGGAGACGGAGCTTGTAGGCGGGCGAGTCGGGGACGGGGATGATCTCGGCGACGGCGGCTTCGAGCGCGCCGAGCTTGTCGGCGATGGGCTGATCGAGGGCTGCGGCTTGGGCGCGGAGGTCGTCGATCGTGGCCTGGTCGGGCTCGTCGGCGTCGAGTTCATCGTCGAGGGCGATGATCGCGTCGTCCTGCTCGATGAGCAGTTCGTCGAGTTCGTCGAAGATGGCGTAGGCGTCGTCGAGGTGCTCGCCGACGATGTCCGGATCGGTCGAGAAGACCTCGCGCTCCGCGAAGCCGAGGCGGGAGAGCGCCTCTTCCGGGTTGGAGGCGTCGAGGGCTTTCTCGACTTCGCCGAGCAGGCGCTCGGCGTGGTCGAGGCGGGTGCTCTGTGGAGCCTGGATCCCGAACCCGGGGAGCTTGCCCGGGCCGACGCGCTCGGTGACGTCGTCGAACGGGATGAGGCCGGGCGGGATCATGACCGCGAGGGCGGTCGCGAAGAAGACGGTGATGACGGCGAGGGCGAAGACGGCCGGTCGATTGCGGATGAACTTGCGCACGCCCGGGAGGTCGAAGAAGCCCTGGGGTCGTGCGGCGCCGGCGCGCGCGGCGAGCAGATCGGTGGGCGAGTTGTCGGGCGTGGTTGTCGCGTGCTTTCGCGCCATCAGGAGAGCCTCACGCGTGGATCGACGAGCGCGTAGAGCACGTCGGTCAGGATGTTGGTGGCGATGAAGAGGATGGCGAGGACCGCGACGATGGTCTGCGTGACCGGGAAGTCCTTGTTGGTGACGTGGGTGTAGAGGGTCTGCCCGAGCCCGGGGATCGAGAAGTAGACCTCGAGCAGGAGCGAGCCGACGACGACGAAGGGGAGCGTGATCATGACGCGCGTGATGATGGGGATCATCGCGTTGCGCAGCAGGTGCTTGAGCATGACGCGGCGCTCGGAGCACCCCTTGGCCCGGGCGGTGCGGATGTAGTCGGACGTGGACTGCTCGACGATCACCGAGCGGTAGAAGCGCGTGTCGTACCCGAGGGTGACGATGACGGAGATGAGGACGGGGAGCAGGCAGTACTTGGGCCAGTTGAGGGGGAAGTTCCACACCTCGGGGGCGTGCCCCTCGTAGCCGCGAACCGCGAAGAGCTCGACGCCGAGCTTCTCAGAGAGCCAGTATGCGCCGAAGTACTGCCCGAAGATGATGAAGACGAGGAACGAGATGCTCATGCCGATGACGGCGAGGAAGACGAGGACGCGATCGAGAAGTCGCCCACGGTTGGCCGCCGAGACGAGCCCGATACAGACCGCGAGCGTGGTCGAGAGCGCGAGCGCGGGCACGGTGATCGAGAGGCTCGGCATGATGGAGGGCTTGACGATGTCGCCGACCTGGGCCTCGCGGTACCAGGATCGCTCGGCAAAGCCGAACACGGAGCCCGACCATTTGGCGCCGTCGTCGGTGAACTCGATGGGAAGCAGGAACTCGGCGTATTGCGCGAGGAAGGGGCGGTCGACGCCCAGCTCGGCGCGTTTGAGTTCGATCTGCTCGGCGGTGGGGTTCTTGCCGAGGAATGCGTAGACGGGGTCGTTGACGCGGAGCAGGAGCATCAGGACCAGAATGATCCCGAGGAAGATCGGGATGTTGTAGAGGGTGCGCCGTACGACGTAAGACCACATGGCGGGCGGGGCTCCGGGCGATTAGCGCTTCGAGTCGTCGGCGTCGAGGTACTTGTACCACGAGTAGTAGCGTTCGGTGGGCCTGGCGTTCTTGAGCCAGGGCGAGACGAGGTAGTAGCGTGTTCGCGCGAGCGAGCCGATCATCGGCACGTCCTTGACCACCATGTCACGCATCGCTTCGTACATGGCGGTGCGCTCCGGGCCGGGCTCCATGGTGATGACGCGCTCGTACATCTTGTCGTACTCGTCGCGCTTGTAGTTCCAGTGGTTGGAGCCGGGGCTCTCGTTGGGCCCGTAGAAGAGGGCGAGGTTGTTCTCCGCGTCCGGGTAGTCCGACGACCAGGCGAAGCCGAAGAAGGGCGCCTGCTTCTTGTTGGTGAGCTCGATGAGCTGGGAGAAGTCGACGAGTTGCGGATCGAGCGTGATGCCGATCTCGGCGAGCTGTCGGCGGAGCGTCTCGACCTGCTGGGCGTTGGTGCCGCCGTGCGAGGTGTAGAAGCGGAGCGCCGGGAGCCCCTCGCCGTTGGGATGCCCTGCTTCGGCGAGTGCAGCGCGTGCGGCGGCGAGGTCGGGGCCTCGGGGCGCCCCGGGGATGCGCGTGCTCTCGGGGTGACCGTCGAGCCCGGGTGGGATCGGTCCGTCGTACAGGAGGCAGAGCCCCTCGTAGAAGTCCTGGTTGAACTCATCCAGATCGACCGCGAGCGAGATCGCCCGGCGGAGCGCACGCTTCTTCTCTGTGTACCCGCCCCAGACGGGGTCTTCCATGTTGAACGCGCGGAAGATCATGTCGAGCAGCGGGGTCGCGCGGTAGGTGATGCCCTCGCTCCGCAGCTCACGCTCGAGGCGCTTCGAACGACCGCCGGTGAACGCCTGCGAGAAGTACGGGTACGGGAGCTGGATGTACCCGAGCTTGCCTTGGCGGAACTCGAGCCAGAGCGGCTGATCCTCCACGTAGAACGTGAACTCGATGCGATCGGCGAACGGCACGCGCTCGCCCGCGGCGTCGGCGAGCCCGAGCTCTTTGTCTTCCTCGCTCCAGTTGTCGGCGGCGGGGTAACGCACGTCGTGGTACCCCGGGTTGCGCCGCACGTACATGTGGCTCTTGGGGACCCACTCTTCGAGGATGAACGGTCCGGTGCCGACCGGGTGCGAGGCGAAGTCCTTCCCGTAACGGTCGACCGCCTCGTGTGGCACGACGGCGGTCTGGAACATCGTGAGCACCCAGAGGAAGCGGTACACGGGCTTGGTCAGGACGACCTCGAAGGTGTGGTCGTCGATCTTGACGAGCCCTTCGACCGGTGCGTCGTAGTCGAACTTGCGTCGGTTGCCGGCGGCGTCGGGCGCGGGAGGCGCGAGCCCGACGATGACGTTGTCGAGCAGCCACCAGT
>JAUIFD010000177.1 GCA_030429485.1 Phycisphaerae bacterium | reverse complement strand
ATACACCATGAGCGCCCCGGGAACCTACTACCTGCACGTTCTGGCGGTCGACCTCGGCAGTCCTGAGATGTTCATCGGGAGCTTCTCGCTCTCGAGCACCGACGGCGCCTTCGCCAACGCCACCCAGTCGCTCCTCACCGACGATACGGGTGAGTGGGCCGCCTCAACCGTCGGGTGGGGCGGGCCGGACGCAGGTGTCGTCGATATCGGGCCCAACGGCACGAGCCCGTGGGGCAACTTCGCCGCGATGGGTAGCGCCCATTTCATCTGGGCGAACAGCTCGCTCGACACCGTCTACTTCAGCACGCCGATCCGGGTCGTCCCCGCGCCCGGCCTGCTCGGGGCGGCCGGCGCGATGCTCGCGGTCGGGATGCGTCGCCGGCGCTAAGGGCTCGGGATCGGCGGCGAGTCAGCGTTGCCCCTCTCGACCGATCCGATAGACTGCCTCCATGAGCCAAACTCCCGAGTCGTCCCTCACCCGACGCCGCTTCGTCCAGGCCGCTGCGGTCACCGCCGCCGCGGGCGTCTCGCCGCTCGCCTCGGCCGGGTTCGCTCCGCGATTCGGACGGACTCGGAAGACCATCAACGTCGGCATCATCGGTTGCGGCGGACGTGGCACCGGCGCCGCGATGAACTCGCTCGAAGCCTCACCCGACACGCGCATCGTCGCCCTCGCCGACCTCTTCGCCGACCGTGCCGCGGGCTCACTCTCAAACCTCCGTTCGCGATCCTCGGACCGCGTGACCGTCAGCGAAGACTCCGACGTCTACACCGGCTTCGACGCGTACGAGAAGCTGCTCGCCCGCGACGACATCGACTACGTCTGCCTCGCGACGCCCCCCCACTTCCGACCGATCCACATCGAAGCTGCGGTGAAGGCGGGCAAGCACATCTTCACCGAGAAGCCCGTCGCGGTCGACCCCGCGGGCGTGCGCCGTGTGATCGATGCAGCCTCCGCCGCCGACCGCGCCAATCTCCGCGTCGTCGCGGGCACGCAGCGGCGCCACGAGGCCTCCTACCTCGCGCTCATGCAGCGCATCAAGGACGGCGCGATCGGCGACCTCATCTCCGCGCAGTGCTATTGGAACCAGGGCGGCCTCTGGGTCCACGATCGCAAGCCCGAGTACTCCGACATGGAGTGGCAGTGCCGCAACTGGCTCTACTTCACGTGGCTCTCCGGTGACCACATCTGCGAGCAGCACATCCACAACCTCGACGTGGTCAACTGGGCGTGCGGCGGGCCGCCGGAGAAGGCGATGGGCATGGGCGGACGCCAGGTCCGCACCGGCGCCAACTACGGCAACATCTTCGATCACCACGCCGTGCAGTACGACTACCCCAACGGCGTCACCTCCCTCTCCATGTGCCGCCAGATCGACGGGTGCGCCGGGCGCGTGGAGGAAGTGCTCATCGGCACCAAGGGCAAGGCCATCTCGCGCCCCGGCTTCGCCGTCTTTCAGCGGCACGACGGCAAGGCGTGGCGCTTCACCGAGCCCAACCCCAACCCCTACATGCAAGAGCACGCCGACCTCATCGCGGCCATCCGCGAGGAGCGCCCGCTCAACGAAGCCAAGCGCGTCGCCGAGAGCACGCTCACCGCGATCATGGGGCGCATGAGCACCTACACCGGCAAGGCCGTGACGTGGGAGCAGGCGACAAACTCGAAGCTCGACCTCGCGCCGGGCAAGTACGAGTTCGGCCCGCTCGCGGTCGAGGCCGTTGCGGTCCCGGGACGCACGCCCCTGGTGTGATTTGTGACACTCCACCACGCTGCGCGCCGCAGAAGCGGCGACGGTGTTCGGTCAATAGTCTAAACGGCCGCCGCGCAAACTCGGCGCGCCGTTGCGGTCTCCGCTAACCTGCCCGCGTGACGTCGTCCGCCAACGTCGAGTTCAAGGCTGAGCTGCGCGAGCCCAGCGTCGCGAGGACTGTCCTGCGCTCCCTCGGCTTCGAGCGTGTCGGCGTGCTCAAGCAGACCGACACGTACTACCGCGTCATCACCGGCCGACTCAAACGCCGCGAAACGAGTTGGGCGCACGATGACCCCGGCGCCGAGCCCGTCCCCCACGATCCGAACGAAGGCGACGCACGCGCCGGGGCGGAGGTCGAGTACATCCGCTATCACCGCCCGGACCAGGCCGGCTCGCGCGTCTCACGCTACGAGCGTCTCACCGAAGACCAGTACCGAGAGCGCTTCGGCTCGACCGAACTCGCGGAGATCGCCGTCGTGCGCAAGACGCGTGAGCTCTGGGTCCGCGGCCCGGTCCGTGCACACATCGACACGGTCGCCGGGCTTGGGCGGTTCCTGGAGATCGAAGTCGCGGCCCGGCGCGGCAAAGAAGCCCTCGCATCAGAGGAGGCCGAGGCCTGCCGCGCCGCCCTCGCCCCCGCCCTGGGCGAACTCATCGGCACCGGCTACCTCAATCTCATCGCGGCGGACGACTGCCGTTCCGACGACTCAACCACCGGATAGCGGATCGTCACCGCGCGCTCGCCGAACTCATCCAGCGACCACCGCTCGCTCCGACCTCGCCAATGCAGTGTGAGCGACCGGTCAGCCGGGTCGTACACGCTGGTGTAGAGCGTGCCAAATCCCCGCTCGTAGTCCCGCTGGAAGAGCGGCGGACGGTGCATCGCCTCGACCACCTCCGCCACCGTCGCGTGCGGCGCCAGGTCTCGCAGGCACGCCACCCGCTCGGTCGTGCGTGAGTAGGCCGCGTACTCCACCCAGGAGATCCGCTCTTGGTGATTCGCCGACGCGATATCGCGCGTCACTCGGGCCGGATGCCCGGGGCTCGTGTACACCGTCCGGTGGTCGCCCGCCGCATCGACGAATGCGAACGTGTATGCCAGATACACCGGCACGCGACGGAGCGCCTCCGCCGCCTCGCGCACCGTCGCACACGTCTGGAGCACATACCGCAGCACAAGCGACGCCGCGAACCCGTCGCCCACCGTGCGAGAACCGCCAAACGCCAGTGCCCCGCAGAGCCCGTGCGCATTGACGCCATCGAGCGCGCCCCACAGGCAGTCGGTCATCACGAGCGTTGGTCCGCCGAGCCACTCCGCCCGCAGCACCACGCCGTCGAGCAGGTGTGGCGCGTGGTCGTAGTTGCGCACGAGCACCGCTCGCTTGCCCTCGCGCACCACCACCTGCGAGCACCCGCGCACAATCGGCGGCGGGCGGTACAAGCTCAAGAAGCGCGCCTCCAACTCGTCCATCCCGAGCGCCGCCGCGATCCCCGCGTGTAATGGCGCGAGCTCCGGCAAGTGCGCCCGCAGCGCGACGACGCACGCATCCAAGCCCGGGCGCGACGCCTCCCCCTCCCGGCAGAACCACGCCCGGTACGCCTCGCGATACTCTTCAAACACCGCGCGCAGCGCTGGCGAAACGCCCGCTGACGCGATCGCACGGAACAGCATCGAAGAGCCATCGCTCATCTAGAGCAGCTTGAACCCGGCGAAGTCCTGCTGAAGCGGCGGCGCATCCGCGCTGGGCAGCGGCACGCCGCGGTAGTGCCCATGGATCGCCGCGATCCACGCCTTGGCCCGTTCGTTCAGAGTGAAGTCGTCGTTCATGAACCGCCCGGGTGAAACGAGGATCCCCAGGTCCGCGCCCTCATACCGATAGTCGCCCGGCCCCGCGATTCGCAGGTAGAACGCGCGGTTCTCAAACTGCACCGTCCGCCGATGGGTCTGCATGCGCACGTAGCGCCCGGCCCCGTCCGGCGCAAGCTCCCAGATACCCGACGGCGGCGCGTGCGTAATGCGGTCCACATCGGTGCCCGGGTGCTTGATGACAAGCTGCGACCACGAGTCGATGTTCTCCGGGTCCGCCCATCGGGAGTTGAGCTCCTCGACGTCCAGGTCGTACTCGACCCCCATCCACTCCAAGAGATGGAACAGAAAGAGCGGCGCGTCCGCGTGCGCAAACGCCGCGAGATTGGTCATCGAACTGGCGCCCGTGATCCGCGGGTTGCACTCGCCCAGGTACACGTCGCCCGTGTCGAGGTCCGTGAGGAAGTCGATCTCGAAGTACCCGACGTACCCCATCCGGCGCAGCTCCTCGCCGAACGCGAACGCCGCCCGCCGAGCCTGGTCGCGCACCCGCGCGTCGAACGCGCCGGCAAACACCTCGTTGCCGCACCACCCGCCTCGATACGGCGTCAACTCCGGGAAGCCGATCAGTTCCGTCATAAGGGGACCGACGATCGTCCCGTGCCGCGTCGCGCACGCCTCGAGCGCCGACCCCCGGCACCGAATGCGCTTCATGATCTTCACTTCCGGCGCTTCGAGGATCTCGTCGGCGTGCTTCTTGAAGTCGTCCTCGTTCGAGATGAAGAAGGTCGTGTGCCCCGAGTCGCCAAACGCGGTCTGCACGACCAGATGCTCGCCCAACTCCTTGCTCGCCTCACGGAGAGACGCGTACGAATCGACCTTCGCGAGCACGTTCGGCACACTCGGCACCCCGGCGCGGTTGCCGATACGCGTCGTTTCCATCTTGTCGTCGATCGACTCTCGGAGCTTCGCCGCGGGAAACGCGGGCTCGAGCCCGAGCTTCCGGCAGAGTTCCTCCGTTCGCTCATCGAACATCAGGAACGCGGCCTTGCCCCCACCGCCGCGCGAACGCACCAACTCCGCGACATCCGGGTGTTCGAGGAGGTAGTTCGTGATGTCCTCGATCGACTCCCATTCATCGTGCGGGCGCTCCGGAGGCACAAACACATTCGGGTGCTGCCCATCGAAACAGTTGATCGCGTTCACAAACGTGAAGCCCCGCACCCACTCGTCGATGCCGAGCAGATTAAACGGTGTTGCACTCACGAAGTAGATCGGCGTCGTGTTCCGATGGAAGAACCGGCGGATGTCCGAAATGCCGCGCAGGGGCCGCCCCCCACTCAAGCCGTGCTGGTCGGCGCGCAAGGTGTGCCCGACGGGCGCCGGTGTGTGACGAGTCGTCGTCTGCGTCATTCCGTACTCCTCCTGATGCGGACGGGCGTCGCCTCCGACGCCGCAAGCGCGAGCGCCCGCGCGTTGAACACGCGGAACCCGTAGCGCGGGTCATACCCGTGAATCTCCTTGACGTCGACCGCGAGCAGATACTCAACCGTCGCCCGGTCAACGACCTGGCCCGGCACGAGCACGGGGAAGCCCGGCGGGTACGGCGTCACATAGCTCGCCGACACCAACTCACGCCGCTCGACCGTCGCGAGCAAGCGGTGGTCGAGGCGGACCCAATCGCAGTTCGCGTCGTCGTACGCGAGGAAGAAGGCCCGTCGCGCGTCGCCCTCCGGCGTGCCGTGCTCGCGGAACGCCTCGTGAAACCCTGAAAACCGCGGAAGCGGCGGGCCCGCGAGCAACTCGTCCACGCGCCGAGTGTGCAGCGCAAGGCCCGAGGCCGACTCGAGGCTCAGCTTGTCATCGAGCTCGCGCGACACCCGGGCCAGCACCTCGACCAGATACGCGACATCGCCCCGCGTCGTCCCGATGTTCGTCATGAACAACGCCGTGTTCCGCGTCGTCTTGTTGATCTGGATGTCGTGCTCATCCATCAGCTTGTTGCGGAACGCGTCGCCATCGATCCCCGTCCCGCCGATATGCACCGTCACGCGCGTGGGGTCGAGCGTAAACTCGTCCTGGTGCCACGCCCGGTCCATGCGTCCCCATCCCTGGTCCGGGTCGTAGTAAAACTCGATCCCGGACGGGCGATGCGCTTCCGGGATCATGTCCGCCGGACGCAACACCGCGAAGTGGCGCGAGATCGCCGGGTGCTCATAGATGCGCTCGCGGAGGGTCATGGCGAGCCCAATCGACCGCTCGACCAGTTCGTAACCCTCGAGTTCGACCTGGCGCCGCCCAACATCGAGCGACGCGATGATCTGGTAGTTGGGCGACGTCGAGGTGTGCGTCATGTACGCCTCGTGAAACGCGGTCGACGCCGACTGCTCAAACTCCTCGTCGTACACGTGGATCATCGAGCCCTGCCGGAGCGATGTGAGCGTCTTGTGCGTGGAGTGCGTGGAGTAGACGCGGATCTGCACCCGGTCCGGGTCCGGCATCGTGCGCCGCGCCTCCTCCGACGCGCCCTCCCACTGCGCCCGGTATTCGCGCGAGCGGAACTCCCGGCGCAGGCGCGACGCCGCCGACATCGCCGTCCTGTCGCGCAGCGTCGGCGTCAGCCCCGCGAAGGCGAACCACGCCTCGTCCCACAGGAACACCATGTCCGGCTTGATCGCGAGCACCTCCCGCATCACACGCTCGGGGTCGTACGTGATCCCGTCGAACGTGCAGTTCGTCAGCAGCAGCATGCGCACCTGATCAAGCCGACCCGCCGCCTCCAACTCACGCAGCCGGCGCATGATCTCGGCAAGCGGCACCGCGCCGTACATCGAGTACGCGGGCAGCGGATACGCGTCCAGGTACACCGGGTGTGCGCCGGCGAGGACGATCCCGTAGTGGTGCGACTTGTGGCACCCGCGGTCGATCAACACGATCTCGCCCGGGCGCACCAGCGCCTGCATCACGATCTTGTTCGCCGTCGAAGTACCGTTGGTCACAAAGAACGTCTGCTTCGCGCCGAACGCCCGCGCCGCCGAGTCCTGTGCCCGCTTGATCGGCCCCTTCGGCTGGAGCAGCGAGTCAAGCCCACCACTCGTCGCGCTCGTCTCCGCGAGGAAGATGTTGGGCCCGTAGAACTCCAGCAGATCGCGCGCCCAGTGCGAGCTGGTCATCGACTTCCCACGCGCGATCGGAAGCGCGTGAAACACCCCGGTCGGCTTCGCGCTGTACTTCCGCAGTGCATCAAAGAACGGCGCGTGATACCGCTCACGGACGCCCTTGAGCACGCTCAGGTGCTGCTCAAGGTGCTGCTCCACGCGATAGAACATCCGCCGGAAGTCGCCACCCAGGCTGCCCGCGACCTGATCGAGGGACGTATCCGTCACGAGATACAGGTCAAGCTCCGGGCGAAGCGACTTCAAGAACCGCCCAAGCGCAATCGACCGCTCGACTCCGAAGCTCACGGGAAGGCCGCCGGCCGCGAGGCGGTCCAAGTAACGCCGGAACACCTTGTGCGTGTTTGTCGTGTGAAATGAATACGAATAGCGGAGGAAGCACGCCTGGATCGTGGTATTGAAGAGCACCGCGATCACCGCGTCTTCGAGGCTCGGTACGGTCACCACGCCGTACAGAAACTCATCCTCCTCGCGCGCACACCGAGCGAAGTTCCGTCGGAGGTCGTCGCTCTCCTCGTCCTCGAGCCGGTCAACCACCAGAACCTCGAAGTACGGACGCGGCCCGCGGCGACCGGTCCCCCGCGCCGAGTCATCGATGTCCGCGACCGGCCCACCACGCTCGGCGCTGACCATGCGATCCCGGTACGAATCGCTCACCAGCAGACGCACCGTGC
>JAUIFD010000176.1 GCA_030429485.1 Phycisphaerae bacterium | reverse complement strand
CGGTGGCGGTCGAGATCGACGTGCTGGCGAACGAACTCTCGGGGTCTTGCCTCACGGACATCACGCTGGATTCGGTCGATGCAACGAGCGCCGGCGGCGGGCTGACGGAAGTGCTCGCGGGGTTTGGGCCGGACGGCCGCGACCTTGTGCGCTACACGCCAGCGATCGGCTTCAACGGGGTCGACTCGTTTGGGTATGTGGTGCGTTCGGGGGCTGATACAGCGAGCGCGACGACGACGATCGACGTGGCGGCGCTGCGAGAGCCCGACGATCACGGAGCCGTGAGCCCGGGCGTCGACGTGGCGTGGTACGACCTGCCCACTGGCATCGCGGCGCTGCCGCCGTTTGGATTCCTGACGCCTTCGAGCACTTCGGAGGCGAGCGAGATCAACTACGCGTCCACGAGCGGTGCGTTCTCAGACTCCGGGTTCTCCGACACGTTCGGGGCGGTGTACGAGGGGTACATCCAGATCCCGACGGAGGGGTTCTGGACTCTGTCGGTGGAGTCGGATGACGGGTCGGCGATGTGGATCGGCGACGAGGAGATCATCGATAACGACGGGCTGCACGGCATGCAAGAGGTCTCATCAGTCGAAGGACTTGAGGCGGGTTTGCACCGCGTGCGTGTCGAGTTCTTCGAGAACACGGGCGGGGCGGGGCTGATCGTGCGTTGGTCGGGCCCGGGCGTCGGTCGCGCCCCGGTGCCGGCGAGCGCGTGGTTCCGTGATGCGGTGTGCGCAGCGGACGTGACCGGCGATGGCGACGTGAACACGAACGACTTCTTTGAGTTCCTGTCGCTGTACCAGGCGGGGGATTCCCGGGCGGACTTCGAGCCGGGCGGCGGGATCAACACGAACGACTTCTTCGCTTACCTCGCGGCCTATCAAGCGGGGTGCTAAGTCTGTGAGAAGGCACCGCAGGCGTGCGGGAGCTGTAGACTCTCGCATGCGTGTGATGGCTCTTATCGTGCTGGCGTGTCTCGCGTGTGTCGCTCGGGCGCAGCCCGCGAACGACCTGGCGGGTGATCTCAATCGCGCGATCCAGCGGGAAAGTGGTGGGGGGTTCTGGGGGGTTGCGCTGGTCGCTCGCGGTGGCGAGATCATCTTTGAGCGCGGGTACGGGTTCGCCGACTATGACGCCGAGCCCAACACGCCTGACACGCTCTTTGAGATCGCGTCGATCAGCAAGCCCTTCACCGCGACGACGGTGCTGCGGCTCTGTCAGGACGGCGTGCTCGAACTCGATGGCTCCATCGGGCAGGTGCTCACCGGCGTGCCGGCTGACAAGCGCGGCATCACGATTCGCCACCTGCTCTCGCACACTTCGGGGCTCTCCGGGAGTGTGGGTCTGCCGTACAACTCAAACGCGGTTAGGGCGGAGCTGATCCGCCTCATGCTCGAGTCGGAGATGGCCGCCGTTCCGGGCGAGCAGTTCGCGTATTGCAACTCGTGCTTCGCGCTGCTGGCGGCGATCGTGGAAGAAGCGACCGGTGAGCAGTTCGAGGATGTTGTGCGCCGCCTGGTCTTCGAGCCAGCCGGGATGCAGCACACGGGCTTCATCGGCGATGAGCGTCTTCGCGGGATGCCGGTCTCCAGCCGAATCTCGTCGTCGAACCCCGATGCGACGGCGGTCGATTGGCACTGGAGTTGGGGGTATCGCGGCATGGGTGGCGTGGTCACGACGGCGCGCGACCTGGTGCTCTTTGATCAGGCCCTCCGCGGTGGGCGCCTGCTCGCTGGCGCGACGAAGACGGAGATGTATCAGCCCGGGCTCGAAGCGTTCGCCCTCGGGTGGCGCATCTCCACCACGCCGCGCGGCACGCTCGCGGCGACCCACGGCGGGGCGGTTGAGGGGTATCGGTGCCAGTTCACTCGATACCTCGATGAAGACACGGTGACCGTCGTGCTGAGCAATGATCGCGACGATGTGTATGCCATCGACCAAGCGATGTCGTCGGTGCTCTTCCCGCCGCCCAGGATTGACGTGGAACTCGACTGGTCTGGGTACACGCTTGGGCAGTATCAGCACCTCTCCATGGATCGCCCCGGCGCGTGGCGAGCGCGGGCCGAGGGCGATGCGCTGGTGCTCACGCTCGCTGACCCGGAGCAAGATCACACGCTCGTGACGGTGACCGCTCCGGCTGCGCAGGCGAAAGCGTTGGCCACCCAGTTGCGGACGTTGGTCGCGCAGAGAGAGGCCGCCGGCGAAGCGGATGGCGCCGAAGCGGCGCTCAACATGGGCCTGTACCTCTACCCCTATCCGGCTGCCGATCTCGAACGCCAGCATCTCGCGCTCGAGGGGTGCAAGCTCACGTTCATGCCCCGATACAACGGCGTGGGCGAGGGCGGCGAGCCCGTCACCGACGAGCGGATCATGTTGCTCGTCGTCGATGAGGCTCGCACCCAGTGGGCGGTGATGACGAAGATGAACCTCGCTTCTGCGCAGGCGTTCTTGCGTGAGCTTGCGCAGGCTGCGGGGGAGTAGGCGGGTGTGACGGGCCGCGACCGGATGTGAGCGGTAGCCTCTGTCATGGACCCTGACGACCAAGTCTGCCTGTGCTATCGGGTATCGCTGCGGAAGATCCGGGCGTACCTCGCTCGCGAGAATCCGCCGGTGGCGTCGTTGATCTCGGAGTGTCTCGACGCGGGGACGGGGTGCGGGTGGTGTGTGCCGTTTCTTAAGCACCTGCATGCCGAGCATGCGGCGGGGCGGGTGCCGGACCTGCGGATCAGCCCGGAGCGGTACGCAGCCGGGCGGACGGGCTTCCGGGAGTCGGGGGAGCGCGACGCGGGGGTGGTCCGCGAAGCTCAGCGTGATGGCGATGCGGGGGAGCGGGCCCCCGAGGGGGCGTGACGCTTCACGGCGTCCGGGAAGGGTGCGGTTCGCGGCGTCCCAGGGGGTGTGATCGGCGATCTGTCGACCTGTGCGGAAGGGGGCCGGGTGCGTCCATACGATTCGGCAACTTGCGACCGATCGAATGGGTACATCGTGGTGGCGCCGGGCAGGTGGGCTCGGCTGCCGATTCCGACGGAGGTCTGATGATGCGGACGAGCCGGGGCGCGTTGGCGCGCCATGCGCGGGGTTTCTCGTTGCTTGAGTTGATGCTGGTGCTTGCCATCATCGGCGTGCTGCTTGCGGTGGTGGCGCTGAACATCGGCGGGTTCGGCACGCGCGGCAAGATCAGGGCGACCGAGGCGAGTCTCGCAACGATCCAGACCGCGAGCGGCGCGTACCACCTTGAGTACAGCAGCTATCCACCCACGCTGCAGACGCTCGTGACCGTGCAGCCGCCCCTTCTCGCGGGGACGACCTCGCTGCAGGATGGGTGGGGGAAGAGCTTCTACTACAAGGCCGGGCAGAACGCGCAGGGGAACCCCTACACGCTTCTTTCCTACGGCGGGGCTGAGGATTACACCCCTGAGCAGGCGATCGACGTCTGGACGATGAACCAGGATTGACCGGTGCGCACGCCCCGTGACAACGCGAGGCGTGTGGCACGGGTAGTTGGATCGGTCCGCGCGCGGCGGGGCCTGAGCCTCGTCGAGGTCGTGGTCGCGATGGCGATCCTCGGGCTTGCGGCGGCGGTGATGGTTTCGTCGTTCTCGTTTGTGCAGGGCGCGCTTCGGCGGCAAGAGACGCGTCTCGCGGCTGCCGAGCTCGCCAATCGCCTCGTGCTGCAGTTTCTTGATGATCCGGAGTTGATCATCAAGCAGGCCGGGCGGCCGATTTCGTATGGGCACGACGAGTACCGGTGGGATGTGCGTCGGGGCGACGTGCGGATCGAGAACGATCCTGTCTTGGAGCAGGCCCTCGCGAACGGCGCGCGGAGCGGGCCGAACCTGGAGGATCGCATCGAGCGTGTGACGGTGACGGTGTGGCTCTCGGAGGTTTCGGGAGGATCGCCGCGACGCGGTATGGGGGCGCCGGAGGCGACGATCACGCGCGTGCTCGACCCGCTCAACCTTGTGCGCAACCCGGACGCGGCGAAGACGATGAACTTGGAGGATCCTCGGCAGGTGCAGCGGATCATGGAGATTCTCAACGGGCAGCGCGCCACCGATTCCATAGGCAGTGGGGACGGCGGATGACCCGCCGCGCCTTTACGCTGCTTGAGGTCATGCTCGCGGCCACGCTCGGCGCGCTGGTGGTGGTGGCGGCGATGTCGATGTTGGGGGTGATGATCCGCGCGGAGCAGACGGTCGATCACCGCGCGGACTCGAATGTCGAGATGTCGCGTTTGCAGACGGTGATGCGTCGGGTGTTCTCGACGCTGCGGATGGCCCAGGGCCCGCTCGGCACGCCTCCGATGGGCGCGGACGGCAAGCCGATGCCGGCGCTGGAGTTTGAGGCGATGCTGGCGGCGGGGGACCCGCCGCCGGACTTCCGCTTGCGGCTGGAGCCCGACCCTCGCGACGCCCAACGGCAACGCTTGTTCGTCGCGTTGAGTTTGGCTCCCATTGCGCCTGAAGTCAGACGCGACGTGGATCTCACGCAGCCGTTCGATCCTGGTGTGATTGACGCGGATCTGTCGCCGGGGGTCGATACGGATGGCGCTGTCGATGCGGACGCGTCGGCTTCCGATCAGCCGAGGGACGGCGTGCGCGGCGTGTTTGAGCTGCACCGCGATGCGGATGCAGACGAGGGATACACGCTTTGGTGGCTGCCGGAGCGGTCGGAGCCGGTGCGCGTCGCGAGCGGGATCGCGAAGCTGCGCTGGCGGATGTTCAAGCGCGACGAGATGGTCGAGCAGATGTCGGCGTGGGCGGCGGAGCAGCTGCCGGCATACGCGGAGGTCGAGGTTGCGACGACGGCGGGCGGGTACGCGAGCTACCTGTTCGAGGTGGCGTGGTCGACATCGCCGAAGGTGACGACGACGCCTGACGGCGCGGCGCCGGCGGATGGCGACGCGGCGGGCGCGGGCGCGCCGGCGGGCGGCGTGGGCACGCCGACCCCAGGAGGTATGAGCGAGGATGCTCAGAACCGCCGGCGTCCTGCCACGATCGACGGAGATTCGCGATGACGGCGCGTGCCTGCGCGCCGGGTCGGGCGTTTGCGCTCCCGGTGGTGCTCGTTGTCATGCTGGTTGTGACGTCGGTTGCGGCGATCATGCTGCGCCAGTTCACGGCTCAGCGGCTGATCGCGGAGCGGCAACTGCATGGGTATCAGGAGCACCACGCGCGGTACGGGATCGAGGAGGTGCTCGCCTCGTGGATTCGCACGATCCCGCGCAACGTGCAACTCCTCGGCACGCTCGGGCAGGACGGGCATGCGGTGGATCTGCTGCTCGGCGACGGGACCGTCGGAGAGGTGTATCTCCGCGATGGGCAGGGGGCTGTGCTCGCGGTATCGGAGGGGGTAAGCCCGGAGGATGCGCCATGGGTGGAGCGCGTCGCGGCGGTGTATCAGGACCTCTGTGCGTCGTCGCGTGCGGAGCCGGTGTTGCGCGAGGTGGGGCCGGCAGCGCTTTCGATTCAGAGCGCCCCGACCGAGGCATTCGAGGCGGTCTTCTCGGTGTTGTTCCCGGATTCGGACTACGCGGAGGCGCTGGCGATCATCGACGCCAATCGTGGCGCGGGCGAGCCGGGTGAGACGCTCCGCCAGGTGCAGACGGCCCTTCAACTCGATGGCGAGGGTCGGCAGCGACTGGCCCGGGCCGTGGTGGCGCGTCCGACGCTGCACTTTGTGGAGGTTCGCCTCCGCCCGTCGCGCGGATCACGGCAGGGCGTGATGGCTCGTTTCGGGGGGTATGTGCTGATCGAGCGCGGGGCTGGCCTCGGAGACGACCCGTGGACGTCGCGGTCGTCGTTCCTCACGTGGAATCCGATCGGAGTAGAGTGAGCACCATGAGCAAGTCGGCGGACAAGGCGGGCGCCCGGCGGGTGACGCGGGTCGCGCAGGTGACGGCCGGGGCGGCGGTGCTGGGCGCGGGGGCCCTGGCGATCGCGCAGCTGCCCGGGCTTGAGCCCGAGCCGTTTGTGAGCAACGTGGTGAGCCCGGTGATTGATGAGCCGGATGAAGCGACGCCGGCGAGCTACGACACCCGGCGGGTCATCGACGCGCTGGCGGTGCATCTGGCGCCGGAGCCGAAGGTCGACGATGGCGACGCGGTTGCGGACGCCAACGGCGAGACCGGGCCGGGCGGTGCGGCTACGCCGTCGAGTGACTCGATCCGGTACATCGGTCGGCTGGGGTCATGGGCGGTGGTCGTGGTGGGGGGCGATCAGAAACTCGCCCGGGTCGGGCAGCGACTCGCGGGTGGCGAGGTCCGCGAGGTGACGCCGGAGTTCCTGTCGATCGAGACGCAGCGGGGTGGGGTTCCGAGCGTGCGTCAGATCCCAATCGAAGTGGGCGGAGGACCAAGCGTGGTGCAGCTTTCGGCGGCGTCGGACGCAGATCAGGACGCGGCGCGGGCCCAGCGTCTGCGTGATCGTCAGGCCCAGATGGCTCGCGACCGTGCGGCGGCGCTCAAGAACGAGCGCGAGGAAGCGGCGGGCGCGGAAGGCCGGTGATGGGCGCACCTGTTCTGTATTTGCGGAGGAGTGCGCGCGGCGCTCGGCTCGCGGGGGTCGAGTTGATCGGCGATGGGCTTGACGCGTCGTGGAACGCGGGCAGCCGAGAGGGTGTCGAGGTCGCGACCGAGGCGGCGGCTTGGGTTCGCGGGCAACTCCGGGCGGCGCGTTTGCCCGCACGTCTTGCGGCGGTGTGTCTCGATGCGGACGGTGCGCTGGCGTCTTGGGTGTCGTCGCCGGTGGGCGGCGATGCGACGGCCCTCGCCGCGTCGGTGCAGCAGCCTGGCCTCGTGCACGAGATCGATGATGATGAAGAGGAACACGTGGGGTCCGACCTTGCCTTGAGCGCCGACGCGGCGTCGCCCGCGCTGGCATCGATCACGCCGATGGGCGTGTGCGGCGGCGGGCGGATCGGAGCGCTTGCGACGCCCGATCTCGCGGCGCGGCTGCTGCTCGACGCGCTCGATGCGGTGGGTGTCGAGGCGGGTGAGGTGGTCTCGGTCTGGCATGCGCTCGCCCGCGCGTGGGACCCTGGGGCGCGGGATCACGGCACGCGTGGGGGTGATCGCGTGGTCGCGTCCGAGGGCGGTGGGACCGCGGCGGTGATCGCGCCCGACGATGCAGGGCGTTTGCTCTGGGCCTGGTCGCGCGGTGGTGAGGTGATCGCGGCGGGGTCGTGTCGCTTGCGCACGGTGGGAGAGAACGGCGACCGGCGCGCGCTCATCGGGCGTGATGCGCTCGCACGTCTGGCGGTCGACTGGATCGCGTGGGGCGCGCAGCTCGGGGCATCACCCGGCCGCGTGGTCGCACTCTTGCCCGAGGGCGCTTGGGATGACGAGGCGTCGCTCGCATCGTCTCTCAGCGCCGTGTGGCCCGATTCGACGGTTGACCTGATCGAGGAGGACGCTCCGGTCGAGACCGCCCTCGG
>JAUIFD010000175.1 GCA_030429485.1 Phycisphaerae bacterium | reverse complement strand
CCGCCGCGGCAGCCTTCATCCTCGAGCCCGCGTACGCCCACATATCGAGGTGCCCCACGCCTTCGATCGGCACGAAACGGCCGTTCGGCGTGGCGCCGGCGATCGAACGCCCGTCGTCCGGCGGACACATCACGTCATTCGTGCCGTGCAACACGAGCAGCGGACACCCGATCTCGCGCGCATGCTCGGCTCGATCGAAGCGGCGCCATCGTGGCCCCGCGCCAACGCCGAGCCCGATGCAACACAACGCCGGCGCCAACACTGGACCCGGTGGCACGCCGAACTGTCGGAGGACTTCCGCCGCGGGCGTCCAAGGGACTCGGTACGGCGCCTCAGCGATAACGCCGATCACGCGCGCCGCACGCTCTTCGGCACGCGCTTGCAGCGCTCCGCCGACGATACTCACGCCGGCACCGAGCGAGAAGCCCGCGAGCACCACGCTCTCGGCCGGCGCGATGGCCTTGAGCAGATGGAGCAGGGAATAGGGCTCGCGCGCACCGAGCGCACAACTCCGCGCCGTCGATTCGCCGTGCCCCGGCAGGTCCCACGCGATGATGCGCGATGCGATCGGCGCATATCCCTCGATGCGCACGAGCGCCGCCTGCTTCGACTCACCCCAGCCGTGTGCGAACACCACCACCGGACCGCTCGGATCGTCGCCCGCGATGGACCAGTACGCGAGCGTGTGCCGGCCGTCGCGCGCCTCGAGCGCCTCGAACTCGCGCGGCGCGTCGAGCTCGGACGGATCGCCCGGTTGCCCATAGGCCACCGCCCACGCGTACGAACGTCTCGCCGGGCGCGTCAGGCGGTGCGCGACCCACACCACCAGTGCGCTCCAATAGAGCGCGAGCCCCAGCGCGAGCAGCATCAGCAAGCCGAGCACGGGCTACGGGCCCCGGATCACGCTGAGCAGGTTCGATACGTCGTTGAACGTCACGACGAGGAAGAGCGTGCCGATCAGCGCGAGCCCGGCCATCGTGATCGCGCCCTGCACGGGGATGGGCACCGGGCGCCCTCGGACCTGCTCGTACACCAGCATCAGAAACTGCCCGCCGTCCACGATCGGGAGGGGTAGGAAGTTGATGACCGCCAGGTTCACGCTCAGGAGCGCGAGGAAGAACACGAGCCACACCAGCCCGCGATCCGCGATCCGTGTGCCGATGTGCGCGATACCGACAGGCCCCTGCAAGTGCTCGATCTTGACCGACCCCTGCACCAGGCGTGCGAGCGTCAGGTAGGTGCGGATGAGCATGCGCCGCGTTTCGCCGAGCCCGAGCGCCACGGCCTGCACCGGACCATCCGCACGCAGCATGAACTGCTCCGGCGCGAAGACGCCCATCGGAAAGGGCGCTTCCCACGAGAGCTCGTGCAACGCGGCGATGTCCGCAGCTTGGAGCGTCCAGTCGATCTCGCGGGTCTGGAGCGGGGCGTCGGTGACGCCGCGCCCGATCGCGAGTTCGACCACAACCGGTACGGTGGCTTGCGTGGCGGAGCCCTCCCACGCGTCGCGCGTGGCGCCCATGAGGGCCGAGCGGATATCGGTGAAGTCGCGCACCTCACGCCCGCCGATCGATCGCACCCGCATGCCCGGCAGAAACACACCCGCGGCGGGGGTTGGCTCCGCTTCCGCTCCCTGCTCAAGGGACGCGACGCGCGCGACGGGCTCGCTCAGCAGCGCCGACACGCGTTCGGTGGATGTCACGCCGATGCCGATGCGCCCATCGGACCCGACCTCAACCTCCAGATCGACCTCGTGGCGCGATCCGTTAGCGTCCGCCCGCAGCACGCTCACCGGAAGCCTGCGCCCCGCGTTCTGCGAGATCTCGCGGATCGCGGACGACACCGACGGGTACTCGACCTCGCCAACTCGCGTCAGCAGGTCGCCGGTGCGCAGCCCCTGCTTGTAGCCGCGCGACGACTCCTCAACGGACACACGCACGATCCCCCGCAATCCCAGGAGGTGCTGCACGATCGCGATCTTCTGAGGGTCGGGGTCCGCGTCGCCCTGCTGAAGCTCGGCCCTCGGCTCAGCAGTCAGCGTCATCGTGCGCCCATCCTCGGATGCGAACTCCACCTCGATAGCGTGGCCCGCGCTCGCACGGAAGACCGACTCAAGCTCCCCCGCGCGACGCAAGTCGGTGCGATCTCCCGCGCGCACGACGCGCATCCCCGCCTCAACCCCGGGTAGACCGAGTTGCTCGGCAGCCTCGGGCCAGGTGGGGTCATTCGCGAGCTCTGGATCGACGACGAGTGTGCGCGGGGGCTCGAAACCCAGATCGAGAAGCCCGGACACCACACCCGGCTCGGGGACCGCCTCAAACTCGATCGTGCCGATCCCCTCGCGCGCGACATCGACACGCACCGGACGCCCGCGCTCCGACACCGCGACCTTCATCATCACGTCGTTGAAGTGATTGGGCGCCGACCCGTTGATCGCCAGGATGCGATCGCCCGGTTTGAGACCGACGCCCACGTGATCCGCCAACGGCGTGGCCTGAGCCGCGGGAGAGCCCGGCGCGACCGCGCCGACGATCGCGGGCTCGGTGCGCAGCCCGGCCATGAACACCGCGATGAACAACACGAACGCGAGCACGAGGTTCACCGCGACGCCGGCGGAGATCACCACCATCCGCTTCCAGATCGGGCGGTTCTGGTAGGAGTCCGGCGCGTCGGAGACCGCGGCGGGGTTGGTGTCGTCCTGGCCCAACATCTTCACGTACCCGCCGAAGGGCAGCCAGTTGATGCGGTATTCGGTGGGGCTGATCTGCGGCCGCGGCGCGCCCTGCTGCGCGGGATCGGTCGCCGAAGCCCCGGCCTCGAGGTGGTTGTAGTACTCACGTTCGCTCGACCCGCGGCGCCAGCCCAGCCCCTTGCGATAGGAGCAGAGCGCCGGACCGAACCCGAGTGCGAACGCCAGGACGCGCACGCCCGCCCAACGGGCGGCCACGAAATGCCCCAACTCGTGCGCGAACACGATCAGCCCGAAGCCGAACACAACCAGCGCGAGGTCGAGCAGCGTCCCCAGCGTCCCTGCGAGTGAGCTCATGACGGGATGGTAGTTCGGCGCGCGCCCACGCGGGCGGCCCACAAAAGACGGCCCGGGCGCAAGGCCCGGGCCGCTGCAAGAGAGACTGGCTTGCTCGACTGTCGGTCAGTTGCGACCGTACTTCACCGAGCACCCGTAGGGCTTCGCGTAGGCGGTCTCGACCGTCTCGCCCGCGAGGACCGCATCGAGCGCCTGCGCCACGTAGTTGGTCTCGCCCTCGTTGCGAGCGCTCGAATCGCTATCGATCGCACCGGCGTACTGCACGATGCCCTCGGCGCTGATCACGTACATGTTGGGCGTGTTGGTCGCGCCGTAGGAGCGTCCGACCTTGCCGTCGGTATCCAGCAGCACGGGGTGGTTGATCTTCCACTCTTCTCGGGCCGCTTGGTTGACCTCGACCCCGCCGGTCGAGTCACCCTCGGTCGCGGAGTTCACGGCGAGCCAGACCACGCCGCGGTCCTTGTACTTCTTGGCGAGGTCGTTCATGGTCGTGAACCGCTCGTAGTGCTTGACCACGTACGGGCACTTGGGGTTGAACCACTCAAGCACGACCACCTTGCCTTCTTCGGTGTAGGCCTTGAGGTTGTGCTCCTTGCCTTCGACGTCGACGAGCGTGAAGTCGGGCGCCTTCTTGCCGACGAGCTCCTTCTGATCGACTTGATCGGGAGCGGAAGTCGCGGCGAACGCCATCGACACGGCGGCTGCGGCGACACCAACGAAAGACATGGCTTTATGCAGGGTCGTCATTGCGATTCTCGCTTAAGTTCTCAGTTCGGCCCGCGTACGTCGCGGACCCTCCGTTGTGTGAGCCAATCCCACACGATCACTTTGAATCCGGCCGTTGCAAGTCTACAACGAAGTACTCCGGATACTGCACGTCTTTTCGCGTCACAGCCAGCAACCCCGTGGCACGCCCGGGCTTAGGCTCGAAGCGCACGACCAGCCGCTCGCCCTCGACCTCACCCTCCGCGATCAGTTCCTCTGGAACGACCGACTTCGCGCCGGGCATGAACGCGAGCTTGGTCGCGCCGGGCACGTCGAAGCGCACGCTGTCGCCCTCCCACCGCGCGCGCATCGGGGTCTCCCCCTTGGGCCAGGGCTTGGGCGCACGCTCACGCGCTTGCTTGATGAGCGCACTGTCGCGCGACGGGGTGCGCTCGCGCGCAACCGGCAACTCGAGCGTGAGTTCAGCAAACCCGGGGATGCAGAGCGCATCGCAGACGAGATACTCCAGGTTGGCGAGGAACGTGACCTTGCTCCCCACGGGCAGGTCTGACGGCGCCTTGATCGGCACGATCACCGTGGCTTGTTTCTCGTAGACATGGTCGAGCAGGCCCTCGGTCGGCTCGTGACGCTTGGGGCCCGGCCAGATCGCCTTGCCGATCTCGAAGCCCTCCGGCCCGGTGATCTCGAAGACCTGCGTGAAGTTCGTCGAGTTCTGCCCAGGCCAGTAGGTGTGCCACCCCTTCTTGATATCCCAGGTCACCGCGATCCAGTTGATCTCGCCCGGCACAATCGCGGTGGATTCGGCGATCATCCGCGGGCGCGCGATCTCGGTGCCCTGCTGCGCCGACGACCGCGACACCGCAGCGGCGATGACCAAGATCCCCATCAATACCAGAGCGCGAAACCCAACCATCGTGACCCCCAGTCTTCTGTCTGAACGTTGCCCGGGTGGGCGTTATTCTAGGAGCATGTCCACAATGCACCCGATTCGTGTTCGCTTTTTGACAGGCATTCTGGGCGTCGCACTCGGCGGCGGCGTGCTCACCGGATGCGAGACGCACACCGACGACTCCGATATCGAACTGATGCCCTTGGCCCGCGCCAAGCGCCTGTGGGACCGCGACCCGACCGGGACCAAGGCGATCGGCGGCTTCGTCGACGCCCGCTCGCCGACCGCTTACGCCGAAGGGCACATCCCCGGCGCCAGGAACGTCGCGCTCGACGCGATCAACCTCGAACGAAACCGTGACCCGGCTCTCACGCGCTATGACACGCTGGTGGTCTACGGACGCAACCCCGGAGACACGGCCGCCAGGAGCCTCACGAAGAAGATGCTCCAAGCGAAGTACGACGACGTGTACCTCTTCGAGGGCGGCATCGAGGAGTGGGTGCGCGCGGGGTACGCGGTGGAAGGCAGTTCAGACTGAGCAAGGCGCACGATGAAGACCAAGGCTGCAGTCGCAACGGGGGTCTTCGTCGGCCTCGTCGCATGGGTCGGTCTCTCGGTCGCGCTCGCCGGGAGCGGCGCCAGCGGTGTCCCGACGCATCTCTACATGCAATCGGTCACGATCCGGAACGCCACTGGCGGAGCAGTGTCGGTCTCGGTATCCGGTGCTCCGCTCCGTACGGATCGAATGCCGCCCGACGACGTGGTAGGCCCGCGCAAGGACTATCGGAGCGTCACGGTTGGGCCCGGTGAGACCCTACTGGTCTCCGGCTCGTAGACAACGCGTTTCCCCTTGACGCGCGAGGGGTTGAGTACTTCGTCCGCAAGCCGGGCCTGCTCGGGCAATCCGCACGGTGCTTCGTGGGCGAGGGCGATCATGTGCTGACCATCGACGACACGCCCCGGGGCGAACTCGGATTGATGCTGGAGCGTCGATAGTCGCCGTCATCCAGCCTGCGCGATCGCGATCACCGCGCCGACACCGCCGATCGCAGCAAGCCCACCGGCGACCGCGAGCGCGATCTTCACCCACGAGTACGGCGCGTGCCCCACGACGCGGGCCGTCTGCCCGTGCACCAGCACCGAGAAGGCACGCCCGCGATACCGGTACTGCACGATCCAGAGCGGCAGGAGCACGTGCTTCCAGCGCACATCCGAGATCGCGTTGCGCACGCGGAGATTCCGCTGCGTATCGCCCGGCACGTCGCGCGAGCAGCGCGCCCGCTGCTCCTGCTCGATCTCGCTCTGGCAGTGCGCCCACGCGGAGGTGAGGTCGACCTGATACTCCTCCGCCCGCCACCCGGCAAGGTACTCGGGCTTGTAGGGCACGAGTTCGTGCGTGTCGAAGGCGCCGAGCTTGTTGACGAGGTCGGGGGAGACGCCCACCGACGCGCACACGAGCGCGTCGTCGTAGGCGTCGTCGCGCGCGCCCGAAGCGGGCACCCAGCGCACGCGTCGCTCGCGGCGTGTGCGCATCACGCGCTGGCCGTTGACCGTCGTCCAGTAGGTGCGCGTGACGTAGTAGTAATACCCAGCGTCGGCGGACCAATCCGAATGCACGTTGCAGTCGAACGTCCAGTAGGGCAGGTAGACGCCGATCGCCTCGATGTTGCGCGCCTGCTTCAGGTCGTTCGGGCGAAACCAGAGCCCGCGGAGCCACGCCCGGAACTTCTCCTCCACGGCCCTCCGGCTCACCGCGAGCGGGATGAGCGACTCAGGACGGATCGCGTTGCGATTGGCCGCCTGCTCCATCACGTTCGACGAGCCGCAGTAGACACAGTTGTCCGCCGTGGCAGCGCCGTCGAGCGTCACCGTCGCGCCGCAGTTGCCGCACCGCACGGCCCGGCGCTCGAGCCCGAGACCGCGGGCCGCGGCGCCCGCCTCGGAGAGCGGACGCTCGAGCACCGTGCCCTCGCCCCGCACGACTTCGACCCGATGCCCGCAGTAGTCGCAGGTCAACGCGTCGTGCTCGGGCGTCCAACGGAGGTTCGCGCCGCACTGGCTGCACGGGAAGCGCACCTCGCGGCTCGCTGACGAGTGTTGCTCTTCGCGCGCGGCCTCGGCTGCCCAGGCGTCCTGGCCCGCGTCGTCGGTCGCACGGTCGGCGGATTCGGGCGTGGCGTCGGGCCTGTCCAAGTCGCTCCCTCCGAAACTCAGGCGCATGCTACCGTAGTAAGGAACGAAGGAGACCGTCATGCCGATCATGGACTGGTTCAAGCGCGGCGTCGGGGAGATGATGATCGCGCGCCCAGACGACGCCAAGGCGCACGTCGTCTGGAAGCACCCCGACCCCACCATCCCGATGAAGTCGCAGCTCACGGTCGAGGCTGACGAGCAGGCGGTCTTCTTCCGCGACGGCAAGGTGATCGCGACGCTCGGACCCGGGCGGCACACGCTCGACACGGCGAATCTCCCATTCCTGTCTGATCTCATCGACAAGTTCACCGGCGGCAACGTCTTCATCGCCGAGGTCTTCTTCGTCAACACGCGGGAGCACGCGGGGATCAAGTTTGGCGGGCGCGTCGGGCACGTGGAAGACCCGAAAAGCGGCGTGCCGGTCGAGACGATGGTGCACGGCGAGTTCGCCTTCCGCGTGACCGATCCCGAACGCCTCATCGTCGGGCTTGTCGGCATGGGGCGCGCCCAGTCGTACCAGGTGCGTTCGTGGATGAAAGAGCAGGTGCTCAAGGTGATCCGCGACCGGATCGCGGAGCTTCTGGT
>JAUIFD010000005.1 GCA_030429485.1 Phycisphaerae bacterium | reverse complement strand
CGGCTTGATCGCGTCCACGATTTTCGCCCAGAGCCCGGCGAAAGCGGGCGGCGGGCAGAACGGGAGCGCGAAGCTCGCGTTGAGGAGCGTGCAAGGCTCGAGCTCGACCGCCTCGAGGCGTTGGAGGCGGGTGGTCAGGCGGGCGCGTTCTTCTGGCGTGAGGTCGGAGCGGGCGTCGATGCGGGCAATGGCGTCGGGGTGTCCGTCGATGGCGAGCACGCGGAAGGCGTGGCGGAGGAGCTCAGCGGTGTCGCGTCCCTCGCCGCACCCGAGGTCGATCGCCAAGGGTGCTCCTTTATCTCCTACCGCTCCTCGTGGCACAGGCGTCTCGCCTGTGTCCTCCGCTTGCCATCCCAAGCGGAGCACTTCGATCGCCCGCACGAGCGTCTCTCGCGCCGGCTTGCCCGCGACGACGTCGAAATAGCCCGGCCAATCCCGCTCGCCCGCGAAGACGTACGCCGGTCTCTTCCGCTCGTCGCTCATGTCGCCTCCGCACCGAGCCTCACCCGCTGTCGAGGCCGCTCCCTCACGGTCGCGGCTCGTCGCGGGCGGTCAGGCCCGACCCACGCAATGATGCCTCAATGTACGCAAGCCTGCGCGAGTTCGTCGAAGCATTGGATCGAGGCGGGGAGCTGCGCCGCGTACGCGATCCGATGTCCGCGGTGCTTGAGATAGGAGGGGCAGCGGACCTCGAATCGAAGCGCGACGCGCCGCGCCCGCCCGCTGAGCACGCGTGCAGGACCGATCCCCGCTTCCACGCCTCGGGAGGCAAGGCGCTGCTCATGGAGCACGCGGGATCGGAGGTCCCGGTCCTCATCAACGCGTTTGGCAGCTACCGACGTGTGGAGATGGCGTTCGGGTGCGAAGGGGATGGCATCGGGTCGATCGCGGCACGCATCGCCGAACTCGTCAAGCCCCAACCCCCCCGCTCGCTCGGCGAGGCACTCGCCAAGGCGCGCCTGTTCGCGCCGCTCCTCAAGATCGCTCCCAAGCGCAAGCGCGGGCGCGGGCCTTGCCAGGAGATCATCCTCCGAGGCAGCGACGTCGATCTCACCAAGCTGCCCATCATCAAGTGCTGGCCGCTCGATGGCGACTTTGAAGCGGTCGGGTATCCCGCGGGCGTCAACGACGGGATCGATGGGCTCGGGCACCCGCGCATCCCGCCCGAGCAATGGGACGCGGAGTATCGCGGGCGGTACATCACGTTCGCGGGCATCCACACGATCCACGCGGACGGTCGGCACGCGGCCCGCGCGGCGAGCCACAACATCGGCATGTACCGCGCGCAGCTGCTCGGCAAGAACAAGCTCGCGATGCACTGGCACATGCACCACGACGGCGCAGCCCACTGGCGGAGTTGGAAACGCCTGGGCGAGCCGATGCCCGTCGCGATCGTGCTCGGGGGCGAATCGGTGCTGCCCTACGCCGCGACGGCGCCGCTCCCGCCGGGCATCTCCGAGCTGTTGATGGCGGGGTTTCTCAACGGTCGCGGCATCCCGCTCGTGCGCGCGGTCACGGTGCCGCTGTGGGTGCCGGCGAACGCGGAGATCGTGATCGAGGGGTACGTCTCGACCGAGGCGGGATACCCGGGTTGGGACCCGCGCGACGAGCTTGCAGGCCCGCTCGGCCCGGGCGCGGTCTTCGAGGGCCCGTTCGGCGATCACACGGGGTTCTACTCCATGCCGGATCGGTACCCGATCACCGACGTGACGGCGATCACGCGCCGGCGCGACGCGATCTACCCGACGACGGTCGTGGGCCTGCCGCCGCAGGAGGATTACTTCCTCGGCAAGGCGACCGAGCGTCTGTTCCTGCCGCTCTTGAAGGTGCTGATCCCGGACATCGAGGACTACGACCTCCCGATGTTTGGCGCGTTTCACAACTGCGCGGTGGTCGCGATCCGGAAGCAATATCCGCTGCACGCGCGCCGTGTGATGCACGCGATCTGGGGCGCGGGGCAGATGGCGTGGACCAAGTGCATCTTCGTCGTCGAAGCGGAGGAGGATGGCAACGAAGCAGGCGTCAACCCGCACGACACGCGCGCCGTGCTCGAAGCGTGCGCGCGGTGGTGCGACCCCGCGCGCGACATCGAGCTCGTGCGCGGCCCGCTCGACATCCTCGACCACGCCGCCCCGCACCTGGGCGCAGGATCGAAGATCGGATTCGACTGCACGCGAAGAGTCGAGGGTGAACAAGCCGGATCTGTGGTGAGAGGGGCGGAGATCACCGTCGCAGCGGAACTGCGGCCAACCGGCGAAGAACTTGCTGCAGTCCGCTCCGTTCCGGGCGTGCTCGATGCCGCTGTCCCGGGCCTCGCGCCCGGTTGGCTCGTCGTCCGCGCGGACAAGGGATATGGCGACACCGACCGCCCGCACCTCGGCCGGCGTATCGCCCGGTCCATCCTGGACCTCCCCGCGAGCGATGTGCCGAGGTTTGCGGTCGTCGTCGGGCGCGATGTCGAGCCGTGCGATGGGGACCAAGCCTTCTTCCACTGGCTCGCGAACATGGACCCCGGGCGCGACATGCTGCGAGACGTGCGCCGAGTCGTGTTCGACTCAACCCCGAAAGCCCCAGGCGACGCGGCGAACGGCGAGCCGGTGCGACCGTGGCCGCCGATCATCGCATCGATGTCCGGTTGATTCGCGCACCGATCGGTCTGGGATCAACCGAGGTTGCGATCCGGTACATTGGCACGCATGAGGATCTTGATCCAGCTTGCCGTCCTGTTGCTCTCAACGCAAGCCGTCCTCGCCCAGTTCGTGGAGGCGCCGCCCGAACACCCCAACATCCTCTTCCTGTTCTCAGATGATCAGCGGTCGGACACGATCGGAGCGTGGGGCAACGCCCACATCCGCACGCCCAACATCGATTCGATCGTCGAACGCGGGTACTCCTTCCGCCGGAACTACTGCATGGGCTCGATGCACGGCGCGGTGTGCGTCCCGTCGCGCGCCATGTTGATGAGCGGGCGATCGCTCTACCGCGCGCCGGTGGATCTCGACGGCGTTCGCACAATGCCGGAGGCGCTCCGCGGCGCGGGGTACCAGACGTTCGCCACGGGCAAGTGGCACAACGGCCGACCGGCGTTCGCCCGCTCGTTCGAGCTCGGACGGAACGTGATGTTCCAGGGGATGGCGAACCACGAGCACGTGCCGCTGGTCGACGTGACCAGCGGCGAGTTTTCCGCCCAGCGCACGGGAGAGGACTTCTCGTCGACACTCTTTGCGGACGCGGCAGAGGCGTTTCTGACCGGGGGTCGCGACCCGGATCGGCCGTTCTTCGCGTACGTGGCGTTCTCGACGCCGCACGACCCTCGCCAGTCGCCGCCGGGATACGCCGAAGGGTACTACGACCACCGCCCGCCCCTGCCCGCGAACTTTATGCCGCAACACCCGTTCAACAACGGCTGGATGACGGGGCGCGACGAGACGCTCGCGCCGTGGCCGCGTACGCCAGCGATGATCTCCGAGCAGGTCTGTGAGTACTACGCGATGATCACGCACATGGACGAGCAGATCGGGCGCTTGCTCGCGGCGCTTGAGCGCGAGGGACTCACCGACTCGACGATCGTCGTGTTCGCGTCGGATCACGGGCTCGCACTCGGCTCACACGGCCTCCTGGGCAAGCAAAGCCTCTACGAGCACTCGATGGGGTGCCCGCTGATCATCGCCGGGCCCGGCGTGCCGCGAGGGGAGACTCGCGCGCTCACGTACCTCTTCGACCTCTACCCGACGCTCGGATCGCTCACGGGGCTCGGTGCTGCGGACATGGACCCCGCGATCGAAGGGCGTGATCTCGCGCCGATCTGGCTGGGGGATCGCGACGGCGTGCGCGACGAGGTCTTCCTCGCTTACGAAGATCTCATGCGTGCGATCGTACTGGAGAGGTACAAACTGGTCAGGTATCCGCACGTCGCCTTCACGCAGCTATTCGACCTCCGGGCCGACCCGTTCGAACTCACGAATCTCGCGGGTAACGACGAGCAGCGGGCGCGGGTCGCGGACCTCACGGAGAGGCTCGAACGCCTGCAGGCGGAGTACGCCGACAAGGCGCCGCTCACGGTCGACCCGCCCGAGCCGTTAGAGATCGATCTGACCGGACGAGAGCGAAAGCCGGACTCCTTTCAGCCACAGTGGATCGTGCAGAAGTACTTCAAGAACGGCGGGTGAGCACCGGGCAATCCGGGCGATCAGATTCCGAATGACACAAGGTGACCGCCTTCTCCTCCCCCATGCCGAACGAAGCACGACGCCGAATGCCGGAAGAGAGTCATGCGCGGGTGTCGCGCGCCGAGGAACTCGCGGACCTGCTCGACTCGCGCTTCACGCTCCCCGGCACGTCGTGGCGGTTTGGGCTCGATCCGCTGCTGGGTCTCGTGCCCGGGGTCGGCGACGTGGTTTCGTCGGGTCTCTCGCTCGTGATCCTCTTCGACGCGAAGCGGCAGGGGTGCTCGCGCGGCACGCTCGCCCGCATGGCGCTCAATCTCACCATCGACGCCGCGATCGGCGCAGTGCCGATTCTTGGCGACGTCTTCGACTTCGCATACAAGGCGAACAAGCGCAACCTGCGTTTGATGCAGGCAGATCTCGAGTCCAGACGGCGGGCGTGAGCCGCTACCCGGCGTCGAGCGCAGCGATCACCACCCGACGGGTCATGTCGGAAGCCCACACACCGCCGGGCTGCTCGATCGTGACCGCGAACGCTGCAGCATCTTGCACCTCCAGCGCCGGATCGATTGGAATCACCACGGAACCATCGGGCAAACGCTCGCCGGACGACGCGTCGAACACGCCGCCGCTGATCCGTGCGGACTGCCCGTTGGCGTCGGCGAGCCCTCGGCGATCGATGATCCAGAGCTGATACTGCTGTTCGGTCGGGTCGTTCTCGGGGAGCCCGACGAACCGCATGTAGCCTTCCTGGGCCTCCTCGCTCCACACGACTTCGCCCCGCACGCCCGCGATCTCGGGCGCCTCTTCATTGAACGCCCAATCGCCCCACTCCGCCGCGCGCTGATCGCGATGCTCCTGCGCGAAGGTCGCGACCCACTCGGTGAGTTGCCGCGGTCCACGCTCATCGGGCATGCGGATCCAACCGACGAACGCGAGCGCGATCGCCGCGGCGGCGGCGAGCCATCCCAGGGCGCCGATCGCGGGCGTCATCTTCAACTCGGGAGCGGCATGTGCCACAGCCTCGCCACCTGCTGCGACGCCAGCGTCGTCTTTGTCCGGCAGCGCGGCCAGCACTCGCTCGCGGAGTTCGCGGGGCATCGGCTCGGCTAGGTCTTCTGACGCCGACCATGCAAGTTCGAGTGCTGCGGCGGCTCGCAACAGCGATTCGTCCTGCTCGAACGCGCCGGCGTGCGACGCGACCTGGCCCAACGCCATGTCGGCAAGTTGCTCGTCACGCGAGATCGGGTCGAGGTTCGGATCGGTCATCCCCGCCCCCCTTTCTCGCGCTGCAGGATGTCGCGCACCTTGATCAGGCCGCGCCGTGCGTGGGTCTTGACGGTACCAAGCGGCAAGCCCGTCGCGGTCGCGATGCGTTCGTGGCTGAGCCCGTGGTAGATCGAGAGGCGGAGCACGCGCTGCTGATCCGCGGTCAGCTGGCCCAGGGCCGCGGCCGCACGCGCCGCCTCTTCGCTGATGGTGGGCGCCCGCTCAACCTCCACGACCTCGCCGGCTTCGCGCTCGCCGATCGGCGTCTGGTCCAAACGCCGCGACTCGCGCCTTCGTCGATCGATCAACCGGCGTCGGGCGATCGTCGCGACGAACGTCACTTCGGAGCCCAGTGCCGGATCAAATCGCCCCGCGCTGTTCCACACGTCCGCGAAGATCTCCTGCACCGCGTCCTCGGCCTCGGTGCTGCTCGAGGCGAGCCTCCGGGCGAGCGACCACACCAACCCCCCGAAGCGATCGAGCATCGCCTCGGCCGCGCCCGGCTCGCGCACCGCAACGCGCGTGAGCACCATCGGCTCATCACGGCCGGACTCCGCCGAACTCCGCTCCAACGCGGTCATCGCGCTCCGTTCGCTCCATCGGACACTACTCGTGCGTCGGTCAGTGTACGCAGCTTGTGGAAACGCGATGACGCTCACGCCCGCTCCCCAACTTCAAAGACCGACGGCGTCGGTTGGGACGCCGTCGGTACGAGGTCAGTCTGGGATGATGACAGTATCGATCACGTGGATCACGCCGTTGGTCGCCTCAAGGTCGGTGATCTGAATCCGCGCCTCGTCGATCCGCGGATGGCCTTCGACAAGACGGGCACTCGCCTTGGAGCCCTGCGCAGTCTTGATCGCGGCGCCCTCCGGATGCTCCTCGATCGTCGCGACGAGTTGGTCCGCGTAGACGCGCCCCGGCACGACGTGGTAGAGCAGGATCGCGCGGAGGCGTTCACGGTTCTCCGGCTTGATGAGCGACTCAAGCGTGCCCGCTGGCAGCTTGGCGAACGCGTCATCGGTGGGCGCGAAGATCGTGAACGGGCCCTTGTCGTGGAGCGTCTCGATCAGCCCCGCCGCCTCAGCTGCGGCGAGCAACGTGCCAAACGACCCCGCCTGACGAGCCGTGCGTACGAGGTCTCGGTCCGCGGGGATGAGCACCTTGTCGATGACATGGATCACGCCATTCGAGGCGTCGATATCCGCCTTGACGACCTTCGCGTTGTCGACGCTGAGCGTGTGGCGGCGCGTCGTCAAATCGAGGCGTTGCCCGTTTGCGGAGGCGGCATTCGCGAGCTGCATCGCGGCGTCGGCACGGACCTCACCCTTGACCACGTGGTACAGCAGAACACTCCGCAGCGCTGCCTTGTTCTCCGGCTTGAGGAGTTGTTCGACGGTGCCCGCCGGGAGCTTCGAGAACGCCTCGTCCGTCGGCGCGAACACCGTGAACGGCCCATCGGTGCGCAGAAGCTCGACGAGTTCGGCCGCTTCGAGCGCCGCGGTGAGCGTCTTGAAGTTCCCCGCCTGAACGGCCGTCTGCACGATGTCCGGACCTGCGTGCCTGTACGAGACCGTGCTGACCGCGGCGTCGGATGAGCCCGAGCACGCCGAATCGCACTGCGCGCTGGCGCTCTGACCAGCGAACGCCGTGAGCAAGGCTACGGAAAGAAGTCTGCCAACTGCGAGTTGCATGTTCATCCTCTCGATTGAGTTGATCGGGAGCCCGACACCGGGCTGCTCGCGAGTCGGCCGCACCCGCGATGGGGTTTCGATGACCGCGTAGGCCGGATTCAACGCCGGGCCAAAAACGACGCGACGGCCCTCGCGGGCCGTCGCGGCAGCGGTCTTGTGCAACTCGGACGTTAGTTGAACGCGTCAAGCACGACGATCTCGACGCGCCGGCTGGCCTGCTTGGTCGCCTTGGGCTTCGTCGAGCCGAACGCGGCGACATAGAGGCGCGACTCGGGAACGCCGCGCGACTGGAGGTAGCTCTTGACCGAGTCGGCGCGGGCGTAGCTCAACGCCTCATTCGACGCCCACTTGCTCTTCTTGATCGGGTCAGAATCGGTGTGCCCCTCGACACGGATCATGCGACCGCTAAAGCCCGAGTTCAGCGACTGGGCGACGCGATCGAGCGTGCGCTTCGCGTCGCTCTTGAGGGTTGCCGAGCCGGAATCGAAGAGCACGTCGCCCGCGACCTCGACCACGACGTCGGCGCCTCGCTGCGTGACGGTGGCGCCGGGGCCGACCGAGTTCGCGAAGCTGTCCATGTTGTTGGCGGGGATGATCATCGTCGTGTGCTGGTTGCCCGCGGTATCGACCTGCGTGCGCCCCTGCATCTCCCGCCGCATGTCCTCCAGCGTCTGCGCCATCTGGAGGTTGTCCTGCTGGATCGCCTCGCACGCGGCGGCGTCGGACTGCATCTGCGCGTGCAGGCTGTCGACCTCGCCGCGAAGCTCCTCGTTCTCCTGCACCAGCAGGTCGTAGTCACTCGTCGCGCCCTTCTGGCACCCACCGAGCATGGTCCCGAGGACGGCAGCCGCCCCCATCGCCCACGTCAATCCGTGACGCACACCCATCGATCGCATCGTGCTCTCCTTTGTCGCGAAAGTCCCCAAAACGCCTGTGAATGTAGCCCCGATCACCCGGCCCTGCGCGCCGTCAGGGGATGTTGATGGTCATGCCCGAGAGAAACCCGAGACCGGACTCGACCCAGACCTTCCCGATCACCACCACAAACACCGCCCCCGCCAAGTAGGGCCCGTAGGGCATCGCCCGGCGCGCCGCCCCCGCCCAGGCCCACGAGACAAGCGTCACGTACAACGCGATGAACGGCGCCATAAAGAACGCCAGCGTGGAGTCGATCCACCCCAGGCACGCTCCCACCGCAGCCATGAGCCACGCATCGCCAAGGCCCATCGCCTCTTTCCCGAACGCGAAAGACCCGAGGATCCGGATGCCCCAGACCACCCCCCCACCAATCAGAAGCCCCGCGACGGCCCCGGAAAGGGCACTGGCCCAGAGGGGGATGGGCGTCGCGGCGAACAACTGCCCTGTGACGGGGTCGGCCGTGATCGGTCCGCCAAGCCTCTGACCCACCACAACCCCGACGATCGCCAACGCAACCGCCGGGAGCAAGAAGACCACCTCCTTGCACGCCTCACGCCGGGCGTGGGGGTACTGGATCCAGAGATCGGGAGGAGCGGAGGCCTCCTCCGCGGCGTCGGTCGGATCGGGCCGGAAGCGCCGGAGCGCGAGCCCCGCGACCACCGGGCCGGCTGCCAGACCAAGGAACACCCCCAGCCCGGGCGGCCCGCCCAACGCGCCAACCGCCAGGAACCCCACGACCGATAAGACCGCGCACGCCACCATTGTGGTGAGGACTGCTCGCCACCGTGAGCCGCGTGGCGCTGGGTGCTCGGGCTTCGCCTGCGCCGCCTCGGGGTCGATGCCCGCCTTCTTCAGGGCGTCTCGCTCCCACTCGTCGTAGTCGGCGTAGCTCCGGCGGATCAGCCCGGCGGCGAGCAGCGCGTTGGAGAGGCCGAGCCCGATCGCCCCGCCGAGCGTCGCGCCGAGAAGCCCCCACCCGGCGCTCCCGGGCGTCGCGATCGTCCACCACTGTCCGTCGGGCGCGTGGTGGCGCAGCTCGCCGATCGTCGACTGGATCCAGATCGCGTGGGCGGTGTGCCCCACCACCCCCAAGACCATGGGCACGATGCAGAGCACCAGCGGGATCTGATACGTGCGTGCGTCGATGAGCGTCATCGCGACGAGCGAGCCGAGCAGCACGACCGTCATCACGTACGCCGGCCAGACCTTGCCAAACCCGTTGAGCGCCCACTCGGGCTTCATCTCGTGCCACGGCACGCCGAGCCACGTCGCGTCGCGGCTCGACACCACAAACCACAACGCGAACAGCCCCGCAAAGACGAGCCCGACGAATGCCTCGACGATCGGATACTCGGGCGAGATCTTCGACTTGCAGAACCGGCACTTGCCACGCAGCAAGAGCCACCCGAACACCGGGATGTTCTCGCGCCACGTGAGCTTCGTGTCACAGGAAGGGCACCGCGACGAGGGCGTCACGACGTCGAGACCAAGAGGCAGGCGATAGACGAGCACATTGATCAGCGAGCCGGCGCACGCGCCGAACGCGAAGGCGAACACGATCCACGTCACGTGGAGAAGAGCGAAGAGCAGTTCGTAGTGGTCAGGCAAAGTCACGCGCTCCGTGCCGAAAGCCAGCCTCGCACACGCGCGGCTCCGTGCCCACTGATCGGTCAGAAGGGCGGCTCGTCGTCGGATTCACCCGCCCCGCGACCGATCCCCTCCGACTCGCCACTCTCTGCATCGAGCTCGTCATCGATCCGCCGCACGCGCTGCTCGGCCTGGGCGAGCACGGACCGGCACCGCCCGAGCAGCCTCGCCCCGCGCTCGTACGCCGCGATCTGCTCCTCGAGCCCGAGTTCGCCCCCCTCGATACGCTCGATGATCGCCTCGACCTCCGAGATCGCGTGCTCGAAGCCCGGCTCGTCGGGGGCGTCGTTCTTCGCGATCTTCTTCGGCACGCGCGCAGGCTATCCACCGCCCGCGAAGAGGTCCATCTGGCTCGCATCATCGTCGCCCTTCCGCCGACGCCGACGCGCGGGCGCGAGCCGCCACGCGGATTCGCCACCCGCTCCCTCGACGCGCGACGCGATGTCGCCGCCCGCGGTTCGGGTGGTCAGCGGGTCGCCCGCTCGCACGCCGGATGGGTCGCGCACGACCCGCCCCTTCGCGTCGAACGTGCAGGTGAACCCGCGTTCGAGCACGGCTTGAGGCCCGACCGCGGCGAGACGACCGACCGCGGCCGCCTCGCGCGAGAGCGCTCGCTCGAGGGAGCGATCAACGACGTCCTGGATACGGCGCCCGTTGTTGGCGCATCGCGACTCGGCTCGGGCGAGCGCATGGGCCATAGACGTGCGCAAGCGTGAGGCGAGGGCGGTGAGGCGCTCGGACCGGCGCGCGTGGAGTGCGGCGGGGTTGGCTCGCTCCAGTCGCGTCGCGGCGGTCTCGACGCGCCGTGCCGCCCGCGCGAGCGCGGTGCTGCGTGCTTCGCGGAGGTGAGCTCGCGCGCGCCGGGCCTGCTCGCTCGCATGCTGGAGCGTGCGCCGGGCGTCGGAGCGCAAACGCCGACGCGTCGCGTCGACCTGACGCGCGAGGGCTGCGCCGTCCGGCACGACGCGCATCGCGGCCTGCGTGGGCGTGGCGGCGCGCTCGTCGGCGACGAGTTCCGCGATCGTCGTATCCGTTTCGTGCCCGATCGCGGCAACGATCGGCACCTCGCACGCGTGGATCGCCTCGGCGACGATGCGCTCGTTGAAGGCCCAGAGGTCTTCGAGCGAGCCCCCGCCGCGGGTGACGATGATGGCGTCGATGCCGAGTCGTGCGCGGGCCGCGCTCAGGCGGCGTATTGCACGCGCGACCTCGCCTGCGGATCCCTCACCCTGCACACGCACACCGGCGACGAGGATCTCGACCCCCGCCCCCCTCCGGCGGGCGGTATCGATCACGTCCTGCAAGCCCGCCGATGCGGGGCTCGTCACGATCGCGACACGCTGAGGAAAGGCGGGTAGCGCGCGCTTGGTCGCGGGATTGAACCACCCGAGCCCGCGGAGTTCATCCGCGAGGCGTTTGAAGCGAAGCTGAAGCTCGCCCTCACCCACCGCCTCGACCGATTCGACGATGAAGGTCACGCGCCCGCTCGGCGCGTAATACTCGACGCGTCCGGAGGCGATGACCTCGTGCCCGTGCTCGGGGCGTTCGTGCGCGCGCCGGAGGGCGCTCTGCCACATCACGGCCTGCACGGTCGCGGTCGCGTCCTTGAGCGTGAAGTAGAGGTGCGTGCGCTCGCGCGGGTCGGAGACCTCGCCCCGCACCCGCACACGCCTGGGGAACGCGCCGGTGATCGCGTCGGCGATTCGGCCGGCGAGGGCGGAGACGCTCATGGGATCATCGCCCGAGGCGCGTGACGTGCCGGTCATCTTCGAGGGGTCGAAGGGGAGATGGGTCACGGGGGAGTATTGGGTGTGAAGCGGCGCGAGAGGGTGACCCTCGCCTGAACGGAAAGGCACACTGATCTCAGAGCAGGTCAGTGGCACGGAGGGAAGCGGTGACCAGCGCAGGTCCGTGGCACCTGAGCTATCGTGGCCCGCGATGCCGACGGAGAAGACCGTCCCTGCTCTTGCCGCACCTCCTGTGGAGCGCGACAACCCCTTCACCCGCTCGCTGGCGGGGATGATCGGCTTGGTCTTTCTGATCGGGATGTTCGTGGCGTGCGTCGCGACGCTGCCCTGGACGCTCGCGCCGGCTGCGGCGGGTGACTCGACGCCCCGGTTCAACGCCGGCTCCCCCAAGGAAGGACGCATCCCGCCGACGTGGTGGCCTTGGAAGAGTGAGGACGGCGTGCAGCGCCTGAACCACGCGGTCTTGCTGCATGATCCGGAGCTTGTGGAGACGATCGCCAGCTCGGCGGGGCTGGAGCCGACGGACGCGGTCGAGCTCACGGAAGGCCCGGTCGCGGACGAGCTTCGCGCCCACTGGCCGTTCTACTTCCTGGGCACCGACGTGCTCGGCAGGTCTCTCTTTGTGCGCGTGCTGACGGGGGGAGGGATCTCGCTCGGGATCGGGATCGCGGCGGCGCTGATCTCGGTCGGGATCGGGACGATCTACGGGAGCGTCGCGGGTTACCTCGGCGGCAAGGTCGACTCGGTGATGATGCGCATCGTGGATGTGCTCTATTCGCTGCCGTACATCCTGCTAGTGGTGCTCTTGGCGGTCGCGGTGGATGGACTCGTGGAAGACCGCATCGCGAAGGGCAAGCTCAAGTTGAGCGAGGGTCAGCTGATGGCGGTTGACCTGGTCACGCTCCTGGTCGCGATCGGCGGGGTGTCGTGGCTGACGATGGCGCGTGTGATCCGCGGACAGGTGCTCTCGCTCAAGCATCAGCAGTTTGTGGAAGCGGCGCGGGCGGCGGGGGCTTCGACGACGCGGGTGTTCTTTCGGCACCTGCTGCCCAACCTGCTCGGACCGATCATCGTGTATGCGACGCTGACCGTGCCTCAGGCGATCCTGCAGGAGAGCTTTCTCTCGTTTCTTGGGATCGGTGTGCAGCCGCCGCTCCCCTCGTGGGGCAACCTCGCGGCCGACGGGCTTCCAGAGCTCAACACCTACCGCTCACATTGGTGGCTGCTGCTCTTTCCTTGCATTTTGTTAGGGGTAACGCTGCTGGCGTTGAACTTCGTCGGCGAGGGATTGCGCGAGGCGTTCGACCCCAAGCGGGCTCGGAGGTAGGCTCCTGGGATACCCGCCCCCCTGCGGGCCCTAGGGCAAACCATCATGCAGAACTCGTTCGGTCTCAAGGACTTTGTGCTGTTCGTCCTGCTCATTGCGGCCATCGTGTCCGTCTGGATTTCAATGGTGCAGGACGACAAGCAGCACGACCTGCTCTCCGGCATCGCGGCGGACCTGCGCCAGCAGGAGCAGGCGCTCGCTCTGCTCCAGCGTCAACTCGACGACTCGCGCACCGAGGACTTGCTCGAGGAGATTTCGGCGAAGCTCGACGCGGGTGTGATCGTCTCGGATCGCTCCACCGGTGGAGATAGCGGGCAAGCCCCCGCGCCGCGCGGTCGGTTTGCCTGGGCGCGTCCGGAGAGCGAGGCGCCGGTCGTCGGGTTTGACGACCCTTGGGACTTTGAGACGAGCCCGTATGACGATCCGAACGTCGAAATTGGTGGCGAGTTTGTCGAGATCTATGAGGGTCAGCCGCCGAAGATCACGCCGTATCTCTACGCCGATGTTTATGGGAGGCGGATCGGGGATCTCGTGTGCGAGAGCCTGGGTTGGTACAACCCCGAGTCGCTTGCGATGGAGGGTCGGCTCGCGGAAGCGTGGCAGTATGACCCTGGTGGGATGTGGCTTCGCGTGAAGATCCACGACGATGCGCGGTTCTCAAATGGCGACCCGGTGACGGCAGAGGACGTGCGTTGGACGCACGACGATCTGCTCTACAACCCGGAGATCGAAGCCGAGCGCATGAGAGGCGTGTACAACGCGATTGCGGATATCGAAGTGTTGTCAGAGAAGGTGCTTGAGTTCACGTTCAAAGAGCCTCGGTTTGACAACTTGGAGCAGGCGTTCGGGTTCAAGGTGCTGCCAAAGAACGTCTACGAACCATGGATCGAATCGCCCACGCGCTTTAACCAATCGACCGGTCTTTGCGTGGGGTCTGGCCCGTTCAAGCTTGCACGCGTGGACCCTGACGATCAGTGGACGCCGCCTTCAGACATCGTGCTGGTGCGCAATGAGTTGTATTGGGGGCCGCGCCCCGCGCTCGCGGGATTCCGCGTGAAAGTTGTGCAAGAGAGCCTGGCCCGCCTCACGGCATACGAGAACGGCGAGGGCGACATGATGCGGGCGAGCCCGGAGCAGTTCGTGCTCAAGAGCGAGCAAGAAGATTTTCTGAAGAAGCATGTGCCCCACGATTGGTTCAACATGCGAGGTGGGTATTCGTTCATTGCTTGGCAATGCGGGCCGCGCAACGGCGAACGTCTGACCCCTTTCCACGACCATCGCGTGCGCATGGCGATGACGCTCTTGACCGATCGGGAGCGGATCAAGCGGGACATCTTCAAGAATCTCTACAAGATGGCGACCAGCCCGTTCCTGAGCTCTACCGAACAGTCCGACCCGAATATCAAGCCCTGGGCGCACGATCCCGCACGCGCAAAGGAACTGCTGGCTGAAGCGGGATGGATCGACCGTGACGACGACGGCATCCTGGAGAACGAGCGGGGCGACGAGTTTGAGTTTGCGATCACGTTTGGTCAGGGCTCGGAATCCACGCTCAATATGGTCACGTTTCTCAAGCAGGAATACGCCGCAGCGGGCATCCGGATGGAACTCAACCCGATCGACTGGTCGGCGCTGGATGCGATCTTGAAAGCACGGGACTTTGATGCGGTGACGTTCGCTTGGTCCGCCTCGGCGCCGGAGAACGATCCGAACCAGATCTGGCACTCGAAGTCGATTGAAAATCAGGGCGACAACTTCATCCAGTGGAACTCGCCCGAAGCCGACGCCCTCATCGAGAAAGGGCGGCGCGTGATCGACGAGGATGAGCGGATGAAGGTGTGGCACGAGTTGCACGCGCTCTATCACGAAGAGCAGCCCTACACGTTCATGCTTGAGGTGCCCTGGCTGCGGTTTGTGACCAAACGCGTGGGCAACTTTCAGGAGTACAGATCGGGGCTCGAGTACCACGAGTTCTGGATATCGCGTGAGTCTTCCCCGCAGCTCGACTGATCGGAATCCCGCATGACGACGTACATCGTCCGCAGGGCGCTGATCATGATCCCGACGCTAATCGGGATGACGTTCCTGCTCTTTATGTTGATCTCGCTCGCCCCGGGCGATTTCTCGATGGCGCTGTCGGTCTCGGGCGGCGGGCAGATGGAAGCCTCGTCGCGTGCCGCGACCATCGCCTATTACGAGGATCGGTACGGGCTCAACGATCCGATCATCGTGCAATACGGTCGGTGGCTCGGACGCATCAGCCCGCTCAAGTTTGGGGTGCGCGACCAGCGGACCGACAAGGGCGAGCTCGTGCGCCCGCCGCGCGAAGTGCGTAAGCCGGCGCTCTGGAAGCTCTTTATCGACGACCTCCCGAACCCGCCGCCTCCGGATCTCGAAGCATTCGCGCCCGGGCAAGAGCCGGCGCGGGTCTATCGCCTGTCCGCCAACGACTATGCGCGCACGCGCACGACCTATCTCAGCGCCGCCACGCGGTTCGAGGTGGAAGCCGGGCGCGTGCTACGCGAGCAAAGCCTGGATAAGTTCGTCGCTGATGACGGACGGCTCGACGGTGCGAAGCCGGCGGGATTCGAGGGCTTTCTCTTCACGACGCAACGCCTCCCGTCGGAGGCGGTCGAAGCCCTCAAGGCCGATCCCGATGTCGAGCGCACCTTCGGCGCGGCGGTCACCGCCTACACCAATGCGCTCGCCTCTCGTAATCGGATCGCTGCCTCATTCGCTACGAAGCCTCACCCCGAAGCGGGCATGCCGCTGATCCCGCGTCTTGTGTGGCTCGGGAAGCCCGACTTCGGCATCTCGGTCTCGCGGTCGCGTCCGGTGGGGGCGCTCATCGCGGAGGCGTTGCCCGTCACGCTCCTGCTCAATGCGATCGCGGTCCCGATCATCTATTTTGTTGCGATCCCTTCGGGCATGCTCGCCGCGGTGCGACAGGGCACGTGGTTTGACATCGCGTCCGGCGCGTTGTTTGTGGCGCTGTGGTCGGTGCCGATCGTGTGGGCGTGCGTGCTCGCGTTGGGGTATCTCGCGAATGAAACGACGGGGCTCGGGTTGTTCCCGGTGATCGGGCTTCATTCCGACGACGCCGACGCGATGCGCTTCCTTCCTTCGTTCGCGGGCGGGTGGCGTGCGGGCTTCCTGCTCGACACCCTTCACCACTGCGTGTTGCCGGTGGCGTGCCTGACCTACGCGGGGTTCGCGGTGCTCTCCAAGCAGACACGCGCAGCGATGCTCGACAACTTCAACGCCGACTACGTGCGCACAGCCAAGGCGAAGGGCGTGTCCGAGAAGGACGTGATCTTCCGCCACGTGTTCCGAAACTCGCTGCTGCCTCTGATTACGATGTTCGTGACGATCTTCCCCGCGATGCTCGGCGGATCGGTGATCGTCGAACGAGTGTTCTCTGTGCCTGGGATGGGTTCGCTTCTGATCGACGCGATCTACCTTCGCGACCGCGAGGTCCTCCTCGCCAACGCGGCGATCGTCGGGATGGTCAACATGTTTGCGCTGTTGCTCGCCGACGTGCTCTACGCCGTCGCCGACCCGAGGATCTCCTACAAGTGAGCAAGGAAGCCCCCACCGAACGCGCTCCGACGTCCGACGCCATCACCGGCGTACACCTGATGCAGGGCATCGGACACCAACCGACGCGGGGGTTTTGGACCGAGGCGTGGGCGGACGTCACACGCCGCCCCGCGGCGATCGCCGCGCTCGGGTGGCTCTCGCTCGTCATTTTCTTCGGCGCCTTCGCGCCGTTCATCGCCAACGGGCACCCCCTCTGGGTGCATGACACCGAGACCGGCGATCTCTCTTCACCGCTGGTCGAGCATCTTTCAGCGGTCGACGTGCTGCTCGCTGCGGGTCTGGTCGTCGCGCTCGCCCTCTGGTTCGCGCCGGTGCCGATCGAGAAGCAGACTCGCCTGCGCATGCTCTTCTTCGGCTCGCTGCAGGCGGGGTGCTCGGTGCTGATCGCGATGGTGATCGATGGGTACTTTGGAGCGCGCGACGCGCCCGACTTCGCCCGTCAGTTTGAGCAAACGAAGCTGTACAAGCCGATCGCGGCGGCGGTCGCCGGGCTGACCCCCGCGCTGATCGCGGCGACCATCTTGATGCTCTTGCGATTGGGGTGGCACGCGGTCGCGGCGGTCGTGCTCGGCTTGGTCCTCGGGGGCGTGCTGCACCAGCGCTGGGACGACCCGCCCGACGTCTACGACTATGCGCCCCGCGCCGCGCAGGGCGAGATCGAAGCGGTGTACACGCTCATCCCCTTCGGCCCGCAGCAGGGCGAGACCTCGCTCGACCTCCGTCAGCCGGGGCGTTCGACGTTGGCTGCGGTCATCGATGGCGTGGTGACCGAAGCGGCGAAGCGTAAGGGCGGCGGCGGGTTCGCCGATGACCCGCGGTTCCAGCGCAAGGACCGATCGCCCAACGGTGTTTCGATGTCGACCGTGGCGTTCGACGACGCGGTGATGGAGGATCTCAGAGCCCACCTGGAGTTTGCCCGACCGATACTGCGCGAGGCGCCCGAGGACATGGCTGCGCAAGCCGAGCAGCTTCGCGCCTCGGGCGAACTGCGCACACTCGCGGACGTGGCGCGGTGGCTCGAAGGCGACGATGCGCCCCGTTTCATCGTCGGCACCGACTCGCTCGGGCAGGATGCGCTCTCGCAGCTCATCCATGCCTGCCGCCTGTCGATCTCGGTCGGGCTGGTCTCGACTTCGATCGCGGTGGTGATTGGCGTGACGATCGGCGCGATCATGGGCTACTTCGGCGGCAAGATCGACCTCCTGCTCTACCGCGTGGTCGAGATCTTCATGTCGATGCCGGTGCTGTTCTTGTTGATCGTCGCCGCGGCGGTGCTGCCGCGCAACACGTACATGATGATGATCATCATCGGGTGCGTCACCTGGACGGGCGCCGCCCGGTTCACGCGGGCCGAGTTCTACAAGCTGCGCGACCAGGACTTCGTGCAATCCGCCCGGGCCGCCGGGCTCCCGCTCTGGTCGGTGCTGTTCAAGCACATGCTGCCCAACGGCGTGACGCCCGTGCTGGTGGATGCGTCGTTCGCGATCGCCTCGGCGATCCTCGCCGAGGCGGTGCTCTCGTATCTCGGGCTCGGGCCGGCCAACCAGGCGAGCTGGGGCAAACTCCTGTCCGACGCGACGAACCAGGTGGGCAACTTCGTCTGGTGGCTCGCGATCTTCCCGGGGCTCGCGATCTTCCTCACCGTTCTCGCGTACAACTTGATCGGCGAAGCCCTGCGCGACGCCATCGACCCACGCCGGAAGAAGGCACGAGTATGACGACAACCGCTCCCGCACCAACCACTGGACCCTCCAGCGTCGGGGGCGAAGGCCTGCCGATCGCCCGGGTGGACAACCTCGCCGTCTCCTTTGACAACGGCCGGGGGCCTCGCATTCAGGCTGTCGACGGCGTGCGGATGACGATCTACCCCCGCCAGACGCTCGCGGTCGTAGGCGAGTCGGGTTGCGGGAAGTCGGTCACCGCGATGAGCATGCTCCAACTCGTGCCCCGCCCCCCGGGGCGGTTCGACCGGGGCAACATCTGGTTTGATTCGGCTGAGGGTCCGGTGGACCTGCTCAAGCTCTCGAACCGCCAGATGCGCTCGGTGCGTGGCAACGACATCGCGATGATCTTCCAGGAGCCGATGACGAGCCTCAACCCGGTCTACACCGTGGGTGACCAGATCATGGAGGCGGTGCTGCTGCACCAGGACGTCTCCCATAAGGAGGCGTACGACCTGGCGATCAAGGCGATGAGCGACGTCGGCATCCCGGAGCCACACCAGCGCATCAAGGCGTACCCGCACCAGTTCTCGGGCGGCATGCGTCAGCGCGTGATGATCGCGATGGCGCTGGCGTGCCGCCCGCGTCTGCTGCTCGCCGACGAGCCCTCGACGGCGCTCGACGTAACCATCCAGGCGCAGATCCTTGAGCTGCTGGTCGAGCTCAAGGCGACGCGCGACATGGCGGTGATGCTCATCACGCACGACCTCGGCGTGGTGGCGGAGAACGCGGACGTGGTGTGCGTGATGTACGCCGGACGGGTGGTCGAGTATGCGACCGTGTTCGAGCTCTTCGCCGACCCGATGCACCCGTACACGCGCGGGCTGCTCGCGTCGATTCCGAAGCTGCACGAGCGCACGGAGCGCCTGGTCACGATCAAGGAGGTCGTGGACAACGAGGCGGAGTTCCGCAAGCTCCCGGGTGCGGACAAGGGCGTGCGACCTTGGTGGCCTTGGCACGACGCGCCCGCCGATCTAAAGGCCCGCGACGAGCCGGCGGGCGATTACTACCTCCAGGAAGTGCGACCCGGACACTGGGTGGGCGTGTGGCGGACCGAAGCGGTGGCGGACCACGAGTCGGGCCCGCCGGACCTGGCCTTCCGCAAGGTCGACTCCGAGACGACCGCCTGAGATGCGCGTCCTGATTCTCGCCGATCGGAGCTTCGCCGGGCGTGAGCGGGCCATGCTCGCGCGCCTTGAGGTAGGGCTTGTCGATGCGGGGGTGCGCGTGGTGCATGCGGTGCCGGAGTCGGGGCTCCCCGAGCCCGATTCCGAGGCGCTCGCCACCGCGATCACGTATCGCGACTCGGGCCCCCCCCTGACGCTCGGGGCACGAGCGGGGGCGCTCGTCGAGCAGCTCACCGGGCCGAAGACCGAGCCGATCGACGTCGTGCACGTGTTCGGCGGGCGGGCGTGGAGCTTTGCGGCGCGGGTGGCCGAGATCCTGGGATCGACGCTAATCATCGAGGTCTGGCGCGCGGGGCTCATCGCCCGGGCGAAGACCTTCGCCACCGCGAATGAGAAGGTCGAACCGGTGTTCTGCTCTCCAGATCGTGAGATTGCGCGCGCGCTCTCACGCGAGCTGCGCGGCGCCGACGCGCGTCACACGCCGTGGGGCGTGATCACGCCGACCGATCCATCCCCGATCCTGGCCGACGGACGAGCGCCGGCGCTGCTTCTGGGGGGTGGCGGCCACCAGCCGGAGGCGATCCGCGCGGCGCTGGAGGGCCTCGGCGAAGCGCGCCGCGTGCGCCCGTCGCTGCTCGCGATCGTCGACGCCGATGCGGCGCAGCGCGCAGAGCTCTGGCAGCTTGCGGGGCGCTTGCAGGTGCGTGAGGCGCTCTCGCTCATCGACAACGTCGACCTGCATCGCGACGTCACGCTGCACGTTGATCTCGTCTTGTGGCCCGAGGCGCTCGGCGAACACCACTGCCTGGTGCTTGATGCGATGGCGCACGGGCTACCGGTGCTCGCGGCGCCCGACCCCATGAACGCGTCGCTCATCGACGGACGCACGTGTCGCCTCGTCGCCAAGCCGACGCGCGACGCATGGGCGCACGCCATCGCCGACGTCCTCGACGATCCAGCGGCAGCCCGAGCCCTCGGACAGTCCGCACGCGCGTTCGTGAAGGACAACCACCGCGCAAGTGGTCACGTCTCCGCGGTGCTCGGGCTCTACGAGTCGAACTCAGTGCCCGACCCGATCCGCCTCGATCGCACGACGACCTAGCCCAGAGGGTCCGAGAGGCACCGCGTGCTCACGTCCAGATGGATTATGCGGGCCATCGGTGCGCATTTGGGCTTGAACTGCGCCCATCTTCTCAAGACACTGGGGATGGAGGGGTTCGCCTCGAACCCATGGATGGAGACAAGACATGACGAGCACCATTGCCCTGGCCCTCGTGGCCGCGACGTTGTCGAGCGCACCCGATTCGCCTGAGACGCACGGCGTGCATCTGCGCGCCCGCGTGCCCTTCGCGAACAACTCGATGATTGACAACGGCCCGCTTGCCACTCCGCGCCCGTACGCGGAAGGCCGTGTGGATGACACACGTCGACCGGGTTTCAACGGCCGCCTCTGGGTGGGCGAGACATTCACGCACAGCGCGCCCGCCGTGTGGGCTGCCGATTGGCCTGAGCCCGGCCCGACCAAGTACGGCGCCCCGCAGAACTACGCGCCGACGATGTACGCCCGTGTCGGCACGCTCGCGATCGGGCTCTCGCCCTGGACGCGCCTCGAAGGTGAGGGGCTTGCTCACCTGGAGGATGCGCGCGTCTATTGGCTGCGACAGAACAACTACTCCGGCGGCGTTCGCACCCATGTAAACCCCGGGGTCGTGAACGCTATTGTCTATGGCGTGGAACCCAAGGCCCAAGAAATCGGCGAGATCACGCCGGCCGCGACGATTCAGATTCGCCCCGAGGCGCCGCGTCAGAGCGGCACGAAGCGCCGCGTGGACGCCGGCTCGCTTGAGGGCGCGACCCGAATCTCGCTCCCAGGAAACATCATGAACTCTGGAGTCGTTAGACTCGTTTCGTCGAAGTAGTCATGACTGATGCACGCAACAATGGACGCGGCCGGGCGAGTGAGTGAGCCCGGCCGCGTTCCTTTCTATTCGCCCTCAAGTCGGCGGACGAGCGCAGCGGCCTCTTCGTGCCCCTGCATCGCGGCAAATCGGGCCCATTTGATCGCGGCGTCCCCGTCTTCGGCGCGCTCGCACCAGATGGCGGTCTCAAAGAGCACTTCGGGTGCAGCGCCGGGACGCTCGGCCGCTTCGACAAACCGTGCCGACGCATCGTCCGGGCGTCCGAGCAGGGCGAAGCACTCGCCGACCAGCCTGAGCACGGGCAGCGAGTATCGATCGTCGCCATCGATACCCTCGAGCACCATCAGCGCACGCCCCGGCTCGTTCTGACGCTTGAGCGCGCGCGCCTCGATGAGGCGCCACACCGGCTCACGCGGCTCGAGCTCTCGTGCCTTGGCGATGTACTGCAACGCGACGCCGGCGCGGTTGTCCTCGAGCTCCATGTCTGCGAGCGTGCCCCAGGCGATCGAGAGGGAATCGTCGCTGCGCGTCGCGAGCAAGAGGTTCTTGCGTGCTGCGGAACGTTCGCCGAGCTTGCGCTGCACCTGCGCGAGATACAGAGAGTACTCCGCGTTGGTCGGGGCAGCACGCTGCGCCTCGGAGAAGTGCTCGACGGCACGCTCCGCGCGCCCCGCCATATTCGCGACGGTGCCCGCCTCGAACTGCACATCCGCCCCGGTCGCACCGGTCGCGATGGCCGCCTCGTACGCGGCGTACGCCTCACTCGGACGCTTGAGCTCCACGAGCGTGCGCGCGTGCGCAAGACGCAACTCGCCATCACCCGGATGCTCGCGCACGGCCGCGGCGAGCACCGATTCGGCCCGCGACACCTCGCCCTGTTGCACGAGCGTCATCGCCGAGTCGATCACGGCCTGCAGCGTCTCCGCATCGGCGATCCCCCCCGGGGGTGCCGAGCCAGATTCGGGCGCAATCGTGCCGCGCTCGCCAGCGCCCATCGTGCCGAAGACCTTCGACGGTCCGATGCGCTGGATGGTCACAAACGCGGCCGCTCCCACGATGATGAGGAGCCCCACCACCAGAAACCCAGCCGCGGTCCGTCCGTGCGTCGCACTCGCCATGGACGACATTACGCAATCGGCGCGCCGCACGGCCCGGGCGCGCCCGCCCGCGCCCGTACACTCCCCCGCCATGACTTCGCCGCCTGAAATGCCGACCAGATACCAGCCCACCGAGCACGAAGACCGCATCCGCGCTCGGTGGGACGACGCCCGCGCCTTTCATGCCGACCCGGCGCGCGTCCTGCGCGGCGAGGCGGCCCCCTACTGCATCCTCATCCCGCCGCCCAACGTCACGGCCGCCCTCCACCTCGGGCACGCGCTCAATAACACCCTTCAGGATGTCCTGGCCCGCGCCCACCGCATGCGCGGGTTCGAGACCCTCTGGATGCCCGGCACCGACCACGCCGGCATCGCGACGCAGACCGTCGTGGACCGGCGCCTCAAGGAAGCCGGCGAGCCCGCCCTGGCCGACTACAAGGCGATGGAAGCCCGCGGCGAGCACGGGCGCGAGCGGTTCATCGCCAAGGTGCAGGCGTGGAAGGACGAGTACGAACAGCGCATCACCGATCAGCTCAAGGCGATGGGATGCTCGTGCGACTGGGAACGCCAGCGCTTCACCATGGATGAAGTGTGCGCGCGGGCGGTGCGCGAGGCGTTCTTCCGTCTGTTTAAGGACGGGCTGATCTACCGCGGCAAGCGACTCGTGAACTGGGACCCCGTCACGCAGACCGCGCTCGCGGATGACGAAGTCGAGATGCGCGAGATCGACGGACACTTCTACTACCTGCGCTACCCGCTCGTGCACAAGCACGAGCGCGACGACGCCGACCCGGTGACGTGGGGCGAGCTCGCGGCCCGCGGGTATCCCGGCGCGGGCGAGATGCCCGACGACGAGCAGGCGTGGGTGACGGTCGCGACGACACGCCCCGAGACGTACCTGGGCGATACGGGCGTCGCGATCAACCCCGAGGACGAGCGTGCCGCCCCGCTGCGTGGGCTGTACGTGGAGTTGCCGCTCGTCGGGCGCGTGATCCCGATCGTGGAGGACGATTACGTCGTGATGCCGGCTGCCGACCCTGACGCGGAAGGCGTGGATGCGAAGGCGAAGTTTGCGACGGGGTTCTTGAAAGTCACGCCCGCGCACGACCCCAACGACTACGACATCGGGCAGCGTCACGGGCTTGCGATCCTCAACATCATGGCGCCCGACGGCTCGATCTCCCCCGACCACGGGTGGAGCGATTACGACCCGCACTCGGGCGCGCACGTCTTCATCGGCAAGAGCCGCGAGGACGCGCGCGAGCTGGTGATCAAGGAGTTCCGCGACCGCGAGGTCTCCGGCGGGCACGCGAGCCTGCTTGAGAAGGTGGTGCCGTACCGCCACTCCGTCGGGCACTCGTACCGGAGCCACGCGCCGATCGAGCCGTACTACACGGATCAGTGGTACGTGAAGGTCACCGACGACCGCCTGCGCGGCGAAGCCCAGCGTGCGCTCGTGCGCGAACAGCGGACGGAAGGCTCGCTTGAGGCATGGCCGGAATCGACGCCGGAATCCCCCCCTACCACTCCTACCCCTCCTCGTGGTACAGGCGTCTCGCCTGTGTCCTCCGCTGGACTCCCGATCACCCCTGGACAACTCACCACACACGAGCGCAACCTCCCCCACTGGCAAATCGGCGGCAAGACCTACTTTGTCACTTGGAGAGCCGCCAGCGAACTCTCCGACCCGGAACGGCGCATCGCCCTCGACGCCTGCACGCACTGGCACAACAAGAGAATGCTCGTGCATCTGGCGGTTGTCATGCCCGATCACGTCCACCTCGTCTGCACCCCGCTTCCCCAGGCAGAAGGCTCCGACGAGTACTGGTCGCTCTCCGAACTGCTGCACTCAGTCAAGAGCTTCTCCGCGCACGAGATTGCGAAGGGGCGCGCTGGCGGCGCAGTGTGGCAGGACGAGTCGTTCGATCATCTGATCCGCAACGACGGCGAGTTCGAGCACACACTGCGGTATGTGCGCGACAACCCGCGACGAGCGGAGCTTGTGGACGACCCGAAGAACTACGAGTTTCTCTGGTTCGAGGGAGAGTGGAGCGGTGAGCCCTCGTCGGAAAGAGAGGGGTACGGAGAACACAGGCGAGACGCCTGTGCCACGAGGGGGGGAAGAAGGGGGAGAGAGGATGCAACTGAGGACGGGGCATCTACCGACGCCACCATGACCTTCCACCCCGCGCGGTACGCCAAGACGTACGAAGTGTGGCACGACAACCTGCGCGACTGGTGCATCTCGCGCCAGCTCTGGTGGGGGCATCGGATTCCGGTGTGGACTGCCCCGGGGTTTGGTGGACTTGAAGCACATGCCTCACAATTCAAGAAGCGCGTCCAGGATTGGGAGCACGAGGGTCGCATCGCGGTTCAAGTAGAGCCCCGGCAGGAATACCCGCCGATCACCATCGATAACCTCGCCGCCGCAGTTGACCAGATGATGGACCGTGCATCGATCTGTATTCGTGATCCGAGTGACCAAGAGGTTATCGACGCACTCAACGCCAGTCCGATCTTCGAACAAGACCCCGACGTCCTTGACACGTGGTTCTCCTCCGGTCTCTGGCCGCTCTCCACGCTCGGGTGGCCGGGCGATGATCTTCCCCTCGTCACGCCCGAGCAGATCGACGCGATCGCGCCGCACACGATCCGTTCGGTGTGGGTCAAGCGCGTCGGCACGTGGAAGGCGTTCATCGGTGAGGCTGACGCGCCATCCGGCGAGTTGATCGACGCGCTGCTGCACTTCCGCGACGACCACAAGAAGACCGGCGGCCCGCAGGCCCTGCAATACCAGCTCTTCCGCGAGAGCGATCTGATGCGCGACGGCGCCGACGCTGCGCCGCTCACCGAGCCCGACGACATCCAGAGCGCGAGCGACCTCGTGTGCGCGGTCGGGCTCAAGGCTGATGAACCGCAGGCGATCGGCGAGGATCTCATCGACCTGCGCGCGCTCATGCTCTCGCACGGCTTCCAGGACACCGCGGGCCTGCTCGCCGCCTTCAACCCCACATCCGTGCTCACCACGGCACGCGAGATCATCACGCTGTGGGTCTCGCGGATGACAATGTTCAATCGGTACTTCCTGGGAGAGGCACGGAGGCACGAAGGCACGGAGGCACGAAGTGAGGAAGTGAGCGGCCCGCCGCCGTTCAGGGATGTCTTTATCCACGCCATGATCCAGGACGGCGAGGGGCGCAAGATGTCGAAAAGCCTGGGCAACGGCGTGGACCCGCTCGACATCATCCACACGCACGGCGCCGACGCGATGCGCTTCACGCTCGTCAACATGACGACGCAGACGCAGGACGTGCGCATGCCCGTGGAGCGCGACCCGGAGACGGGGCGCAACACCTCGCCGCGCTTCGACCTCGGGCGCAACTTTTGCAACAAGCTCTGGAACGCGTCGCGATTCGTCATCACGATGCTGCGCGAACACGCGGCTCCGAGCAAGACAACGTCGCAATCCGTCTCGCTCGAGTCCCTCAGCCTCCCCGATCGCTGGATGCTCTCCCGCCTCGCGCGTGCGATCACCGCGTGCGACGACGCGCTCGAGAGCTATCAGTTTGCGACCTACGCCGAGACGCTCTACAAGCTTCTCTGGAACGACTACTGCGACTGGTATCTCGAAGCGGTGAAGCCAACGCTCAAGGAATCGCCCGCGCAGCAAGCTGTGCTGCGCCACGTGCTCGACGCGATCCTGCGATTGCTGCACCCGGCGTGTCCGTTCATCACCGAGGCGATCCACGAGCAGCTGCGCACGATCGAGCTGCCGGAGATCCAGGACCTCGTACTCACCGAGCCGCGCACGGGCAGTCTGCTCTGCACCGCCGGGTGGCCGCGGGTCGCGGACCGGTTCGTCGATGGTGACGCCGAGCAAGGGTGGGCGCAGGTGCAGGAGTTGATCACCGCGATCCGCGAGGTGCGTGCGCAGCACACGGTGCAGCCGCGTCGCAAGATCACGCTGCACGTGCCCGCAAGCGCAGCCTCGCGCATGCAGCCGATCATTGACTCAGCTGAGGTCGTGATCCGTTCGCTCGCTGGCCTCGCGGAAGTCACGACCACCGACGCTCCGCGAGCGAGCGTCGCCTTCCGTGCGGTGGAGTGCGATCTCGCACTCTCTGATCTTGCCGACGCGCTCGACGCCGGAGCCGAGCGTGAACGCCTGGAGCGCGAGATCGGCGAGCGGGAGAAGTCGGTGAGCGCCCTCGCCGGGCGACTCGCCAACCCAGGGTACGCCAACAAGGCGCCGGCCCACCTCGTGCAGCAGACGCGCGATCAGCTCGCCGCCGCGGAGGCCGAACTCGAAGCGCTTCGAGCACAGCTCGGAGATCTGGGTTGAACCGCCGCCTGCACGCTATCGCTCGCCGTGCGATCCGCGCGCTCGGGGCATCCACCGCCTGCGCGTTGCTTGCCGCCTGCGCGAGCACGCCCCGGGCCGATGACGCCCCGTCAGCCGCCAGCGAGCGCGCAGCCCCGGTGATCTTGGACGAGCGCCCCTGGACCTTCGACGGCGTCGAAGGGCGCGTCATCACCACCGCCCACTACCGCGTCCACACCACCGCCCCCACCACCGCGTCGGGGCTCCTGCTCCCCCGCTTTCTCGAGAGCTCGCTCGCCCGGTATCGCACCTCGATCACGCCGCTCCCCGAACCGCCCAGGCGTCTCGACACGTTCATGATGGCCAACCGCGGCGAGTGGGCTCGCCTCACATCGACCGAGCTCCCGCCGTCGCGCGCCGCGCGCTACCTCCGCATCGAGCGCGGCGGGTTCGCCGAAGGAGGGCGCGGGTTCTACTTCGACCTCGGCGTGCAGGACACGATGGCGATCGCGGCCCACGAGGGATGGCACCAGTACACGCAGGCGACCTTCCGCGACCCGCTCCCGGTCTGGCTCGAGGAGGGAATCGCGACCTGGATGGAGGGCTTCCGGTGGGATCAGGGCGCTTCCGCCACGCCGTTGTTCCTGCCTTGGGCGAATCTCGAGCGCTTTGATCGCTTGCGCGAGGTGCATGCGGCGGGACGGGTGCTCTCGCTTGAGCAACTGCTCGCGCTCACGCCTGACTCCACGCTCGCAAGATCTCCCGGCGCCGCGCTCGACTATTACGCCCAGCTCTGGGCGCTCGCGCACTTCCTCAATGACGACGCCGGGCGCCGAGCCGCGCTCGCACGCGTGCTCCGCGATGGCGCCAGCGGTGAGCTCCGTACGCACCTGCGTGCGCAGGGCTTCGCCAGCGGCGCGCGTACCGGGGCGGGTGTGTTTACGAGCTACATCGAGCCCGACCTGCGTGTCGCGTCGGACGAGTACGCCGCGTTTGTTGCGCGCGTCGTCTCGACCGGGTCGCGCGACCGCGTCGCGCAGGGCCTCCCGCCGCAATAGGCACTGTCCGGTCTCGCAAATGAAAGAGCGGACGCCGAAGCGTCCGCTCCTCCGATGCAAGATTGAGAGGCGTGAATCAGCGCCGGCGACGTGCCGCGGCGAGCCCGCCGAGCGCGACCAATCCCGCAGCGCCGGGGGCCGGGACGACGAAGTACTGGTCGCCCGCAAACTGGTTGAGGTTCACGCCGGAGAGCGAGCCCGTGAAGTTGCCCGCACCGTCGCCGCCCAGGTTGCCCTGCGGCGCGATGAGCCCGCCGAGGAACTGGTTGGACAGGTAGTCGTGGTTCGACCCGTTGACCATCGCGCTGACCTTGAACGATGTCCCGGGCGTAATGCCGAGCGCGTCGAGGTTGATGGAGAACTCAATCCCGGTTGTGACCGCGAGCGCCGCGGCGTTGTCGGCAGCCAGCGAGGAGTCGCCACCGATGCCCGCGATGTTCGAGTTGTCGTACGCGACGACCATGTCGACCAACTGGCCGTTGATGTTGTTCGAGATCGCGTTGCCGCCGGGCGTCTGCGAGGGCACGCTCGCGACAAGCCCGCCATCGGCAGCCCCGCCACCGACCTTCGCCCAATCGACGTCGAACTGATCGCCGGTGCCAAACCCGCGCCGGAAGATCAGCATGTAATCGGCGCCGAACGCCGAGTCGAAGGACATCCCGTTGTACTTCGAGGCCCAGCCGTCGTTCGTCGGGTTGCTGCCACCATCGATCACGGTCTGCCCGCCGGCGACCGTGTCGAAGAAGATATTGAGCTTGTTGAAGTTGCCTTCAAGGTTGCCGGTGATCGCAAGGTAGAGCCTGCCGCCCTGCACCCGCGCGTACGCCGCGTTGAGCTCGGACTGGTTGTCGCCGAACCCGGTCTCCACCGTCTGCACGGCGTAGTTCGTGTATCCGTCGCCGGAGATCGAGCCATCCACCACCGGTTGTGCCATCGCGCCGGCAGCCATCGCGCCGAGCGCCATCACCGTTGTCTTGGTTTGCATCTCTACTTCTCTCTACTTCTCAGTGTCGCGGGACGCACACCACGCCCCGCCTACCTCGAACATTGTCCCTCCTCGGACTGCGCCAGGCCATCAATTCACTGACCAGAGCGGGAATTCCCTCGGCCACCTTTGGTTATAGGACTTTCCCGTCCGTTGAACCGCAAAGAAGAAGGACGGGCGCCGCGACGCCCGTCCTTGCCTCATTTGCTATCCGTGCTCTCGATCAGCGCCGACGACGCGCCGCCGCAAGCCCGCCGAGCCCGAGCAGCGCCGCTGCACCGGGAGTCGGCACGATCTTGTAGCGACCGCCAACGGAATCGACGTACATCGTGATGTCGCCACCCGCACCGGCATCATACGAGATGTTCCCGCCGCCGAAGTTCACGCCGACCGACACGTCCCAGTCGCCGGGGCGACGAGCCTTGAACTCGTGCACGCCGCCGGTGGAGGCCCAAGTCGCGGCCCAGATGCCACCACCGATGTCGCTGAACGACGCGATCGGCGCACTCCAACCGTTCCAGTCACCCATGATCTCCCAACCGGTCTGGTTGGCATCGGTGTAGCCCGTGCGGGGCTGGCCTTCCGGCAGCCAGCCATCGTTGTGCGTGGTGGTCGCCCAGAAGTGAATCTCGAGCTCGCCGTTCGAGTCCGCACGCGCCGTCACGTTGTCGTTCGGCCCGTTGAACGACCAGTCGTCGTTGGTCGCCTTGAACTCGTGGCGATCGCCCGGGTTGAGCCCGCTGACCACGCCCGAGTAGTGGTTGCCGGACACGAGCGTCAACTCGTTGGCGGTTCCCGCCCACCCGTTGAACGTGCCACGTGCGTAGAACGGTTGCGCTGCGGCAACCGACGAGAGCGCGGCGATCGCGCCCAAAGCAAACACAGCCTTCATGTCTTGACTCCTGTCTCTCTGCTGTCTCATCCCATGATCCACCGAGTGCGGAACCACTCAGCTTCCCCTATGGCGATCACCAGTCTCCGCGATTCGGAGCCTGCTGCCAACAGTCGCTTCCGGATATGGGGAAAACCCTGACAATACACAGCGTTATCGGACGCTTGCGACCGGTTCAGGGGCCGAACGCTCGTCAACCCCGAGATACTCGAGCGTCCGCTCCATAACGCGCCGAACGACCGGCCCCGCGACCAGCGAGCCGTAGTGCGACTTGGCACGCACCCGATCCGGGCCCGGGTCATCGATCACGACCAGCACGACAAGACGCGGCTCTTCAAGCGGCGCGCCCGCGATGAAGCTCGAGTTGTACTGATCGTTGTAATAGCCGCGCGCGCCACGCGGGCGGCGCATGCCGTCGGGCGCCGCGCCGAGCGGGATCTCCGCGGTGCCGGACTTGCCGAACATCGCCCACCGCCATCCGTCCTCCGGCTCTTCGCCGAGTTGGCGCATCCGGAGTTCTGCCTTCGCCGCGACCGCAGCGAGTGTCTCGCGCACGAGCTCGGCGACGTCGCGCGACACGACCCGATGCACGACACCGAGGCCATCGCCCACCTCGGCGCTGAGCCGAAGGCGCGGGAGCGTCCCCGCGAGTTCGCCCGATCGTGCAAACGCGCTGAACGCGCGCACCATCTGCATCGGCGTCACCGCCACCTCATTGCCAAATGACACCGACGTCTGCGTGTACTCGCTCCACCCGTCTTTCCCGGTGACGATCCCCGACGACTCGCCGGGGAGGCCCACTCCAGTCGGCGTGCCGAACCCGAACCCGAGGATGCCCGCGCGCGTCCGGTCGTGCCCGAGCAGCGCGCCCTTCTTGACCATCCCGATGTTCGATGAGTTGATCAGCACTTCGCGCCAAGTCATCACGTCGCGCCGGGTGACGTCCGCGATCCGCCGCCCATACGGGGTAAGCCAGATGCCGCCCTCCGTGTCGACTTCCTCATCCGGATCGGCGAGGCCCGCCTGGGTGACAAGCGACCAGATGAACGGCTTGAACGTCGAGCCCGGTTCGTAGATGTCCTCCACGCATCGGTTTCGCCCCATCGCCGGGTGAATCGCACGCCCGGGATCGGGCTTGAGCACGCGATAGCGCGCTCCCTCAAGGTTGGTCGGCACATGCGAGCGCGGGGCGCTCGGCGCGATGTCTGCCGGCTCCCATGGGTACTCCAGAAGCCCATCGACCTGCCGATACAGGTCCCCCATCGCGAGGATCGCACCCGTGCGCGGATCGGCAACCAGGATGCGACCACCGGCGGAGTCCGCATCCTCCATACCCCGCTGGAGTTCTTCGAGCGCGATCTGCTGGATCTGTAGGTCGATCGAGAGCTGCTGCGCCTCACCGTCGTGCGCCACGATGCCGCGCGACGCCTCGATCCAGAGCGCCCGACCCCACGCGTCGCGCACGTAAGCGGATCGGCCGTCGTCACCGCCCAGCTTCGGTTCGAGCGAGAGTTCCGCCCCGAGCAGTCCGTTGTGCTCAAACCCGACCTTGCCGACCAGCGACGCCACCGCGTCGCCGCCCGGGTACTCTCGCACCCATCGGCGCTCGAGATACACGCCCGCGATCCCCAGCGCACGCACACGATCGGCTGCCTGCTCCGGCAGCACATCGGTCACCGGCACATACCGGATCAGCGGCCTGGGGCCACCGCCCTCGTCGTCGGTTTCGCTCGCGCGCGGCGCCGCGCGTTGGCCTGTCGCATCGGCTGCCACGGCACGATCCTCGCGCAGTGACTCCCAAGCGCCGAGCAGCCCCGCGGGCGCACGCGCACCCGACTTCGGCAGCAGCGAGCGCCGGCGGTCGTTCTCCGCGAGCGCGCGCATCAGCGACGCCCCGATCTCGCCCGCGTCGGCGCCCGACGCGCCGGCGATCGAGACGATCACCTCGTTGGGGTCCGCGATCAGGCGCTCGGGGTCCACGATCACCCGCTCGCCGACACGACTCGTGGCGAGTTGACGCCCGCGACGGTCGAGCAACTCGCCGCGTCGCGCCTCGATCTTGCGGAACGCGACGCGGTCGGGCATCGCCTGGCGCAGCGCCTCTGACGGCGCGAGTTCGAGTTGGACGACGCGCCCAAGCAAAACAACCAGCCCGATCACCACGCCCCACACCACCATGCCGGCGAAGCGGTCAATCCCACCTTCATTCGCGCGGCCGTTCATCCCTCGGGCTCCTTCGGAGGCCGGAAGTCGGGATGCTCCTCCGCCATCGTCGCGACCGCCTCGGGCGCGGTCAGACGCGAGATCTCCGCCTTGATCACGGCAAGCCGCTCCTCCGACGAGCGCACGCGCAGCTGCGCTTCGGCGAGTTCGTTCGCCGCCTGGAGGCGCGACTGACGCACGACAAGCAGCGCACACGCGAGCGCGCCGCCCCACACGATGACCACCGCTGCCTTCGGCACCGTCTCGCGACGCCCGGGCATCAATCCGCCTCCGGCAGCACCAGCTCCATGCCCGCGCGGATGTCGTTCGGATCGCGGATCTTCGGGTTTGCGCTCAGAATGTCGCCCATGCGCTTCACCGAGCCGAGTTCGCGCTGCGCGATCTCCCCGAGCGTCTCACCGCGCGCCACGACGACCTTGCGCTTCGATGCCGCTTCCTTGCGCGGCGTGGTTTCGCCTCGGGCCTCAGACCCCTGACGAGCGTTGACGTGCGCGATGCCGAGCTCCTCGCTCGTAGGGATGCGCAGTGCCACTCCCTCCCGCACCGAGCCGTCCTTCCCGACGCGGTCCGGGTTCGCCTCGGCGAGTCGGCGCCACAGGTTGCCATCGCCGTAGTACTGCGCGGCGATCTTGTACAGCGGCTCATTGTGCTGCACGTGGTGATAGCGAACGGGCGTCGCGTCTCGCGCCGTTTCGCGCGAACCGGTCGTTGGCGGCGGGACTGGCATCGGATCGAGCCCACCGAGCACGCGATCGCGCAAGCCGTCGAGGAACGACCGCCCGGTGTCCGAGCCTTCTGTTCCACCGCCGAGTGTGATGATGGTGGGCCCGATCGGCGCATCGTCGATGCCCTCCGGATCGACCCCCGCGAGCGCGTGTCCGAGCGATCCCTCGTCGCGGTCACTGACCGCCTCGAACGCCCGGCTTTGCACCGGCTCCAACTCGGGCACGACCAACTCCGGCGCGCGCTTCGCCGGCGCCTGCACCACAAGCACGGGATGCAAGCCGTCGCCGACCGCCTCGGACCCGGGCTGTTGCGCCTCGGAGAGGTGATCGGAGATCAGCACCCCGACCAGCAACACCACGGTGAAGCTGATGATGAGAGCGGCTTTGTGTTCACCCGTCAATGCGCGCATCCTTGCGACGAGGGCGAATGCCCAACCCAGATACACCCCGCCCAGCCGATACCGGCAGGTCCACCGCCGTCCATGGCGTGTGGGTGCAACGTTATACCGCGCATCCCCCGATGCGCACCACCCGGAGCTTCGCCGAACGGGCCCGCGGGTTGCTCGAAACCTCAGCCGCTCCCGCCGAGATCGGCCGCGAACCGCCCTCCCCGAGCCCCAGCTCGTCCAAACGCCGGAACGCCCGCTTCACCAGGCGATCCTCGAGCGAGTGGAAGCTGATGATCCCGACCCGAGCTCCGGGCGCGAGCCACGATTCGTCCACCGATTGTCCACCGCCTGCCGCCCGTGCGCCTCGCTCGACCGCCGCGAGCAACGCATCGAGCGACCCGAGTTCGTCGTTGACGTGGATGCGCAGAGCCTGAAACGTCCGCGTCGCTGGGTCGATCCCGTCGGCGCCGCGTGGGATCGCGGATCGGCAGACGTCGGCAAGCTCTGAGGTCGTCTCGAACGGGCGCTCGGCCCGCCGGCGAACGATCGCCGACGCGACCCTGCGCCAGTGGCGTTCTTCGCCGAGGTCGCGGATGATCTCGGCAAGTTCGTCTTCTGCAAGGGCATTGAGCACCTCGGCGGCGGTCATGCCCGAGCCCCCGTACCGCATGTCGAGCGGGCCGTCGCGCGAGAAGCTGAATCCGCGGGCCGCCTCGTCGACGTGGACCGACGCGAAGCCGAGGTCGGCGAGCACCATGTCCACGCGCGCACCCATGGCGGCGATCCTGCGTGGGAGTTCGGCGAAGTTGCCGCAGACCGTCTCGACCTCAACCGCCCCGCCCGCTGCCTCCCCGACCCGCGCCGCTGCCTCAGTCAGGTTGCGCTCGTCGAGGTCGTTGAGGATCAGCCGCCCCTCGGGCGCGAGCCGCGGCGCGATCGCTGCGGAGTGCCCCCCCAGCCCCGCCGTGCAGTCGGCGCACGTCTGCCCCGGGCGCGGATCGAGCGCTCGGATCACCTCGTCGAGCAACACCGGCACGTGCCCCGCCACGAGCGGAGCGTACGCGCCGTTAGACTCCGCCGATGCCTGCCCGCGCGCTCCGCTCCTCGCTCGTTCGCGCTCTGCTGCTTCTTGTGCTGGCCCCGCTCACCGGCTGCATCCCCGACTCGGTGACCCTCTCGCTCGACGGCCGCGACCAGCGCCTGCGCGAGCACACCGTCATCGACGACCGCGGGGCGAGGCAGAAGATCGCCCAAATCGACCTCAACGGGCTCATCGCGGACGGCGAACGCCCAGGGCTGATCGGGAGCGCCCCGAACCCCGTGGACGAGTTTCTGGAGCGGCTCAACAAGGCGGCGAAGGACGACAACGTGCGCGCGATACTGGTCCGGATCGACTCGCCCGGAGGGACGGTCACCGCGTCGGACATCATCCACCAGGAGCTGCGGCGTGTCCGCGAAGAGACCGGCAAGCCCATCGTCGCTGCGCTCGGGGAGGTCGCCGCGTCGGGCGGGTATTACGTCGCCCTCGCGGGCGACGAGATCGTCGCCCACCCTACGTCTATCACCGGCTCGATCGGTGTGATCATCCCGACGTTCAACTTCGCCGACGGGCTCTCGCGCATCGGCATCACAGCGCGGGCGGTGGTCTCGGGCCCGAACAAGAACATGGCCGACCCGTTCGAGCCGCCCGATGAGTCGCACTACGCGATCCTCCAGGGGATGGTGGACGAGTACTACGCACGATTCCGCGGGCTCACGATCGAGCGCCGGCCCAGGCTCGCCCCCTCGATGGTCGACACGGTGACCGATGGGCGTGTGATCACCGGGCAAGAGGCGGTGCGCGTGGGTCTCGCCGATTCGGCGGGCACGGTGCGCGACGCCTTCGAGGCGGCAAAGCGACTGGCGTCGGTCGACCATGCGCGCCTCGTGAAGTACACCCGTACGCAACCGGACCGGGAGCTCACGCCGTACGCCTCGGCGGAGGCGCCCGTGGGCCCCGCGATGAGCGCACGAGCGTCGATCGTCGACCTCGACTCGCTCGGTGTGGGCCGCGTCGAAGCAGGTGTCGCCTATTACCTTTGGCTTCCCTGACGCCCGCCTCCTCTCGAAGGGCGTTCGTGCATGGTCGCATCGCGCCGCACCTACCCTCCACGCGTGCCGCACACCCTCGAAGACACGCCGGTCCGGATCGCGAAGTTTCGCTCAGAGATCGACGCGGAGCATGCGCACATGACGCTGTCCGCCGCGGGCGTGCACTCGCGCATCCTGGGCGGGATGGCGCAGGCTCTGGCGACCATCAACCCGACACAGTCCATCGACCTGGTGGTATCCCGGCGTGACTACCCGCGAGCCCTCGCCGAGTTGAACTTGCTCGCAGCCGAACTCGCGAACGGGCGCGAGATGGTGTGCGCTTCGTGCGAGTACGACCTCACGGGCATCGAGGACTGCACCACCGTGTGCCCAGAGTGCGGAGCGTCGCTCGCCGGCACTCGCCTCGCAGAACGCCCTTGGCAGATCGTCCCGTTGCCGGACGAATCGGCGCTGGTGGCCCGCACCGGAGTGGCGATCGGGATGATCGGGCTCACGCTCCTGGCGCTTGGCGTGGTCGCGATGCTCGCGGGCGTGTTCTGGTGGCTTGCTCGCTCACTCGGGGTGTTCTAGACGATCACGACCGCCCGAGTCGCCACTACCGGCGCGTACCCGCTCGGCAAGGGCCGACGCGCACAAGAAACAACCGACCCGCCTGGAGGGCGGGTCGGCACTGGTCAAAGTTGCGGATCGTGGGTCTACTTGCCGTCACGCTGCGCCATCAGGCGCAGCATGTCCACGCAGCGCGCAGCGTACCCGGCCTCGTTGTCGTACCAGCTCACGACCTTGAAGAAGTTGTCGGAGAGCTGGATGCACGCCGTCGCGTCGTAGATCGAGGAACGCCGGTCGCCGATGAAGTCGCTCGACACGACCTGATCTTCGGTGTACCCGAGCACGCCCTCCATCGCGCCGCTGGCCGCGGCTCGCATCGCGGCGTGGACGTCGTCGAGCTTCGCGCTCTTCTTGGAGCGGAACGTCAGGTCGACGCACGAGACGTCGGCGGTCGGCACGCGGAACGCCATGCCCGTGAGCTTGCCCTTGAGCTCGGGCAGGCACAGCCCCACGGCCTTCGCGGCCCCGGTGCTCGATGGGATGATGTTCATGTAGGCGTTGCGCCCGCCGCGCCAGTCCTTCTTCGAGGGGCCGTCCTGCGTGGGTTGGGTCGCCGTCGCGGCGTGGACGGTCGTCATCAGGCCTTCTTCGAGACCGAACTCATCGTTGATGACCTTGGCGACCGGCGCGAGGCAGTTGGTGGTGCAGGACGCGTTCGAGAGCACCTTGTGCGTGCCCGGGTCGTACGACTCGTGGTTGACCTTGTAGACGAAGGTCGGCACCTGCTCGGGCGTCTTCGTCGGCGCCGAGAGGAGCACGCGCTTGCACCCGTTGTTCTCGATGTGCTTGTGCGCCGTGTCGTACTGGGTGAACAGGCCCGTCGACTCGAGGACGTAATCGACGCCGTGATCGCCCCAGGGCAGCTCGGCCGGGTCGCGGACCGCGAGCGTCTGTGTCGTGTGCCCGTCGACGGTGAAGGACGACTCGGTCGCGGTGACGGACTTGCCGAAGCGTCCGTGCATCGTGTCATACTGGAGGAGATACGCGAGGTTGTCCGCCGGGACGAGGTCGTTGATGAGGGTGACCTCGATGCCGGGAGTCTCCGACGCCATGCGGTAGACAAGCCGACCGATGCGCCCGAAGCCGTTGATGCCGATGCGGATGGACATGCTGCACTCGCTCCTAATCAGGGTTCGCCCGGATCGTAGGGGTGCGAGTGCTCGTCGGTCGCGCCGGTGTTCAGGCGATTGGCAGGTGCGCCGACTTGGGCGTGAGCCACCGCTCGCGCGAATGGCGCGAAGGCACGACGATCTCGGGCTCGGCCTGCCCGGCGAGCGCTGCCCGATAAGCCGGGTCGGCGAGGTAGGGCTCGCCGCGATCGGAGATCAGGACGAGCGCGGTGAGCGGCTCGCCCTCGCCCCGCGACCCGCTCAGCTTGGTCAGAGCCGCGAGGGCGTACCCGACGCACGGGCCCGCGAGGAGCCCGTGGGTGTCTCGGAGGCGGGCGAGGGCGGCGAGCGCCTCGGCCCGGGTGACCTCGATCGCGTCGGCGAGGCAGGAGCGATCGAGATTGTCCGGCCAGGTCTTGTGCCCGATGCCGTCCGGAGCGCTCACGCCGCCCGCGTCCACGTATGTCTGCCCCCGGACCATCGAGGCGAGGGCCGATCCGGCGGGATCGGCGAGCACGACCCGGGTCTGCGCCCCCACTGCCGACGCTCGCAGGGCCCGGGTGACGCCCGTGAGGGAGCCGCCCGTGCCCGCGCCGGCGCAATAGAGGTCGAGACGCTCGATGCCCGCTGCGGCGAGTTGCTCTCCGGCTTCGCGGCCGGTGCCGAGGACGTGGGCCTGGACATTGGCGGCGTTGGCGAACTGATCGAGGGTGCAATAGCGGTCCGGCTCGGCTTCGGCCATGTCGCGGGCGATCTCGCGCCGGACCTCGGGGTTGTTGCCGTCGGGGAAGCCCGAGCAGTCCCACGTCTCGCACCCGTACGCCGCCAGGCGTGCGAGCTTGGCGGGGGCGATCCCAGAGGGGATGAGGGCGAGCACGGAGAGCCCGCGCGGCGCCGCAGCGGCGCCGAGGGCGGCGGCGGTGTTGCCGGAGGACGCCTCGACAATCGTCATGCCGCGCCGCAGACGCCCCTCGCGCATCGCGGCCTCGATCATGGGCTCGGCGATGCGGTCCTTGATCGAGCCCGTCGCGCCGCACCACTCAACCTTCGCGAAGATCCTGAGCCCGGCGAGCCCGAGTCGTGAGAGCTCGATGAGAGGACTGGGCGTGCGCGCACCGGGGGCGGTGTGCGCACGGGGGGGCTCGCTGGAGATTGCCATGGGCGGTCCTTCGCCAAGTGGTTGCGGGTGGTCGTGATGAGTGTACCGCGGTGCGCGACGGGCGATGCGGCGCGTGCCGCGAGCTCGGTGCCCGGCGCGCTCGCGATGTAGGCTCTGGCATGGGTCAGCGCCGCACGCAGCTTCCTGATTCCCGCACCACGCCGCGCTTCGCCGGGCTTGTGACGTTCGGGCGTTACCCTCGCCTCGCCGACGTCGCCCCGGCCTGCGCGCCCGTGGACTGGGCGGTCTACGGCGTGCCGTACGACTCGGGCGTGACGTACCGCCCCGGGGCGAGGTTTGGCCCGAGGGCGGTGCGCGAGGCGTCGCAGTACCTCAAGGCGTATTCGATCGAGCACGACGTGGACGTGCTTGAGGTGCTCTCGCTCGCCGACGCGGGGGACGCGCCCGTCTCGCCCTACCACCCGAAGCAGACGCTCGACGGCGTGGCGGACTTCGCGTGCGAGATCGGCGATCCGACGCACACCAAGCTCCTCGCCCTGGGCGGGGATCACTCGATCGCGTACGCGAACCTGCGCGCGACCCACGCCCGGCACGGCGGGGGCTCGCCGCTCGCTCTCCTGCACTTCGACTCGCACCTCGACACCGTGGACGCGGTGTGGGGCGAGCGGTACGGGCACGCGTCGCCGTTCATCAGGGCGGTGGAGGAGGGTGTTGTCGACCCCAAACGCATGCTCTCGATCGGCATCAAGGGACCGCTCAATACCAAGCGCGATCTGGACTACGCGCGCGACCACGGCGTGACGATCGTGACAGCTGAACAGTGGCGGGCGGGGGGCGCGTCGATCCTCGACGAGTTCAAGGCGCGCGTGGGCGATGCGCCGACGTACCTGACGATCGACATCGACGTGGCGGACCCCGCGTATGCGCCCGGTACGGGCACGCCCTCGGTCGGTGGGTTCACGAGTGCGGAGTTGCTGGGCGCGATCCGTTTGGCCAGAGGGCTCAATCTCGTCGGCGCGGACGTCGTCGAGGTGTTGCCGGCGATGGACGTCGCGGAGATCACAGCATTGCTCGCGGCACACGCGGCGTTTGAGGTGCTCGCGCTCGACGCGGTGCGCCGCTCGACGCAGCACTGACCCAAGCTGGAAGGCAGGGCGCACACCTCCATGTGCGCCCCGCGAAAGCGACAGGGCTATCGCCTGCGACGCGTGGCGCACAGGCCGGCTGCGCCGAGGATCGCCATGGGAGCAGGCGTTGGGATCGGTGTCCCGAGGTACTGTTCGAGGTAGAGCGAGGCGTGATGGAGCTTCTGTGCCGCATCGGCGCCGTCCGGCGAGAGAATCACGTGGACCGTGTCGGAGGGCGTGATGCCCGAGCCCGGGCTCGAAAGCCGGAACTCGAGCACGTAGATGACACCAGACGGCCTGTCGTCGATGTCGTACAGAAGATCAAGGTCGCGGTTGCCATCGCTGTGCACCGAATCGACAAGCTCGAACGAGCCGAGCGACGAGGTCGAGATCGTCGTGTCGAAGGTCACCTCGATCACCTCCCCGGCATCCAGCGGGACGAGATCGGGCACGACGCCCGCGCCGGGCATCATCGGTGGGCTCACCCACTTGCTCGCGCCGGTGAGCGAGATGACGAGCGGGTTGCCCGCGAGAGCGCCCGGCGTGATGACATCGAAGCCCGGGAGCAGGGCGTTGGCCACATTGGCCGCGGGGTTGGGGTGGTTTGCCCAGTGCCCGTGCTGCGAGTTGTAGTAGGGGCGAATGAGCCCGCCGCCATCGTCGATGCCGTCGGAGATGTACCCGCGGGCGTAGAGCATGTTGTCCGACACGAGAACCTCGTAGCGCCGCCCGTCGTGGGCCGACGCGCCGCCGCACGCGATCGCAATCGCGAAAACTGACAGAGTGAGTCTCTTCATTCCCATCCTCTCAACAGAAAGCCACGCTAACAGAAGCGAAGGAGCGACACAATGGTGTGCTCGTCCAAGTCAGCGTCGAAGCACCGATAGGGACGAGTCCGGAAATGTCGGAGCGCGGGCGAAGTGAATCCCGCACTCCTCCTTGGTTATCGACGTCGCTTCGCGATCGCACCGATCGCGAAGACACCCCCCAACGCGACGGGCGCCGGCGAGGGCACGGGCGTGCCGAGATACTGCTCAAGGAAGAGCGACGCGTGGTGGAGCTTCTGCGTCGGATCGTCGCCGTCGGGGGAGAGAATCACGTAGACCGTGTCCGACGACGCCACGCCCGACCCCGGGCTCGAGAGCTCGAACCCGAGCACATAGAGCACACCCGAGGGCTTGTCCGCGATGTCATACGAAAGGTCGAGATCGAGATCGCCACCGGCGCCCACGGAGCTCAGGAGTTCGAGCGAGCCGGGCGACACGGTGGAGACCGTCGTGGAGCCGTAGGTCACGAAGATCTCCTCGCCCGCGTCGAGCGGCGTGAGATCGGGCACGACGCTCGGATCGGGCGAGATGGGCGGCGAGAGCCACTTGCTCGCGCCCGTCAGCGTGAGCACGAGTGAGTGACCCACGAGATCGCCCGGCTCGAAGAGGTCGAAGCCGGGAAGGTCGCCGGACGCCGCGTTGATCGCGGGCGACGGGTTGTTCTCCCAGTGCCCGTGCAGCGCGTTGTAGTACGGGCGGACCACGCCGCCGCCGTCGTCCACGCTGTTCGAGATGTACCCGCGGGCGTAAAGCATGTTGTCGGAAACGAGAACCTCGTAGCGCCGCCCGTCGTGGGCGAATGCGCTCCCGCACGCGATGGCGATCGCGGCAGCGGTACGTGTGAGTCTCTTCATCTCATGTCCTTTCTAGGCAATCTGCGATGTTGTTTCAATCAGTTTCAATGCGAGGGTGCGCGCGGATCAAAGCTGTTCCGCTCGCGCGAGGTGTACACGCCGTCGAAACGGCGCGCTTCGGCGTGACCGTCCAGGAATCCGTAGCTGGTCACCGAGCCCCACTCGCCCACGGCCCCGCCGTGCGCGTTGGTCTGGATCTCGGTGGCGGCCTTGCCCGGGATGGCGTCCGCAATCGGACTCCACCACAGGTGCGGGTGCACATGATCAGCGACCGCGCCCGGCCCCTCGAACGCAGCGATCACGAAGTGCGCCGTGCTCGAAGGGAAGGGGACGCTGTCGATCTTCCCCACGCCGATCGGATTGTCCGGGGCGAGGTAGAAGTTGATCGAGTAGCTCGTGCGCCTGTAGACGCCCTCGTAGGACGTTTCGAAGTAGGGGCTCGTATCGACGGGCGAGCGGAGCAGGAGCGCCGGGTCGTACTCGCGGAGCGTGTCGATCCACGATCCCGAGTGCGTCGTCGCGAGCATCCACCCGTCGGACTCGCCGACGTACGCGAAGTGCGCCGTCTCGAGCGAGCGCATGTTGGCGAGGCACGCGACCTTGCGCGCCGCGTCCCGCGCCCGCCCGAGGGCGGGCAGCAGGATCCCGATCATCAGCGCGATGATCGCGATCACGACGAGCAGTTCGATCAGTGTGAAGGCGCGCCGAACCATGCGCGCGCTCCTTGCCACAACGCCCCGCCGGAGCGGGAAGGCCAAAGAAGTCAATACGGACGATGGACGCTCAGGCGAACGCTCGGGGAGGGGGCGCCGGGGGACGAATCCCCGCGCTCTCCGGCACGCGCGAATCCACCGGCACCGCAAACTCGCACCAGGGCGAGGGCGCGGGGCGCCAGGCTGGCGCAGTCGAGGCGATCCGGGCCGCGAGCCCGATCACGAGCAGCACATCGAGCGCCTTGCACCCGGCGACGGAGAGCGTCGGCATCGCTTTGCCCGAAGGTGCCACTTCCGCGTCGTCTGCGTCTTCGTGCGCACAGAGGGGGCAGGCGACGCCCTGATCGGCCGCGAGCGCCCTGCCTCCCACGCCCACCCAATCCGGGACCGCCACGCCCTCGCGCTGCGCCCACGCGGCCTTCCACGCGAGCGTGTGGCATGTGCAAGTGGTCCAGCACTCGCGGGCCGACATGCACCCGCAAGCCCCGCCCTCGCACGGATAGCGTTCGCCAGCGAGCAGCCCGAAGCGCTTGGCGAGGTAGGCGGGCGAGGGGAGCACCCCGACGTGCGTGAGCACGACCAGCGCGAGGGCAACCACAGCCCACACCCTCCCCCGGCGCGACTTGCTCGCGAGTTCCCTTCTCACCAACCCGATCGTACCCGACCCGGGCGCACAAGCCCACGGATCGCACGAGTTTGTGCGCGGGTAGCATCGAACCATGGGTTCCCACGTATGCGTGCCGATCAGAGCGGCGTTGACGACCGCGGGCGACGACGCGGACGCGGCGCGCGACGCCGGCGCCAACCTCATCGAGTTCCGCGTGGACGGGCTCTACGACGGCTCGCCCGAGACGATCACGCTGATCCAGCGCCTGGTCAAGCAGTCTGCGCTCCCGTGCATCGTGACGTGCCGAGCGCGCGAGGAGGGCGGCGACTTCGAGGGCGACGACACATCGCTCGCCGACCTGTGCCGAGCGCTGCGCGACGCGGACGACCCGCCCCGGTACGTCGACGTGGAGTTTGTGCGCTTCGAACGCTCCGCAGAGCTCAGGGAGTCGCTGCGCCTGCCCGCCGGGCGCGAGGCGCCGGGGCTCATCCTCTCGATGCACGACTTCGACGGACGCCCGGCGGACCTGGCGCGGCGTGTGCGCGCGATGCGCGAGGAGCCCGCAGCACGCGTGCTGAAGATCGCCTACCGCGCACGCTCCATCCGCGACAATCTGGAGCTGTTCGACATCCTCCAGACGCGCGACCGCCCCACCATCGCGCTCGGGATGGGCGAGTTCGGTCTCATGTCGCGCGTGCTTGCGCCGAAGTTCGGCGGGCTCCTCACGTTTGCATCACTCCGCAGCGAGTCGGCGTCGGCGCCCGGTCAGCCGACGATCGAGGAACTGCTCGGGCGCTACCGCTTCCGCTCGATCGGTCGCGACACGCGCGTCTACGGTGTGGTCGGATGGCCCGTCTCGCACTCGCTCTCGCCGCTCGTGCACAACGCGGGGTTCGAGGCCGTCGGGCACGACGGCGTGTACTTGCCCATGCCCGTGGCTGCGGGTGAAACCGGAGGGCGCGCCGGGGCGAGCGACGGTACGTTCGAGAGCTTCAAGGCGACGCTCGACGAGCTCTCGCTGCATCCGACCCTCGGGTTTGCCGGCGCGAGCGTCACCCTGCCGCACAAGGAGCACGCGATCGCGTGGGCGAAGCGCGAGGGCATCCGCATCGAACCCGGCGCGGAGCGCATCGGGGCGGCCAACACCATCGCCATCGAGCGCGGCATGCACGGCGAGGCGCAGGGCGCGATCGTCGTGAACACCGACGCGACCGCAGCGGCGGTCTGCCTCGCACGCCGAATCGGTGATCTGGAAGGCAAGCGCGTCGCGGTGCTCGGCGCCGGAGGCGTCGCGCGGGCGGTGGCGTTCGCGTGCGCCGACGCGGGCGCACAGGTGACGCTTCACAATCGAACACACGAACGCGCCCGGGCCCTCGCGAGCGAACTCGGCGCGATTGCGGCGGGATCGATCGTCGCGCCGGATACGACCGAGCCGAGCGCCGATGCCGACGCGATCGTCAACTGCACGCCGATCGGGATGGCGTCAGGCCCTGCACCGGACGCCTCGCCGGTGTCTGAGGCGACGCTGCGCGAGACCGGGGCGGTGGTGTTCGACACCGTGTACAACCCGGCCCAAACCCCCCTGCTTCGCGCCGCGAGGGCTGCCGGGCGGGACACGATCGATGGCGTCTCGATGTTTGTGGCCCAGGGAGAGCAACAGTTCCGCCTCTGGACAGGTACAGACTCTCCGGCGGGGCTGTTTGAAAGGCTCTGCCGCGACACCCTCGGGTGAGGCCGACGCGGGTCGGCAAGAGGGAGCCGATCATGCGAGCCGCCACGCTGAGCCAACCCGTCCGGTACCCCGAGCTCTATCCCTGGCTGCTGCTGGCAGCCTCGCTCGACATCATGATGACGTGGTTCATCCTCGCGCTCGGCGGATGGGAAGCCAACCCGATCGCCCAAGTGGTCATCGAGCGCGGCGGGCTGATGGGCATGACGCTCTACAAGCTCTTGCTGATGACGCTCGTGATCGTGGTGTGTGAGTTTGTCGGCTCTCGCCGCGAGCACGCCGGGCGTGCGCTCGCCGGATTCGCAGTGATCGCAAACGTGTTTCCCGTCGTGTACGGCGCGAGTCTGGTTGCGGCTTGGTAGCTTGCGTCATGCACGAGACAAACGAGGTCCGCGCGAGACTCCAGCAGTACTTGGACGCTCGAGTCTCCGATCTCGAGGCAGGACACCCCGTCCACGAGCATCTCGATACGCTCTTCGAAGCCAAGCGAGAGGAATGGCGCTCAATATCTCGTCGCGTGATCAGTGTGCTCCCAATGCTCACGTTTCCCGCCAACGAGGTATGCGTTCGGCTCACCATCCGGCTCGACGTCGTACATGGATTTGACGTGCTACCGATCGCGAACCTCGACCAGGTCTTTGAACATCGAAACGAAGAAGAGCCCGAGCCACCGGCGGTGTGGGTCTTTCGGAAGCAGCCTCGAGCCGCGCCGGCGGTCCCCACCCTTCGCTACCTACTGACCCGATGGCATCCACCTTGCCCCCCTGGTTGGGAGGCATCGTGCGCGATCTCGATCGACGACGAAGGATGGCGCAACGCGAGTTTCTGGTTCGGCAGCACTTGAGTTGATGTCCGGGACACCACCCACCACGAACAATGGAGCCGGGGGGAATCGAACCCCCGTCCCGTGACAGTCGCCGTGACGCCTCTACGCGCATAGTCGGCGGTTTGATCTCAGGCTTGGGACGCCCACCGACGGGCTTCCCTTCGCCCCAGCACCCGGTGTCATCTCGCGACGGCACCCGGTTGCGCCGTGCCGTCGCCAGCCCGATGTTTGTCGGGTCCCGCTCCATCGGGCGTCAAGCGGGACCCGTGACGGCTATTAAGCCGCCAGAGCGTACTGCTGGTTGGCAGTTATTGGTTGTGCGTGCTTTTTACGTGGCCAGCACGCCCCACGACGCGCCACGTCACGCCTGTCCTGTCCGGTCGAATCCAATCGGCCCCGTCTTGTCAGAGAGCTTGGCAGCAGGCTGCCAGTGGGGACTGTAGGTGTGAACAACCGGCAGTGCCGTCCGCACTCAGGGAGTTACGCGCCTGCACGCAGCGCCGCCAGCGCCTCGCGCGCCGGGCGGCGTTCGCGCGGGGCGGCCGGGTAGCACAACAAGTCCTCCCGCGGCAGGATCGTCACGGGGCTCTCGTCGATTCGACCGGCGCTATCACTCACGCGTGTGAGGTCGAGCCCGAAGGCGTCGGCGAGGAACGCGTACATCGGGCCGCGCTTGGATGGGCCGTAGTCGTGCCCTTCGAGCGCGATGTGGGTGAACTGCACCTGGCCCGGCATGCCGAGCGCCGCGTACACCCGGCGGATCGTGGGAAACTCGATCTCCGGCGTGTGCTTCGTCCAATCCTGCCCGTCCGAGATCAGGAGCAGCGGGCGCGGGGCAGCGAGGGCCGCGATCTCGACGTTGTTGGTCGCGAAGCTCTCGCCCCAGTGCAGCGGAAGCCCGGTCTCGCAGTTGCACCCGCCGAAGAAGTGGCTCGACACCATCACCACCGGCACGCTCGCGCCGACGCGCTCGTCGATCGCAGCGAGCAGAAACGTCTGCGAGCCGCCGCCTGATGCGCCGGTGACCGCGATGCGCGAAGGGTCGACCTCGTCGCGCGAGAGCAGGTAGTCAACCGCGCGCACCGAGTTGTAGGTTTGCAACGCCAGCGCGTCGGGCACGTCGTGATCCGCGATGTCGCTCTCGCCCCAGGCGACCATGTCCCACGCGAACACGACCGCGCCCAGGCGCGCGAGTGTGGCGCAGCGCAGCTGCATGTCGCGCCGGAAGCGCCCCTCGGGGTCGTCGCCGCGGGCGCCGAAGTGTCCGTGCGGGCAGAGGACGGCGGGGCCTCGTGCCTCGGCGCGCTCCGCGGGGCGGTAGAGGTTGCCCGCGACGCGTGAGCCGTCGAAGGCGCGGAACGAGACATTCTCGACGACGTACCCCGCGAGCGCGCGCGAGGCGTGGGTGGTCGCGTCGAGCGGGCCGCGCTCGGCGACGCCCGCGCCGGCGCGTGCGCCCGGGGAGAGCGTCGGGAGATCGAGTGTGGTGAGCAGGTGGTCGCGGACGTGGTGTGCGCGCGTCGGCCATCCCCCTGGGAGGTCCCACGCCGATTCGATCGCCGCCATACGCGCCGCCGCGTCGGCGGAGGCGAGCTCGACCACGCGCTGCGCCGTCGCCACACCGCCCGCCCCAGCCACACACGCCACGACCCACGCGCCTCGTTGCCGCATGACTCCAGCCTACCGAGCGGGGGGGCTCTGAAAAACAAACGCGGGCCCGGGTTAGACCCGGGCCCGCGAAGGGGATCAGAGATCAGTCCGAGTGATTACTCGTACTGGTTCGTCGCCTCGGTCTCGTTCACCGGACGCGTGAGCTGATCGGAGATCATGGTCACGGCCAGGCGGATGGAGCGAGCCTCCATCGCACGGACCCGCATACGCCACTCGGCCCGGGCGCCCGGCGCGAGGCTGGGCAGCGGAGCGAAGGTGACGGTGTTACCCGAAGCGGTGCCGGCGGTCGCGCCCGAGCCGGACACGAACTGCTGGCCTTCGAGCTCGCAGGTCAGACGGATGTTGGTGTCCGTCGCCGAGCCCTGGTTGGTCACGGTCAGGACGTAGGTGGTCTCCTCGCCGACCAGCACCGGGTCCTCGATGTCGATCACCTCGAGGAGGATGGCCGGGATGCCGCGGACGGAGATCGTCTGCGGGCAGGTCTGCTCGGTGACGCAGTTGCCGGTCACGCGAGCGGAGGAGGAGTAGTCGCCCGGAGCGTCCGCAGCCACGCGGATGGTCACGTCGCGGCACTGGCCGGGCTCGATCGTGCCCATGTTCCAGGTCAGGCCGGCGTTGCCGCCCGCGTCAACCACGCGGAGGCCAGAGGCGAGCATCTCGTTGAGCACAACGTTGGTCGCCGGAGCGTCGCCGTTGTTGCACACGCGGATCGTGTAGGGCACCGAGCGGCCGATGTACATCGTGCCCGGGTTGTCGCAATCGATGGTAAGCGACGCCTGGCGGACCGCGGTCGAGACCGGGTTGCCGGTGACGGAGAGGTTGGAGGAAGCCGCGTCAGCGGTGACGGTGTAGTTGCCGCGGGCCTGCGGGCAGACCTCGACGGTCGACCGCTTGGACTGGCCGGCGGACAGGTCGCCCGCGGAGAGGGCCACGGTCGTGCGCCCGTCGCGGGTCTGCACGCCCGAGGGCAGCTGGACGTTGACCACCACGTTGCGGGCGGTGCCGGTGCCGGTGTTGGTCACGACGACCTCAACCGGGTAGCACTCGCAGACGCCGGCGTCGGCCGGAGCGGTCAGCTGCAGCGCGAGGGCCGGCTGCACCACGTCGATGTTGGTGCAGAGCGGGATGCGGTAGCGCGCCTCAGCACAAGCCTGGACCGGCTGGTTGTTGGTCGCGCGACCGGTGATGGTGATGGTCTGGCACTCGCCCGACGCGAGGGTCGGGATGCGCCACTCGTTGCCCGAAGCGGGCGGCGTGGAGCTGACGCGCTGGAAGTTCGCGCTGATCTCCTCGACGAGCACGACGTCCGAAATCGGCGAGTCGGTCGTGTTGCAGAGCTGGTAGGTGTAGGTGAACTCTTCGCCCTGCGACACCTGGGTCGGCGCGGAGCGCGTCACCATGAGCTGGGGCGTGCCGCGGTCGGCGGTCGGATAGGCGGCCGTGTCGCCGCCGTAGCTCACCACCGGCGCCGGGGTCGGCGCGGGCTTGGCGGCGGGGGGCTGGTCCGGCCAGTTGCCGCCGCGTGTGCCATCGCTGCTGAGATCCCAGTTGCCCGGGTTCAGCGCCTTGATCGGGCCCTTGGGCCCCTCAAGGTCCTGCGCGACCGGCGTGGTGTCGCCGCGCGGGTTGCCCGTCCGCACTGCGTCCGGCCAATCGCCGCCGTCATCAACGGTGTACGTTCTGTTGTTCTCACAGCCGACGGCCAAGGCCCCGACCGCAAGGACCAACGTGGCCCGTCGGGCCCACGTCCTCGCTGCACGAGCAATCGCGCCCATTCCGTTCACTCCTAGGTTCATTGGGGCCCGCAACCGAAACCGGTACTCCCGGTCAGACTCGGACCGACTCACTTGCTCCACACACCAGAGACCAGACAGGGTAAACCCCGATCCGAGAACCGGTGAGGTTAGGACTTGCTATCGGGCGGAGTGTAGCCCGTTCCAGCCCGATGTGAAGCGAGTAACCCCTCTCCTTGTGGAAGAATCGCCGGTTTCTGGCCGCCTTCTGTCCGCCTCCTCCCACCCCAAGCCGACGCCGGACCCGAACACCCACTACCTTCTCCGCATGTACGTTGCGGTCATCATCCCCGCGGCCGGCGCCTCGGCCCGGTACGCCGCCGCTCTCGGCTCGCCCCGCTCCAAGCTCGATGAAGACCTGGGCGGCCGCCCGGTCCTCCACCGCACGGTGGAACTCTTCGCCAACTACGATCACCCCGGACTTACACTGAACCCCATCATCGTCGCCGGCCCCGCCGATCCGGACGCCTTCGCCGAGTTCAAGCTCCGCCACGGGGACAAGCTCGCGATCCTCGGCGTCACGCTCTGCCCCGGAGGGCGAACGCACCGGTTCGAGACGGTCCATGAGGCCCTCGCCCATGTCCCTGACCGCGTGACCCACGTCGCCATCCACGACGCCGCCCGCCCGTGTGCGTCACCCGAGCTTCTCAACCGTGTCTTCGACGCCGCTCTGAAGCACCCGGCTGTTGTCCCGGGGGTGCCCGTTTCGAGCACGCTCAAGCGCGTCGCGGCGGAGCCGCTTCCGGACGAGGACGAGGATCCGATTGCCGCGATCTTGGGGGCCGAGAGCAAGGGCCCACCTCAGTTTGCTGTCGAGCAGACCTTGCCGCGGGATCGCGTGTACGAAGCCCAGACGCCCCAGGTCTTCGAGATCGGGCTTCTCCGCCGGGCGTACGCCCAACCGGACCTCCGGAGCACAGACGACGCCGAACTCGTGGAGCGACTGGGTGAGGCCGTCGTGCTGATGGAGGGCGAACCGGGGAACCTCAAGATCACCCACCCCACCGACCTCAAGATCGCGCGAGCGGTGCTGGGGGTCCGAGGGCCAGCCGAGCGCGCCACGCACAAGCGCTTCTAGCCCCGACCAGCACGGAAAGGTCGCCGCTCCCTGACCGCCATGCTCTGACCGCGCACCGCCGCTATAGTCCGCCGCTCGGATCACCGAGCCACCGCGGGGTGTAGCGCAGCTTGGTAGCGCGTCTCGTTCGGGACGAGAAGGTCGGAGGTTCGAATCCTCTCACCCCGATTAAGGCGGAAGTCCTTGGAGACAAGGGGCTTCC
>JAUIFD010000174.1 GCA_030429485.1 Phycisphaerae bacterium | reverse complement strand
TGTACACGCCGGGGAAGCCGGTGAAGACCTCCGCGACGTAGAACGGCTGCGAGAGAAATCGCTCGATGCGGCGGGCGCGGGAGACGGTGAGCTTGTCCTCTTCGGAGAGCTCGTCGACGCCGAGGATGGCGATGATGTCCTGCAAATCCTTGTAGCGCTGGAGGGTGCGCTGGACGCGGTTGGCGACGGCGTAGTGGCGCTGCCCGAGGATCGCGGGGTCGAGGATCGAGGAGGTCGAGGCCAGGGGATCGACGGCCGGGAAGATGCCCTTCTCGGCGATGCCGCGGGCGAGAGTGACGAACGCGTCGAGGTGGGCGAAGGCCGTCGCGGGCGCGGGGTCGGTCAGGTCGTCGGCCGGCACGTAGATGGCCTGCACCGACGTGATGGCGCCCTTGCTCGTCGAGGTGATGCGTTCCTGAAGCTCGCCCATCTCGGTCGAGAGCGTGGGCTGATACCCTACGGCGGAGGGCATGCGTCCGAGGAGGGCCGACACTTCCGAACCCGCCTGGGTGAATCGGAAGATGTTGTCGACGAAGATCATGGTCTCCTTACCGGAGGCGTCGCGGAACTCCTCGGCCATGGTGAGCCCGGAGAGGGCGACGCGGAGACGGGCGCCGGGGGGCTCGTTCATCTGGCCGAACACCATGGCGACCTTGTCGATGACGTGTGCGGTCTTGCCGTTCTCGTCGGTGTACTCGGCCTCCTGCATTTCGCGCCAGAGGTCGTTGCCCTCGCGGGTGCGCTCGCCGACGCCGCAGAACACGGAGTAGCCGCCGAACTCACGGGCGACGCGTGCGATCATCTCCTGGATGATGACGGTCTTGCCGACGCCGGCGCCGCCGAAGAGGCCGATCTTGCCGCCTCGGACGAAGGGGCAGAGGAGGTCGATGACCTTGATGCCCGTCACGAGGATTTCGGTCTTGGGGTTGAGCTGGTCGAACTCGGGCGGCTGACGGTGAATCGGACGGCGATCGAGGCCCTCCGGTGCGGGGCGGTTGTCGATGGGGTTGCCGAGGAGGTTGAAGACTCGCCCGAGCACGCCCTCGCCGACGGGGACGGTCACGGGCGAACCGGTGTCCTGGCAGGACATGCCGCGGGTGAGGCCGTCGGTGGAGCCGAGGGCGACTGCGCGGACGCGTCCGCCGCCGAGGTGCTGCTGCACCTCGCCGGTGAGGTCCAGTTCGCCAGTCTGGATGCGTACCGCATTGTAGATGCCGGGGAGCTGGTCTTCGGGAAACTGGACATCGAACGTCGAGCCGATGACCTGAGAGACGGTGCCGGTTGCGGGCATGCGGACGGTCCTCCGGGTGAGCCCGCGCGCGAGCCGCGCGGGAGTGGAGGGTAGGTCGGAGGGGGCGCGCGGGCCAACTGGAATGGGCTCGGATTGGTCAGTGGGAGTCCGGGTTTCGGGTCTCGCTAGGATGCCGCCCCAACCCGCCTTTGGAGTGCCCCATGAAAGTCCACGAGTACCAGGCCCGCGAGCTGCTCGCCTCGGCTGGCATCCCGGTGCCGCCTGCCCGCGTGATCGAGTCGATCGACGATGCCGCCGGGGCGTACAAGGACGCCTCGCGCGACGCGGGGACCGATCTGGTGGTCGTCAAGGCCCAGGTGCACGCCGGCGGGCGCGGGAAGGCGGGCTTCGTCAAGCTCGTTCGCTCGGCGAGCGAGGCGACCGACGCGGCGCGGTTCATGCTCTCGAACCGGATGGTCTCGGTGCAGACCGGAGCGGAGGGGATCGAGGTCAAGAAGCTGCTGATCGCGGCGGGCGTGGATATCGCGCACGAGTACTACCTCGCGGTCACGACCGACCGCGCGACGCGGCGCAACGTGCTGATCGCGTCGGCCGAGGGCGGCGTGGAGATCGAGAAGGTCGCGGAAGAGAACCCCAAGGCGATCATCAAGACGCCGATCCACCCGCTCATGGGGCTCCAAGGGCACCAGGCGCGCGAGGTGGCGTTCAAGCTCGGGATGAAGGGCAAGCAGATCGGGCAGGCGGTGAAGATCATGACCGCGCTTGCGCAGCTGTACGTGGACAAAGACTGCACGCTCGCGGAGATCAACCCGCTGATCCTCACGCCCCCCACCGCCGACGCGCCCGACGGCCAACTGCTCGCGATCGACGCGAAGTTCAACTTCGACGACAACGCGACGTTTCGGCACAAGGACGTGCAGGCGATGTTTGACCCGGCGGAGGAGAACCCGGGCGAACTGCGGGCCGCGCGCATGGGGCTCTCCTACATCGCGCTCGACGGCTCGATCGGGTGCCTCGTCAACGGCGCCGGGCTCGCGATGGCGACCATGGACATCATCAAGCACCACGGCGGCGAGCCGGCCAACTTCCTCGATGTCGGCGGGTCGGCGTCGGAGGAGGCGGTGACCGAGGCGTTCCGCATCATCCTCGCTGACGGCACGGTGAAGGCGGTGCTCGTCAACATCTTCGGCGGGATCATGCGCTGCGACATCATCGCCCAGGGCATCATCAACGCCGCACGCAACGTCGAGAACACGGACGGGAGCAAGGGCTTCCAGGTGCCGCTCGTGGTGCGGCTCGAGGGCAACAAGGTGGAAGCCGGTCGCGAACTCCTGCGGGCCGCCGCGTCCGACCTGCCGACGCTGCAGGCGGCGGATGATCTGACGGATGCGGCGAAGAAGGTTGTGGGGGCGGTGGGATAGGACCTGTTCGACGGACCCGACTTGATCTGCGTGACAAGTCGCGAAGCACAACCTAGGACGAGCCGGCCTGAGCGCTCGCAGCAAGCACGACAGCTTGTTCGTCTCCCGGAATAACACGCCCGCACTCTGGACAGCGCGTCTCGACGCCCGCGAGCGTGTACCCGCACTTGGGACACACGCACCGACGAAGGCGCTTGTATTCACGCTCCACCCGCGACGGCATGACCCACAACCAGATGCCAATCGCCAGAAGCGGACACACCAACCACGACGCAACTGAGATAGCAACTTGGCCCCAACGGATGGTTCGGTTCGAGCGACGCCACCAATCGTCGAGCACCCACGGTGCGTTGGTGTGCATCTTCAACTCGCTCATGACCTGTGGGCGTAGCATCTCGATCACTTCTTGGCGGGACATGTTCGTCCACGGCCAAGTGGCCTGAGGATGCTGGTGTATGACGATATCCAGACCGTCCTTCATTACCCACGGCCGATCCCCAACTCGAACCGCCGGCTCGCCGATATGCGCGTCGGCCTCAACCACGCCGATGTTCTGCGGCCAGGCTGGGTGATCGAACTCATTCATGCCGATGAGCAACGGCCCGTTCTGGCCTGGCACCAGGCTGAACATCAGCCTCTGCGAAGCGAACGTGCCGGGCACCGGAAATGTCGGCCACACACCAAAGACAAAGAGGGAGAGCATCCCGAGCAGGAACAAGGCACTCCCGAACGCCGAGCGTCTTCGCCTGCTCGCCGTGATGCGCTGGATGATGCTCGGCATGCCACGTCGTCCAAACGAGGTCCGCGCAGACTACGAGACGGTCGAACTTGGCTCAACCTGCAAGGTACCGCTCACCGTGGCGACTCATCTCCAACAACCCCCACCCACCGCGTTCGCGCGGCGAGTGGCCTGAGGAAGAAGGAGATCACCATGCACACTCATCCTGCGCGCCCGCTGTCTCTGCTCGCTGCCGGTGCGCTCACTGCCAGCTTCGTAGCCCCCGCGTCGGCCCAGCTCGTCGGGCGCGACGGCGGCGTGGTTGTCGCCAATCGCGGGGCTGGCTCGATCTCGGTGATCGACGCGGGCACGCTCGGCGTCACGCACGTCGCCCTGCCCGCGGCTGCCAACACGCCCGAGCCGATGTACGTCACCTACTCGGCGATCCACGACCTCGTCTTCGTCGGCGATCGGGCGAACAACCGCGTCGTCGCGTTCAACGCGGCGGACTACTCGGTCAACTCGATCATCCCCACCGGCTCGGGCGTGTTTCACATGTGGAGCGACGATCGGCGCGGACAGCTGTGGGTCAACAACGACATCTCGAACGACGTCACCGTGATCGACCTCGCGTCGCTCTCCGTGAGCGCGACGTTTGACGTCCCGGCGGACCTCGTCGCCCTCGGCGGCAAACCGCACGACGTGATTCTCGATCCGAACACGAGCCGCGGGTATGTCTCGCTCATCGGCGTCAACGATCCGGCGAGCCCGGGGAGCGACTACGTCGTCTCGTTCGACGGCGGGACGTACGCGGAGACCGCCCGGCGTGCCGTGGGCGGCGACCCGCACCTCTCGCTCTCGGCGACCAACGACCTGCTCTTCGTGCCCACGCAGGACACCGACCAGGTCTCCGTGCTCGATCGCTCGACGCTGGCGCCCGTCGCGGGCTCGCCGATCGACGTGCCCAACGCCCACGGCGCGACAATGCGAGCCGACGGCAGCGTCTTCTACACCACGAACATCTCCGATGGCGGCACTGCGGCGCTCTACGCCATCGACACCGCGACGCTGCAGACCGTCGCGAGCGGGCCTGACGACACGGGCTTCGGCGTGCCGCACAACCTCGCGCTGTCGGCGGACGAGTCGCTGCTCTTCGTGACGCACTCGGGCGCGACCTCGACCGCGATCAGCATCTTCGACGTGTCGAACCCGTTTGACCCGGTGCTCCTCACGACGGTGGACGCGCAGGCGAACCCCTTCGGCATCGCGACGGTGCCCGCGATCCCGTCGCCGGGGATTGGCGCGTTTGCGATTGGCGCGGCAGCGGCGGCGGCGCGCCGGCGGCGGTAGGCATGGCCTGACCACGACCGCGGTCGCGCCGGAGACCGGCTTACTCGCGGCTCACTCAGCCACCGTTCGGCGTGTTGGCAGCCTTCTCGCCGAGGATGATGGCGCGCGTCATGGGATCGGCGAGCAGATCGTCGTAGAGCTCGTCGGCGAGCAGCGAGTGTGCGAGCACCGTCGGGTGGTTGTCCTCGCCTGGCACGAGGTACATCTCTTCGGCGTTCTGATCCTCGTACGCGTCGTAGAGCTCGATCGTGGGCAGCGCCGCGGCCGCTGCGCTGGCGAGCGCCTTGTAGTCGTTGTGCATCGGCCCGGTCTCGAGCCGCAGTACGAGGATCACCGCCGGGATGTGCTCGCGTTCGGAGGTCTCGCGGACCACGCTGTACGCGCCATCGACGAGCTCGAACCGGTGGGGGCGCAGCCTGCGCTCCATCTTGTCGCGTGACTCGGTCGGGGAGAGATTCTCTTCTTCCGCGACGCGCTTCAGGAAGTCGAAGTGCAGATCACGCTCCTCGGCGACGCGGCGGGCGAGGCGCGAGTACACGTTCTTGCGGATGTCGTTGACGTGCGTGGTGAACAGGATCAGATCGGGCTCGAACTGGGGGACGATCTGCTCGACCTGGTAGGCCCGCGACAGGAGCTGATACCCGCCGATGGAGAAGTTCAGCACCTCGTAACGCTCGTAGGCCTTGCCGCCCAGCTCGGCGTTCAGGTGATCCTCGAGCAGCGAGGCGTAGTTCTTGTCCATCTCGACGCCGGAGCCCATGGAGTTGGACGCGCCGACGAGCGCGATGCGGCAGGTGCCGGCCGGCTTCTCCTTGGTGCATGGGCGGCTGCGCATGCCCCACTCGTTCACCCGGACCTCGGCGTCCTTGTGCGTTCCGACGGCTCCGGGGATCAGGCGATAGAACAGGAACTCGCCGGGGAGTTTCTCGGCGAAGTCGGTCTCATCGATCGGGCCCCACCCGGGGCGGGGCCCGCCTTCGAGCGCATCGCCGAGCCCGCCGAGTGTGGCGAACCGTGTGCGGTCGAAGTCGAGCACCTGCTCGTAGTAGTTCTGGATCATGAGGTCCTTCTCGACCTCGTTCGGACCCGTATCGCGAACGTCGTACATCAGGCGATCGCCGGCCTCCGGGAGGGTCTTCGCCCCGGTGGCGTCGTTCACCACCCAGAGCACGGCGAGCAAGCCGAGCACGACGAGTTGCACCCAGGTGCCGATCGGTGAGTTGAGCTTCTTGAGCACGGTTTAGTTCCAGTATGTGACGGCGTCCCACCACTGCGCGAGCGAGGGCGCGCTCCACATGGACCACAGCACCGAGATCGTCACGTAGACCCCGATGATCCTCAGCACCACGAACACGCGATCGGCCGCGGTCGGTTCCTTCTTGGCCTTTCGGGCGCGCTGCTCCATCAGCACATTGACGAGAACGAGCATGCCCAGGATCGTCCAGAACGCGACGTCCGTGATCGGGATGTCGAACCGCCCCTGGAGCCAGTAGAGCTGGTAGGCGTGCAGGATCGTCGTGATGAAGAACACGTAGATCGTGGCCAGCGTGAGCGCGAGCGTCTCCCCCTTCTTGCGCAGCCGGAAGTAGGCCGGGTAGTAGAAGACCTTCACCATGAAGTCCTTCCAGTAGATATTGATGCGGCGCCAGAAGTCGGTGAACGACGACCAGCCCCCGGGGTTGAACACGTCGCGACCGGTCGTCGCCCGCCACCCCGCCCAGGCGACGAGGACGCCCAGACCTCGAAGTCGCGGACCCAGGACCTCGCCGATCGTGCCGCTGCGCTGCTCTTCTACGTCGCGGTCGGCGTGGCCGCCGCGACGCTGCTCGTGTGGACGGCGATCGGAGAGCCGGCCCAGGGCGTCGTGCGGACGGTCACCGTGCTGGTGGTGGCGTGCCCGCACGCCCTCGGCCTTGCGATTCCTCTGGTCATCGCGATCTCCACCGCGGCTGCCGCCCGGGCGGGGATCCTCGTCAAGCGGCGGTCGGCGCTGGAACGGATGCGGACGATCGATGTCGTGCTGTTCGACAAGACGGGCACGCTCACGCGGGGCAACCACGCCGTCGTCGATGTCGTCGCCACCGGTGACTGGTCGGTCGAGGACGTGCTGGAGCTGGGGGCGTCGGTGGAGGCCGACAGCGAGCACCCACTCGCCCGGGCGATCGTCGCTGCGGCAGGGGAGCGCGGGGTGCGGACGCCGGTCGCCACCGGCTTCGGCGCGGAGGCCGGCCGTGGCGTGTACGCCCAGGTCGACGGGGTGCGGGTCGCCGTCGGTGGGCCGGCGCTGCTCGACCATCTCGGGCTCGTCGAGCCGCCCGAGATCGGCGACCGCGCCGAGGCGTGGCGCGTCGCCGGGGGGTCGGTGCTCTATGTCGTGCGCGACGCAACCGTGGTGGGCGCACTCACCCTCGCCGACGAGGTGCGCCCAGAGTCGCACACTGCGGTGGCGGACCTTCATCAGCGCGACGTGCGGGTGGCGATGATCACCGGGGATGCTCGCCAGGTCGCCGATGCCGTGGCGGGCGAGCTCTCCATCGACGAGGTGTTGGCGGAGGTCCTTCCCGGCGACAAGGATGCTCGGGTCGGAGCCCTGCGTTCTGCGGGCGCGTCGGTGGCGATGGTCGGCGACGGCGTGAACGACGCGCCGGCCTTGGCCCGCGCCGATGTCGGCATCGCCATCGGTGCGGGGACCGATGTGGCGATGGAGGCGGCCGACGTCGTGTTGGCATCCAGCGACCCTCGCAGCGTGACGGCGACGATCGACCTGTCGACGGCGAGCTATCGGAAGATGGTGCAGAACCTCGTGTGGGCGACCGCCTACAACGTGGTGGCGCTCCCGCTCGCCGCAGGCGCGTTCGAGTTCGCCGCACTCGTGCTGCAGCCGGCGGTCGCTGCGCTCGCGATGAGCGCCTCGACGGTGGTCGT
>JAUIFD010000173.1 GCA_030429485.1 Phycisphaerae bacterium | reverse complement strand
TGCGCGCCGTCCTCTCGGCAGACCACATCGACACCGCCCACGTGCGCACAACCCCCGACGCCCCCACCGGCGTCGCGCTCATCACCGTCGACCACGCCGGCGAAAACACCATCATCGTCGCCCCCGGCGCCAACGCCCACGTCAGCACGGACGACCTTGCACCCCTCGCCAACGCATCGGCGCGCGATGTCGCGCTCTTTCAGCTCGAAGTCCCGCTCGACACCATCACCCGTGCCGCAGCCATCGCTCGAAAGCGCGGCGCGACCACCATCCTCAACGCCGCCCCGGCAGCTGCGCTCCCTCGCGACCTGCTCGCCGCCCTCGACATCCTCATCGTCAACGAGACCGAAGCAGCCGTCGTCCTCGCCGCCGAGGCGACCGCCACCACGCCCCCCACCACACCAACCGACCTCACCCGCGCCCTCCTCGCGCTCGGCCCTAGGCGCGTCATCCTCACGCTCGGCGCGCAAGGCGCCATCCTCGCCAAGCCCGACACCACCACCGCCATCCCCGCCGCCAAGGTCACGCCCATCGACACCGTGGGCGCAGGCGACGCCTTCTGTGGCGTGCTCGCCGCCTCGCTCGCCGAGGGGCTCGACATCACCGCCGCTTGCCGCCGCGCTTCAGCAGCCGGCGCGCTCGCGACGCAAATCCAAGGCGCCATCCCGTCACTCCCCAGGCGAGACGACATCCTCGCCCTCACCGCAAGGCTCCCCGCATGACACACGACACGCACCCCGCAGCACCCCCACCACCCGGCGCGGGCTTCATCGAGCACATCCCCGGCACGCTCCCGCTCAAGCACCCCGAGAAGCACCCGCAAGCCAAAGGCGTCGGCGTCCTCGGGCTGCACGAAGGGCGCACGCTCCTCATCGGCATGGAGACGCGCTGTCAGTTCGTGCGCTCCGTCGCCGGGTGTGACCTCTCCGAAGACAAGCTCGCCGCCTCAGAGCGCGAGCTCCCGCACCTCTTCTACACGCCCGACTACGACGCCATGCTCGCTCGCGACGACGTCGACATTATCGCCATCTACACGCCCGACGCCATGCACGCCGACCACATCTGCAAGGCGTTCGAGGCCGGCAAAGACGTCATCTGCACGAAGCCCCTCGTCAACTCGCTTGAGCACGCCGGGCGCATCCTCGAGACCGGCCGCCGCACAGGTCGGCGCCTGCTCGTCGGACAGAGCTCGCGCTTCTTCGAACCCATGCGCCGACAGCGCCGCGACCTCGAACGCGGGCGCTACGGCGGGCTCCCCGGCATCGAACTCGTCGACGCCCACTACATCCACCGCATGGATTGGTACTACCGCAAGAGCCCATGGGCCGCGAGCGATACCGACTGGATCTTCCTCGGCATGTCCCACCCCATCGACCTCGTCCGCTGGTACCTCGGGCGCATCCGCGAGGTCCAGGCCTTCGGCGTGCGCTCCGCCATGGGCCAGTCCTTCGGCGTCAAGGGCAACGACATCGTCATCGCCAACTTCATCGCCGAAGACGGGCGCATCGGACGCGCCATGGGGCACTACGGGTGCCACGAACTGCCCACCGCCCGCAACTGCATCGAGCTCATGCTGTATGGAAAGGGCGGGTCCTCGCTCGCGCAATACCACGACATGCGCTACATCCACGCCGGCGAAGGCGACGACGAGATGACCGAGATCACCGAAGACCACCTCTACGCCGGCCGACACCGGTACTTCAACTCCGAGGTCCACGGCATGCACTACGGCGAGTTCGCCAACTACGCCGACCACTTCGGCCAGGCCCTGATCGAAGGCCGCGACGCCTCGCCCGGGCTCGAGGAAGGTGTCGAGACCTTCTGCGTGATGGAAGCGGTGCGCCGGGCATCACGCGGCGGGGCGCCGGTTGAGGTAATGCCGCTGTTGAAGGAGGTCGGCGTCGAATGACCTCCGCACTCAGCGCCGGCGCCGCCATCCGACTCTTCTTGATTGCCCTGCTCTGTGCGCCCGTGTTGGCGCAACAGAAGCAGACCGACGACCCTTTCATCGCCGTCCTCGGCATCGCCCAGGACGCCGGCTACCCACAGGCCGCGTGCCGCAAGCCATGCTGCGAGCGCGCATGGCTCGACCCCTCCGCCCGCCGGTTCGTCGCGTCGCTCGCGATCATCGACCCCGCCACCGGCGAGCGCTGGATTGTCGACGCCACGCCCGACTTGAAGGAACAACTCCACCTGCTCGACGAAATCGCCCCGCCGCGTTCGGACAACGAACGCGCCCTGCACTCCCAGCCGCTCCTCGCGGGCGTCCTCCTCACCCACGCGCACATCGGGCACTACACGGGTTTGCAAGACCTCGGGCGCGAGGTGACGGGCGCGCGCGACGTGCCCGTCTACGCCATGCCACGCATGCGCGCGTTCCTCACCGACAACGCCCCGTGGAGTCAGCTCGTCACGCTCCACAACATCGACCTTCGCGAGCTCGACGCCGACACCGCCATCGCCCTCAACGAGCGCATCACCATCACGCCGATCACCGTTCCCCACCGCGACGAGTTCTCCGAGACCGTCGCCTTCCGCATCGAGGGCCCGGGTCGCTCCGTGCTCTACCTGCCCGACATCGATCGATGGACGCAGTGGGACGAGCAAGGGCACCGCCTGGAAGACGAGCTCGCGCGCGTCGATGCCGCGTACCTCGACGCGACGTTCTTCTCGGGCGACGAGCTCGGCGGGCGCGACATGTCGCAGATACCGCACCCCACCGCGCGCACGACCATGGACCGCCTCGCCGACCTCCCCGAACGCGAGCGCGCCAAGGTGCGGTTCATCCACCTCAACCACACCAACCCGCTGCTCGATCCGGACTCCGACGCGGCGCAGGAAGTCGCACGCCGCGGATTCAGTGTGGCAGAGCAAGGCGAGTGCTTCCAACTATCTCAAAGTACGCCCAACGACCCCAAATAAGCGCACGCCCGCTGCGTTGATCCGCGTTTCCCCGTGCCACTGACCTGCTCTGAGGTCAGTGCGCCCGCCCTACCCCTCCCCTTTCGAACGCAGATGCGCGACCACCACCCGGATCTCCTCATACGGCGTCTCGTCCCCCAGACGATCACGGATCGGGCGCAGGAACTCCATCCCCACCTCGCGCGCCGCGCTCGCCACGCGCTCGTACGTCGCCCCGTCCACCCACGCCGACACGTCGTCGGGCGATTCAGCCTCGATCCAATCCGCCAAATGCCCGCTGACGGTTGACAGCGCGAGCCCCGTCTCGCGCACGACCTCCACAATGCGATCCCCCCGCCGAAACCGCTCGAAGGTCTTGCGCTTCCCCGGGGTCATCTTCGCCCGCTTCGGCGCGCGCGCGGGCGCGACCACGTTTGCGTCAGATTCGAGCCCAAGCTCCTCGCACGACGCCGCGATGCACGCGAGGAACCGCTCGCCGAACGACGCGAGCTTCGCCGCTCCGACGCCCCGCACGCCGGACATCGCCTCCGGCGTGCTCGGTCGGATCGCCGCCAGCTCCCGGAGCGTCGCGTCGGAAAACACCACGTACGGCGGCACGCCCCGCTCGTCCGCGATCTCGCGCCGAAGCGAGCGCAACGCCTCGAACACCCGGTGCTCCTCCGCGCTCAGCACGATCTCCTCGCGCTCGCCCGACTCCGCGACCGGCGCGCGCGCACGCTTGAGGCTCACCTCGCGCTCCCCACGCATCACCTCGTACGACGCGGCGTTGAGTGCAAGCGTGCGGTACTCGCCGTCTCGCTCGAGCACGCCCGCGTCGAGCAACTGATGCACGTAGCTCGTGAGCGTCGCCTGCGGCACGTCTCGCAGAAGGCCGAAGGTTGAGACCTGGTCGTGCCCGCGCGAGATCACGCGCTCGGCGCGCGAGCCGCGGACCACGCCGATCACGTGCGCTGCGCCAAACCCGCACCCCGAGTGCTGATGCAGGCGGGCCACGCACGAGAGTAGCTTCTGCGCAAGCACCGTCGATCCCTCGACGACATCCATCTCGTCCAGGCACACATCGCATGCATTGCAGTTTGGGAAGGGGTACGCCTGACCGAAGTGCTCCGAGAGCGCCTTGTGGCGACAGACCATCCCCGCGGCGAACCGCTGCATCTCATCGAGCAGCGCGAACTGCGCAGCGTTCGCGTCGGGCGGGACACCCGCCTCCTCGGCAGAGCGCTCGAAGAGGCGCCTCCACCGCTCCGCGTCGGCGCCCGAATAGAGCAGCACGCACTCGGCTTCGAGCCCGTCGCGCCCCGCGCGACCGGTCTCCTGCTGATACGCCTCGATCGACTTCGGGAGAGCCGCGTGCACCACGCACCGCACGTTGGAACGATCGATCCCCATGCCGAAGGCGACGGTCGCGACGACCACGTCGAGGCGTTCGCGGGTGAACTCTTCCTGGGTCTGGCGGCGCTGGTCGGGCGAGAGGCCCGCGTGGTACGCGCGCGCGTTGACGCCCCTGTCGCGCAGGTCTTCCGCGAGCGCCTCGGTATCGGCGCGCGAGATGCAATAGACGATCGTCGCCTCGCCCGCGCGCCGCGCCACGATCTCCGCCACCTGCGCATCGCGATCCACCCTTGGCACGACGCGGTACACGAGATTCGGGCGGTCGAAGGTCCCGACCAGCACTTCTGCGTCGCGCAGCCCGAGCTGCGCGACGATGTCCGCGCGCACACGCTCGGTCGCGGTCGCGGTGAACGCCTGGATCGACGCCTCGGGGAATCGCTCGCGCAGCGTCGCGAGGCGCCGATACTCGGGGCGGAAGTCGTGCCCCCAGTGCGAGATGCAGTGGGCCTCATCGATCGCGAAGCGGCGCACGCCGACGCGTCCCGAAGGCTGGGCGATGCGCCCGAGCCAGTCCATGAAGCCCGCGCCGAGCAGACGCTCGGGCGAGACGAGCATCAGGCGGGCGCGCCCCTCGCTGAGCATCTCGCGGGCAGTCGCGAGTTCGGCATCGGTGCATGCCGAGTGCAGCGCGACCGCGGGGTAGTCGTTCAGCGCGAGGCCGTCGGTTTGGTCCTTCATCAAGGAGATCAGGGGTGAGACGACGACCGTGAGATCGCCATCCACGAGCGGAGGGGCTTGGTAGCACAGGCTTTTGCCCCCGCCGGTCGGCAGGACCACCAGCGCGTCGCGGCCTTCCACCGCAGCAGCGATCGCTTCGCTCTGGAGCGGGCGGAGCGTCGAGAAGCCCCAGACCCGGTGCACCGCTTCGGCGACCGGGGTTTGCGTGCTCGTGGGTTCGACGGGCGAGGGCATGACAGCATCCTAACAGGGTGTCGGGCACGGGGCGGCCGAGTTGCGGACCTTCAGCGGTATGCTGCGCGCATGAAGCACATCCGTCTTGGCGGCGCGCTCGCGTGCGCGATCCTGGTTGGCCACTCGCACGCCCAGGTGGAGGAGACCGCGGCGGCGCTGACCGACGCGGCGCGCGCGCTCGCCGACGGCACCGACAGTGCGTCGCTCACGCACGACTTCGAGTCGGGCGATCGGCGACGGTTCAACTACTTCCCGCTCCCGGCGTCGGGTGAGACCAACGGGCTGACACTCAAGCAAATGGAGATCGGGCAACGGCGGGCGCTGCACCGGGCGCTGCAGGCGGGGCTCTCGGATACCGGGTACCTCCGCGTGCTCTCGATCCAAGCGCTCGATGCGGAACTGCGCCGGTTGAATCCCTCGGACGAGACGCGCAATCCGGAGCATTACGTCACGCGTGTGTTCGGCGAGCCGTCGGAGAGTGAGCCGTGGACCATCCAGTTTGAGGGTCACCACGTGTCGCTCAACTTCACGGTCGCGGGCGACGCGGTGCGCGCGACGCCGGTGTTTCTCGGATCGAACCCGGATGAGATCCGCTCCGGCCCGAGAGCGGGCGTACGCGTGCTCGGGCCGCAGCGGGAGATGGCGTACGCGCTGCTCGAGTCTCTTACGCCGGAACAGCGACGCAAGGTGGTGCATGACGGCGGGACGAAGGCGGTCAGCCCGGGCGTGCTGGAGGCGCCGAGCGAGGCGCAGGGGCTCGCGGCTTCGGAGATGACCGAAGCGCAGCGCGGGCGTCTTCGCGCACTCATCGCGGTGTACGCGGACACCCTCGCGCCTGCGCTCGCGGAGGAGGAGCTCCGGCGCATGGACGATGCGGGGTTCGGGCGGGTCCGGTTCGCGTGGTTTGGCTCGACGGAGCGCGGGCGGGCGTCGCAGTATCGCGTCCAGGGGCCGACGCTCCTGATCGCGCTCGACGCGATCGAAGATCAGCGCGGGCAGGGCGCGAACCACGTCCACACGCTCTGGAGAGACCCTGAGCGCGACTTCGGCGCAGACCTACTCCGTCAGCATTACCAGCAGGACCACCGCTAGGCGATCACTCGGCGGCGATGCTCTGGGGCTCCGCGTTCGCGCCTTCCCAGCAGTCTGCGCCCAGCTCATCGAGCCATGCGAGGATGGAGCCCGCGTCGATCTGTGTGGGCACGGCGGGAGTAGCGTTGGACGCCTCAGCGCCTCGCTTGGACGTCGGAGCGGGTTCGGCGGCGGCGAACTCGACCGTCGGCCGTGTCTCGGCTCCGACCACCAGCTCTTCCAGCACATCGCGGAACCGTGCGCTCAACGCGCTTGCTGCCCGCACCGGGGCCAGGTCGCGCCATGCGTCGAGGTCGAGCTGTGCTGCAGCCCGCGCCCGATCCCAGTGCGATTGGGCGCGGGCGAGGTGCTTGGCGGCGACGCTCGAACGCTGGAGGTCGAAGTCCGGCTTGCCGATCGCGTGTCCTGCCCTCGCGAGGATCGAAGCGGTGCGCTCGGCGCGGGCGGCCATCGCGAGGTGCGCGAGCGGCTGGCGAATACCACTCGCTCCCCACGCGACGTTGATCCGGACCGATTCGGCAACGGTGGGCGGCTCGGTGGCGATGCGCGTGTTCGAAATGCAGCCTACGAAGCCGCATTCGTCGCATACCTTCGCCGGCGCCGTGACGCGCGCGACCGACTCGATCGCGGCGGGCCGATCCTGGGTGACGGGCGCCGAGTCGGGCTGCTCGACGAGCAGTCGCTCTTCGGCGATCCCGCCCCAGAGCAGGGGTTGATCGAGGTCGAGCCCCGGGTCGCGGAGTCCCCACGAGCTGAGCCCGTGCGGCGAGGTGTATGGCTGGGGCTGGGGCGTCGCGCCGGCGTGCGAGGCGACGGCGGATGCGATCGCGAGCGCGGCCCACAGGTCTGATTGTGCATGCATGGCGAGTCCTCCGGAGGCTCTAGTAACCATCGGGAGGACCGAGCCGCCGACTCCAAAACGGCGTTGTGCGCCCGTCAGCGGGGATCGGCGACGGACACCCCGAGCGCTCGCTCCAGGAGGTCGATCAGCTCACCCGTTTGCGGCGCGGCGAGGCGGCGGCCAACCTGCGACGCCACGTACAAGCCAGCCGCTGCGATCACGCTCGCGAGCACCGCCCAGAACCCCCAGGGCGCATGCCCGAGGAGCAGCTGCGCCCCCGCGAACATCGCCCCGAGCCCGGCGATGACGACGAGCGAGATGTTGACGAACGCGAAGAGCGTCCAGACGTTGGGGTGCGGTCCGACCAGGCCGTGGATGAGGGTCTTTCCCTCGGCCTCAAGCAGCTCGAGTTGGAGGCAGGGCGACCAGCGGTGGCGTACGTCGCGCGCGACGGTGATGTCCACGTGGTTGCCCAGCACGCGGGACACGAAGCGGGGCGTGCCCTGGACGTGCTGCGCGAGGCGGTCGATCTGCTCGGGCACCGTGCCGGCGACTTCGCACTTGAACCTCGGACGTACGGCCCCCAGGTGCAT
>JAUIFD010000172.1 GCA_030429485.1 Phycisphaerae bacterium | reverse complement strand
GACGCGCGCGGCGTGCCGTGCTTCCTGACATCGCGCGACGTCCGGCGCGTCGTGCGCCGCGATGTCCGGGTCGAGGGGCAGGAGGTGACCTGCCTCGCCACGGTCGGCCTGTCGAATGCGGAGCGGATCGGGACGCGGCTCCCGGTCGCGGCGGCGGTGGCCGGGACCATAAACGTGCTCGTCGCCACGCTCACCGGCCTGACCGGCGACGTGCAGTTCCGCCTCGCCGCATGGGGCGCTTCGAGTTCCGCCGGCACGCTCGACATCGAGACCATCGACTTCGCCAATGGCGGCACCTACGGCATCCGCCTCAACGGCACGGTGCCCGCCCCCGGCGCTGCCGCCTTGCTCGCGCTCGGCGGACTCACCGCGACGCGTCGCCGTCGCGCCTGATTCCCACACTTCGCACCGGTTGGCTCGCACGCCAACCGGTGTTTTCATGGGCTCGCATGAACGCTGGCGTGCGTGGCTTCGGCTTCGCATGTCGTGTGCGTAACCTGTCGATTGCGGCCTACTGTTGAGGGCTCCGGTGGGGATTGGCCCCTGGGAGCAGAGAGAGAGTTCGTCGGTTTCACCGACGAGAGAGATCGAGGGAGAAGTAGATATGAAGACCATGACGATGATCGTGTGCGCGATGGGTCTTGCAGCGACCGCCAACGCGCAGTCGTTCGAGCTCGGCAACGGCGCCCTTGACGACGGCCAGCAGATCGAGCAGGGCGGGCCGGGCTCCGCGCCGTTCTTCGCCAACGCGCAGGGCAACGACGACCAGTTCCAGGAGTACTACGTGATGCGCTTCGACCTCAGCGCCTACTCGGGCGCGACGGTCACGGGCGTCGAGCTCGACATGCGCCACGAGGAGGCGTTCTTCTCCGCCGCTGGCCCTGTCTCGCTCTCGTACTCCACCGACGACGCGTTCGACCTCTCCACGCTGGCTGCCGACTCGGGCGACGTCGGTGGTAACACCCAGCTCGCCGCCACCCAGGTCGCGACCTTCAACTTCACCGTGATCAGCGGCAGCGACGACACCACGATCGACACCTTCGTCCTGAGCGACCTCGACGGGTTGTTCGCCGACGTGCAGGCGGGCGGCGTCATCACGCTCGTCCTCGAGGCCGCCGATCCCGCCACCGCCGCGACGTACTCCGGCATGGGCAACTTCGACGGGGCCCCCGTCCTCCGCGTGATCCCGACCCCGGGCGCCGCGGCTCTGTTCGGGCTCGCGGGGCTCACCGCCGCGCGCCGTCGCCGCTAATCCGAATCGCACAGAATCGACCGCAAAACGGGCCGCTCGAAAGGGCGGCCCGTTTCTTCTTGCCGGCTACGATCGGCGCATCAACCCACAAGAACACGCAGGAGTCACGCCTTGGAAACCACGCTCATCATCTTCAAGCCCGACGCTGTGCAACGCGGGCTCATGGGCCGAATCCTCTCCAGGTTCGAGGACAAGGGCCTCCAGGTCGTCGGGTGCAAGCTCATGCACATCACCCAAGACCTCGCGGCCCGCCACTACGAGGCTCACAAGGCACGCCCCTTCTACAACTCGCTCGTCGGCTTCATGACGTCGAGCCCCGTGCTCGTCCTCGCGATCCGCGGCAACAACGCCATCGCGGTCTCCCGCAAGATGATGGGCGCCACCTTCGGCTCCAACGCCGAGCCCGGCACCATCCGTGGCGACTTCGGCGTCTCCAACTCCTTCAACCTCATCCACGGCTCGGACTCGCCCGAAGCAGCCGAGCGCGAGCTCGCCCTGTTCTTCCAGCCCGCCGAGATCGTCTCGCACGACCGCGCCATGGAGAAGTGGGTCTACGACTGCTCAGGCGGCGCACCCGAATAGAGTCCACCCGTGGACTGGCAGGCGATCATCCGAGGCAGGGCGTCCTCCGCCCGCCCGCTCCGGCACGGGCTCGCGATCGCTCACCCCGCGTGGCTCTGCCTCGCCGCCGGGCTCGGACTCTCCGCCCTCGGCGTCGCGTCGATCAACCTCGCCACCACGCCCATCGAGGGTGAGGTCTCGACGCTCAGCGCCCTCGCGTGGAAACAGGTCGTCTTCCTGATCATCGGGCTGCTCGGCGCGCTCACCGTCGCGCTGCCCCACTACCGCCTGATCGGCACACTCTCCACGATCATCGCCGTCGTCACCGCGGCGATGCTCGTTTTCCTGCTCGTCCCGGGCGTGCCGGGCTCGATCGTCTCGCCCATCAACGGCGCACGAGCCTGGATTCGTCTCCCCGGGTTCAACGTGCAGCCCTCCGAGCTCGCGAAGATCGCGTTCGTCCTCGTGCTCGCGTCGTACCTCAGGCGCAGGCCAAACCTCTCGACGCTCCGCTCGCTCGCGCTGCCCGGCGCGATGATGCTCGTCCCCGTTGCGCTCATCCTCCGCCAGCCCGACCTCGGCACCGCGAGCCTCTTCGTCCCGTCGCTCGTCGCGGTGCTCGTCGTCGCGGGCATGCGCCTCCGCCACCTCGCCCTGGCGATCGCGGCTGTTGCCGTGCTTGTCCCCGCTTCGTGGCCCTTCCTCAAGGACTACCAGCGTGAGCGCGTGATCGGGCTCTGGCAGCAGATCCAGGGCGACCAGACCGGCGCGAGCGACGTGAACTACCAGAGCCTCACCGCACAGCGGCTCATCGGCGCGGGCGGCCTCACCGGGCTCCCGATCGATCGCGCCCACGCGATCATCCGGTACAACCCGCTCCCCGAAGCGCACAACGACATGGTCTTCGCGGTCATCGTCGCCCGCCACGGGCTCGCGGGAGGGGCCGGCGTCCTCGCCCTCTACGCCGTCTGGCTCATCGGGGCAGGGCTCACCGCCGCGTGGACCAAGGACCCGCTCGGGCGCGCACTCTGTGTCGGGCTCGCGGCCTTTGTCGCGGCCCAGGCGATCGTCAACATCGGGATGAACATCGGCTTGCTCCCCATCATCGGGATCACGCTCCCCTTCGTCTCCTACGGCGGGTCGAGCCTCATCACCTGCTGGGTCATGACCGGACTCATCTTCAACGTGGGCATGCGTCGCCCCGTGCCGCCCATCCGCCCCTCGCTCGAATACGCTGACGAAGATGTCCCCTTCCGTCGCCCCGCTTTCTCCGCCTGATTCCTTCCTCGCCGGCACGCGCGAGCACTCGATCGAGCTCGACGCCGAGGAGAAGCGCCGCATCGGGCTCTTCCTCGCCCTGCTCCTCGATGCGAACACGCGCACCAACCTCACCGCTATCCGCGACCCCGAAGAAGCCTGGACCCGCCACGCCCTCGACGCGCTCTCGCTGCTCGCCGTGCTCGCCGAGATCCCCGCGGGCGGCACGGTGCTCGACGTCGGCTCGGGCGGCGGGGTGCCCGGGCTCGTCCTCGCCATCGCACGACCCGAGCTGCGCTACACGCTCCTCGACGCGACCGCCAAGAAGTGCGAGTTCATGCGCGAGGCGGCAAGCGCGATCGGACTCTCCAACGTCAGCGTCGTCCAAGGGCGGGCCGAACCACTCGGGCACGACCGCGGCGAGCGCGTCAACGAAGGCGGCACGAGCCGGCGCGAGGGCGGCATGCGCGAGAGCTTCGATCTCGTCACGGCGCGCGCACTCGGGCGCATCGCCGTCGCGAGCGAGCTCACCATCCCCTTCGCGAAAGTCGGCGGGCTCGTCGTGCTCGTGAAGGGCGCCAAGGCCGACGAAGAACTCGAAGAAGCCAAGGGCGCGCTCCACCTGCTGCACGCGAGCCACGCCGCGACAATCCTCACGCCCACGGGACGACTGGTCGTCCTCGAAAAGCGCCGCACCACGCCGAAGAACTACCCGCGACGCGATGGAGAGCCCAAGCGCACGCCGCTCGGCGTGCAACGTGCGCGCGTAGAATAGAGACGCAGCGACAACCGACGAAGCGCCGCCGGCGCGCGGCGCGGGAAGGAGGCGTCCGTGCCCTATTACACCAAGCTCGGCAAACTGCCGAAGAAACGCCACATCCAGTTCCGACGCCCCGACGGCGCGCTCTACTCCGAAGAGCTCTTTGGCACCGAGGGCTTCGTCGGCCCGACCTCCACCCTCTACCACATCCACCCGCCCACGCAAGTCACCGGGTGGAAGGCGATGTACGCCACCAAGCCCGAGTACGTCGAAACGTCCGTCATGCGCATGCGCCACGCCAAGACGCAGCACATGCGCCCGAAGGGCGACCCCGTCACCGGGCGCATCGTCCTCTACGGCAACGCCGACGTCGAGATGCAGATCTGCACGCCAGCCGACCACATGGCGTACCACTTCAAGAACGGGCAAGGCGACGAGTGCCTCTTCGTGCACTACGGCACGGGCACGGTCTACACCATGTTCGGCTCGCTCAAGTTTGGCAAGAAGGACTACGTCGTCATCCCCAAGGGCACCATCTACCGCATCGTGTTCGACGAGCGCCCCGACGACGGTTCCGACAACGACGACTTCGCCGGATACACCAAAGACGAGATGCCCTTCGGTAAGTTCCTCGTCTTCGAGACGGCCAACGCCTCGCACATCCTCCCCCCACCTCGCTACCTCTCCAAGCAGACGAGCCAGTTCCTCGAGCACGCCCCCTACTGCGAGCGCGACCTGCGCACCCCGTTCGAGGACGCGGACCACCCGATCGCGTACGACGACCTTGGTGACTTCGAAGTCCGCATCAAGGCCCGCGATCAGGTGCACTCCTACATCTACCCCTACCACCCGCTCGACGTCGTCGGGTGGGACGGGTGCTACTACCCCTACTGCTTCAACATCGACGAGTTCGCCCCCATCGTCGGCAAGCTCCACATGCCGCCGCCGATCCACCAGACCTTCGAGGGGCACAACTTCGTCATCTGCTCGTTCTGCCCGCGCGTGCTCGACTTCCACCCCGACGCCATCCCCATCCCGTACAACCACTCCAACGTCGATTCCGACGAGATCCTCTACTACGTCGAGGGCAACTACAAAGCACGGCGCGGCATCGAATCCGGCTCCATCTCCGTCCACCCGCAGGGCATCCCCCACGGCCCGCACCCGGGCACCGTCGAGAAATCGCTCGGCAAGACGTACACCGACGAACTCGCGGTCATGTGCGACACCTTCCGGCCCATGTATCCGACCAAGGCCGCCATCGAGATCGACGACCCGCAGTATCCCGAGAGCTGGCGCGCCGACCACCACGCCCCGGGCGAAGCACGCAACGGCACAACCAACGGCGCAGCAGGCGGCTCGCGCATCGGCGGAGAAGAGACAGTCAACACCTGGACGTGAACCACGGACTGACCCACAACTCGCACACGGATCGGAGCCGGTGAAACACGCGATCTTGATCCCGTTCGCCTTGTGCGCCTGGCTCGTGCTCTGTGTCACGAGCACCAGCGCGCAGTCCGTCGCACTCTTCGATGAGCTCGCGCCGCTCTACCCCGATTCCGATCCTGCGGAAGGCGCACCCGAGATCACCCTCCACGTCCCGCGCGGCTCATCAGCGTCGGTCCACGTGCTGCTCACAGGGCTCGCCGAGGGCGCGCCGATCGACGCCCTCGCCCCCGACTCCCCCGCTGCGCCCGCGATCGCGCGCCTCCGCGATGTCCCCGTCGAAGAAAACACCGGACTCGAAAGCCGCACCGAGGATTTTGACCGACGCACCAACCCGCACGTCATCCGTCGCGCCCCCTTCCGCACCTACGACGCCATCGAACCCACCACCACCCCTGTGCGCGCACGGGGCGAGACCGAAGCACTCCGCCTCACCTGGCGCTTCGGCCCCGATGCTGCGCCCGGCACGTTCGAGATCCCCCTCGCCATCCGCGTCACCTCGCCCGATGCCGAGCGGTTTGAGCAGACACTCCGCGTGCGCCTGATCGTCCACGAGGCGACGGTGCCTCCCGCTGGCGCAGACACCGTCGGCTTCACCAACTGGATCAACCTCGGCAACATCGCCCGCTACCACAACCTCGAACCGTGGAGCGAGCCCTACTGGAACATGCTCGCCCAGTACGCCGAACTCATCCATGACGCACGCCAAAACACGTTCCTCATCCCCTGGGGCGCCGTCTTCCACGTCGAAGGCACCGAAGATCGCCTGCTCGGCGCCAAACAGATGGTGCTCGATACCGACCGCCTCGAACGCCTCGTCAGTCTCTTTACCGACGCGGGCATGCACACCATCGAGATGGGCCACCCGCTCGGACGCAAAGGCGGCGAGTGGTCCGCGACGACCTTCGTCGTCAACCAGACCGGCGAGGACATCCGATCCGCCGAGGGCGAAGCTCAGCTCCGCGACGCCTTTCAACAACTCAGCAAAGCCGTCGATCAGCACGGATGGCGCGATCGCTGGGTGCAGCACCTCGCCGACGAGCCCATCGACGCCAATGCCGACGCCTACAGGCGCGCCGCAGAGATCACCAGAGAAGCACTCGACGTCCCCATTTTCGAAGCAACCATGACCCGATCCCTCGCGCAAGCGGTCGATATCTGGTGCCCACAGGTCCAGAACTGGCAGCGAGCTCAGAGCTTCTTCGACGAGCGCCAAGCCGCGGGCGACCGCGTCTGGGTCTACACCTGTCTCATCCCGGGCGGTCCGTGGTGCAACCGCCTGCTCGATATGGAGCATCTGCGCCAGGTCTGGATCGGGTGGATGATCGCGGAGCACGACCTCGACGGGTACCTCCACTGGGGGCTCAACGCCTGGCGCTCCGACCCGTTCGAGCAGAGCGTCCACATCCACACCTCCGAGCGCAACCCCCGCAACAAGCTCCCCGCGGGTGACACTCACGCGATCTACCCGGGCGAGACCGGCCCGCTCTCAAGCCTCCGCCTCGAAGCGCAACGGATCGGGCTCGAAGACGCCGAGCTCATCCGCACGCTCCGCGCGCACAACCCCGCCGCAGCCACGACCATCGTCGAGAGTGTCGTCCGCGGATTCGACGACTATTCAACCGACATCGCCGCCTACCGCGACGCCCGCCGACGCCTGCTCGAAGCCTCTGACGCCCTGTCGCGCTGATGGCAGCCAGGCGCCCCCGCGCCCACCCACCTTTGCTAGTCTCCGCAAACCGCCAGACGAGAGCGGGCGGAGGAGGCTTCGGTGTCACCCACGAGGATCGGGCTGCTGGTCGCCATGGCGGGCGCTGCCGTCCCGGTCCCCCGCGCCCTCGCCGGGCCGGACGCCCGGGTCCTCGCCCTCACCAGCGCCACCCTCGCCCAGACGCAGACCACCGATCCTTCCTCCACCTTCGCCGCACAGACCCTCCCCATCGCGCCGGTGGCCGGTTCGGTGTCGCTGCGAGCCACCCGCGCCACGGTCTGGAATGAGACCCACGCGGGCCGCGCAATCCAGCGCGTCCTCCTCGAGCGCCGCGTGGAGGTCACGCTCGGCGGCTCGCGCTTCGAGGCCGACCGGGCGGTGGTCTGGATGCGGCGCCTCGCCGCCGGCGAGACCCCCACGGGCTCGGGCAGCGCCTGGCAGGTCTTCGTCCACCTGGAAGACGCGCGCGCCCTGGGGTATGGCGAAAGTCGCATCGCCGCGGACGAGCTCCCAGTCGGCGCGATCGTCATCACCAGCGCCTCGCCGGCTCTGTCCGCCGACCTGGCCGTCCAAGGCCCTCCAAAGGAGAGCCTCGCGCCCGCGAACGCCTCACTCGACGCCTTCCTCAAGCCTGCCGCCGAGCCGGCGCGCACCGTCGCGCCGGGCATGACACCCGCGACGCCGACCGAGCGGACTCCCGCGCCATCTTCATCGGCTGGCGAAATGACGCCGGTCGTACCCTCCACCACCCCCACCAGAAGCAACACCAACACACGCCAAGCGCCGGT
>JAUIFD010000171.1 GCA_030429485.1 Phycisphaerae bacterium | reverse complement strand
TGGTGGTGTAGCGCTCGCCAGGAGCGTGGGCGATTCGGATGGCGAGGCGCGATCCATCAAAGGTGATCGACTCGAGCGTGACGCCGGTGGAGGCGTAGTGGTCACCGGCTTCCATTGCTTCGATGAGCGACTCGGGGGTGAGGTGTCGAGCGCGCACCATGGTCCAGGCGCGGCCTTGGGGCGAGGAGGGGCTGAAGCCGTGGTAGGTGTGCGAGTCGTCGGTGCCGATGCCCCACATGGGCTCGGCCTTGAGCCCGGCGATGCGGATGGTGTTGACGATGTCCCAGATCTCCTCGGTGGAGGCGCGGCGTTCGTCGCCGAGGTTGTTGACCGAGCCGTGCCCGTTGAAGACCTCGAAGAAGCGCTCTTCGACGACGTTGGCGAGTTCTTCGGCGGTGACGCCCCAGACGAAGTTCGGGTGGTTGACGTGTACGAGGATGGGGCGCCCGAGACGCTCAGCCTGTTCGGTTGCCTGGTGCATGTTGCCGCGGATGACGTCCTCGACGCGGTCGCCGGTGCTCGGGGTGATGAGCTCGACCAGATTGGTCGCGTTCATGTGGATGGTGCGCCGGTCGCCGGAGGTGGCGGTGATTTCTTCGGCCGGGATCATGATGAAGCGTCCGCGCTCTTCGACGAGCGAGCGAAACTCGGAGAGCGGCTGGAGGCGGATCTCGAGTGTGCCGTCGTCTTCGGAGCCGCGGGTTTCGATCCAGTGCGGGCCGAAGCGTTCGACGTACTTGGGCCAGGCTGCGCCGCGTGAGCGCTCGTTGACGGCCGTCAGGGGGATCCACCTCCGCCCCTGGCTCATGATGTTGTGATCAGAGAGAGCGAGGAAGTTGTATCCGTGGTCCGCGTACCACTCGGCGACCATCTCCGGGAAGTCGTTGCCGTCGGACCAGAAGGTGTGCGTGTGGATGTTGCCTTTCCACCACCGAAGGGGCGCGTCGGCGGTGATGGGCTGTTGCGAGGTCTGGGCGCCCGCGACGAGCGTCGCGATTGAGGATACGGCGACGGCGATTCGATGGAGGAGCATGTGGACCTCGTGGCTTGGGTGCATGAGTGTGGCAAGGTCAGGATAATGCCGCGGCGGCGGTGCGCGGGTGTCGCGAGCGGGCATTTGCGGTCAGCGGGTGGTGGTGGTGAGTCGATCCCGGAGGTGGGGAACACGAGCGCGAGGCGGGCGGTATGTGTGGTAGAATGGTCCCGATGTCCGGTTTGCGCCTGCTTATCGCGTTGATCGCGGTTCTCGTGAGCGTGCATCCTTTGATGCGCGCGACGCGGTGCGAGTGCTGCTCGGGGCGGGCGAGCGTGGCGGAGGGGCTCGGCGATGCCTTCGGGGCTGGCGAGAGCTCGGGGATGACGGAGTCTGGACACTCCTGCTGCGGGGGCGATCGGGGCGATTCGACACCGGACGAAGGGCCGAGCGACAGTCATCATCGCGGTCACGGCTGCAACTGCTTGCGGGTTTGCTGCGGGGCGACAGGTCCGGTCCTGACGGCATGGCCGCCGAGCGTCGGTGTGTGGACATCCGGGATTAGTCAGGTGTCGGACGACGCGCCACGGTTTGTGCCGGAGGCGCCGGTGAGCGGTGTGAAGCGTCCTCCTCGACGCGGGTCTTTGGCGTAGCGCCGAAGGTGCGCGCAGTGCGTGCTGCGCGCTGAGACCCGAACGAGGAGCAAGCCATGTCAGTGGACGAGAGCGCGCCGCGCGCGATGTTGCGCGGCGGGCCGCCGAGGCGGTCGCGTTGGGCGATCGGTGCGCCGATTGGCGTTGGGATCGCGATCGTGGGACTTCTGGGTTGGTCTGCGTGGCCGGTCCTGCGCCCGATGCGCGAGGTGCGGGTCGTGCAGGCGGTGTTTGATCGCAGAGGTGGGGAAGACGGAGGCATCCCGGGGGCACCTGGCACCGGGGGCGCGGAGCCGCACCCCGAGCACCCGCGGCCGCAGGGGAAGACGGTGCAGGCGCCGGGCTGGCTTGAGCCGGATCCCTATCTGATTGCATGCACGGCGCTTGCCGATGGTGTGGTGGAGGCGGTCGAGGCTCTTGAGGGCGACACGGTGGAGCGGGGGCAGGTCGTTGCGCGCTTGATTGCTCGCGACTCGGAGCTTCGCTTGGCGCGAGCGGGAGCGGAGTTGGAAGCCGCAGAATCTTCGCTGGCTTTGGCGTCTGCCGAACTCGGGGCGGCGCAGACGGATTGGGACGAACCGGTGGAGCGGTCGCGTGCGGTGGCCGCCTCGGATGCGATGGTCGCTGAGAGTCGCGCGGAACTCGCTCGCCTGCCCGCGCGGGTGGGGGAGGCTGAGGCGACACTCAAGCGTCTGGAGGAGGAGTTCGAGCGGGTGGAGGAGTCGCGTTCGCGCGGGGCGTCGAGCGATCTCGAACTCGTCACGCTTCGGCAGCGTGTCGCGGCGCAGCGAGCGGCGGTCGCTGCGCTTGAAGCGGAGAAGCCGTTGCTGGAGGCGAAGGAAGCCCGGTACATCGCGGAGGCCACCGCGGCGAGGCGCGAGTTGGAGTTGCGCGTGGAGGAGAAGCGCCGCTTGGCGGCGGCGCAGGCGGAGGTCGGCCGCGCGCGGGCGATGGTGGCGCAACGCCGGGCGGAGCGCGACGAGGCGGCGCTGGAGCTTGAGCGGATGGTGATCCGCGCGCCGATCGATGGCGTGGTGATGGCGCGGCTCAAGACGCCGGGCGACAAGGTGATGCTGGGTATGGACGACCCGCATTCGTCGCACATCGTGCATCTGTATGACCCATCCAACATCCAGGTGCGCGTTGATGTGCCGCTCGCTGATGCGGCGAGCGTGCACGTCGGACAGCGCTGTGAGGTGGTGGTGGAGGTGCTCCCTGACGAGACGTTTGTGGGTGAGGTCACGCGTGTGACGCACCTGGCGGATCTGCAGAAGAACACGCTGCAGGTGAAGGTGCATGTGGAGAATCCGTCGCCCGCGTTGCGGCCGGAGATGCTGACGCGGGTGAAGTTCCTGGGTGATTCGGGGAACGGTGCGGGTAGCGCTCGGTCGGGCAGGACCGGGATTGAGCGCGTGCTCGTGCCCGCTGACGCCGTGCGCGACGATGGGGCTGCGTCGAGGGTGTGGGTTGTCCGTGAGCGGCGGGGTGACGTCGGCATCGTGCGAGCGCTGCCGGTCTCGATCGTCGGCTCCCGCGAGGGATGGTCGATCGTCGAGGGCGGGGTGCGTGCTGGCGATCTGCTTGCGGTGGGGGGGCAGAGAGTTGCGGATGGCGAGACGGTTCGCGTTGCGTTGAGCGGGGAGGGGGAGTGATGGCGTTGATCGAATGCAGAGGCCTCACGCGCGAGTACAAGAAGGGGGACAACATCATTCGTCCTCTGGATGGTCTGGATCTTGATGTGGAGCGGGGTGAGTTTGTGGCGCTGATGGGCCCGAGCGGATCGGGCAAGACAACACTCTTGAACTTGGTTGCGGGGATTGACTCGCCAACGCGCGGTGAGCTGACGGTTGATGGGGTGGCGCTCGGATCGCTCTCACGGAACAAACTCGCGGCGTGGCGTGCGCAGCACGTGGGCTATGTGTTCCAGCTGTACAACTTGGTGCCGGTGCTGACCGCGTACGAGAACGTCGAGTTGCCGCTGCTCCTGCATGCGCTTTCGCGACGCGAGCGTCACGGCCGGGTCATGACGGCGCTGCAGCGGGTCGGCATCGCGGATCGCCACGATCACTATCCGCGGCAGCTCTCGGGCGGGCAGGAGCAGCGGGTCGCGATCGCGCGGGCGGTCGTGACCGACCCGACCATCCTCGTTGGCGACGAGCCGACGGGCGATCTGGACGCGTCGGCTGCGGAGGCGGTTATGGCGCTGCTGGGCGAGCTGCACGATGATCTGGGCAAGACCATCATCATGGTGACGCACGATCCGAAGACCGCGGCGTGCGCCGAGCGCACGTTGCACTTGGAGAAGGGGCGTCTTGTGCGCGAGGCTGGCGCGATGGAAGGAGCGGCGGTATGAGCGTAGGGCGATTTGTGCCGTACGTGTTGAAGCAGGTGACGCGTCATCGCGGGCGATCCGCGTTGACGGTCGCCGGGGTGGCGATCGCGATGTTCCTCTTCACTGCGGTGCAGGCGATGAACCGCGGCGTGACGGTCGCGACGCAGGAGCGGGCCGGTGAGACGACGCTCGTGGTGTACCGGGCCGATCGGTATTGCCCGGCGACCAGCGAGCTGCCCCAGGACTACCAGTCGCGCATCGAGCGCATCGAGGGTGTTGTTTCGGCGATCCCGGTGAAGGTGGTGGTGTCGAACTGCCGCACGAGCCTGGACGTGGTGACCTTTCGTGGCGTGCCGAAGGAGGCGTTCTTGGCCGAGCGCGGGGGCGCGATGGAACTCGTGGCGGGCTCGGCTGAGGACTGGAAACGCCGGACGGACGCGGCACTCGTAGGCGAGACGCTCGCGACGCGGCGAGGGCTTCGTCCGGGGATGACGTTCGATGCGGCGGGGATCACGGCGTACGTCGCGGGCGTGATCCGATCGGACAATCCACAGGATCAGAACGTGGCGTATACGGCGCTCGAGTTTGTGCAACTCGCGGGGCGCGATCGGCTCGGGATTGTCACGCAGTTCAACGTGACGGTCGAGGACCCGTCGATGCTCGAGTCGGTGGCGGCGGAGATCGACGGTACGTTCAAGACTGCGCAGGAGCCGACGGCGACGTTCACCGAGAAGTCGTTCATCGGGAGGATTGCGGATGACATCATCGAGCTTGTCGGGTTCGCTCGTTGGCTCGGGATCGGGTGTCTGGCCGCGGTGCTTGCGCTCGTGGCGAATGCGATCGTGTTGAGCGTACAGAGCCGCATCGGCGAGCACGCGGTGTTGCAGACGCTCGGGTACTCCTCGCGGCTTGTCGCGTTGTTGATCGTGGGTGAGGGGCTCGTGCTCTCGCTTGCGGGTGGCGTGCTGGGTGCGCTTGCGGCGTACGTGGTTGCGCGCCTTGGCAGCTTTGCGCTCGCGGTCGAGGGTGTGTCGATCCCCATCGAGGCGAGCCTGGGCGTGATCGCGACCGGACTGGTCGTGTGCGGGACGATCGGTGTTCTGGGCGGGCTCGTGCCGGCGTGGCAGGCGTCGCGGCGCGAGATCGCCGCGTGCTTCAGGGCGGCGTGAGAGGACCGATGCGACAGATCCCATTCCATTATGCCGTGCGGAACCTCGGGCGCAGCCCAGTACGCCTCGCGACGTCGCTCATCGGCGCGTCACTCGTCGTGGTGCTCGTGCTCGCGTCGGGCGGGTTTGTGCGGGGGATGCAGGTGACCCTGAGCGAGAACGCTCGCTTGCACGAGAATGTCATGATCATCGGGATCGGATCGGAGGAGGGCGTCGAGCGCTCCCAGATCGATGCGTCGGTTGCGGGGATCGCGGCCGCGAGCGTGCCGAGGCTTACGCAGCGCGCCGGGGTGATCTACGCGTCACCGGAGATTCACGCGGCGCTACCGGTGCGAGAGTCGAGCGAGAGCCAGGCCGACCTGCCGGCCGTGATGCGCGGTGTACGCGAGGTGGCGCTGCTCGTGCATCCGGAGGTGGAGATTGTCGAGGGGCGTGCGCCTCGGGCGGGCGCCGATGAGGTGATGGTCGGCGCGCTGGCGGCGACGCGTCTCGGCGTGTCGCAGGAGCGGCTCGCGATCGGGCGCACGCTCTGGTTCGATGATCGGGAGTGGACCGTTGTGGGGCGGTTCCGAGCGCCTCGCACCGTGATGGACGCGGAGGTGTGGATCCCCCTGACGGACTTGCAGATCGCGACGAACCGGGAGAGTTCGCTCTCGTGTGTGGTGGTGACCCTCGGCGGAGCGAAGTTCAGTGACGTGGATCTGTTCGTCAAGTCACGGCTCGATCTCGAAGTCACGGCGATCCGTGAGCATGACTACTACGCGTCCATCGGCGAGTTCTACGGGCCAATCCGGGTGATGATCCTCGTGACGGCTGCGCTCATCGCTTCGGGAGGTGTGCTCGGCGGGCTCAACACGATGTACGCGGCGTTTGCCGCGAGGGTGCGAGAGGTCGGGATGTTGCAGGCGATAGGCTTCACGCGGGTCGCGATCGTCGCGAGTCTGGTCGAGGAATCGGTGCTTGCGTCGGCGTGTGGGGCGATCATCGGCGCGCTGATCGGGGTTGTGTTGCTCGACGGGGTCGCGGTCGGATTCTCGATGGGCGCGTTCGCGCTCACGATCGACGCTCCGGTCATGCTCGCTGGGATTGTCGTGGGATTGGGTGTCGGTGTGGTCGGCGCGATTCCGCCGGCTGTGCGTTGTTTGCGTCTTCCGATTCCGGAGGCGCTGAAGTCGTTTTGAGAAGGTAGAGCCGAAAGGAGCGGATCATGCGGTACAGCATTGCAGTTGGATTGGGTGCGGGGCTCGTTGTCATGTGTGCGGGACTCGCCGGGTGCGGGGAGTCGGGCACAGCGCCCGCGACGAGGGGTGTGTCCTCCGCGTCGGGGTCAGCGCTGTGGCTCGTCGCGGATGAGCCGGAGGGGGCGAGACCGGTCGCGGCGGTCAAGGCGGATGCGAAGGAGGGCGATGAGGTCGTGGTGCGCGGCGTGATCGGTGGACGTGTGACGCCGCTGAGCGCCGACAGTCCCGTCTTCATCATCATGGACACGAGCGTGCCGAGCTGCGCGGACATGGAAGAGGACCACTGCGCGACACCGTGGGATTACTGCTGCGAAACGACCGCATCGATCACGGCCAACAGCGCCACGGTGCAACTCGTGAGCGCGGATGGGTCGCAACTCGACACCGATCCGACTGCTGCGGGTCTGAAGCCGCTCGACGAGATCATCGTGGTGGGGACGGTCGGGCCGCGACCGAGTCAAGAGATATTGACCATTCGGGCGACGCGTGTGCATCGGGTTGACGGTTGAGCGTGCAACTGTCTGTGCGTGCTACGGGTTCAAAGCTCGTGTTTATCTCGTGAGGTGCGTCCCTGGTGGTACGCCTTGGCGAGTGCCGTTACGGCGGAGGCGGCAGCTGCGCCGCGAGCCGCGAGCGAGACGGTGCGCTTCGGGCCGAGCACGCTGAGCAGGGCGAAGCCCGCGCTGGTGAGTATGGCGGGGTCTGGCAGGCCGCCGTTTGACGGATCCTCGCCTTGCGTCTCGCTGGGCTGCGGGGCGGGGGCGATGAGTGAGGCGAGGCGAGTCTCGGCCGCGTCGGCCCGGGCCTTCGCTTCGTCACGTGTCGGCCCGGAAGCTCCGGACCGACACGTGACAAGAGCGATCGCGGCGAGCACAAGCGCGAGCCCACTCACGCCGAGAACAGATGCGGGAGCGCCAAGCCAAGGGACGAGGAGCAACACGAGCCCCGCGAACAAGCCGAGGACGCCAGCGATGGCGATTGCCCCAGCGATCCACGCGATGAACAGTCTCGCGGTTGCGCCTCGAAGCTCCGCCCGGGCGACGTCGGTCTGGGCATCAACCCAACTGGCGACCGACTCGCCCAGTGCGGACAACTTGGTAGAGATTGAAGTGGTCATGTCGGCGACTCCCGAGTGCGTAGGGCTGGCTTAGCGAACGAGGGCACGTCCGAGCAGTGGCCCGACACCGAGAGCCACCAGAACGGAGGCCGTGGGGTTGCGTCGAACGCACCCACACATCTGTTCGTGCATCTGCCCCGCGGTTTCGGCGGCAGACTTGGCGGTCTCGAGTGCGCGGTCGGCGCCATCGTGGATCGCGTCGCGCCCAGCTGCGGCGGAGCTCTTCGCTGCCGACGCTGCGTCGGATGCGAGGTGCTTGACATCGTCCTTGACCGCTTTCGCGTCGTGACGAACGTCGTC
>JAUIFD010000170.1 GCA_030429485.1 Phycisphaerae bacterium | reverse complement strand
AGCGAAGTACGTGGGTCTGGACGTGCACAAGAGCACGATCTCGATGGCGGTGTGCGAGGGGGGCGCGCTGCGGCGGCCCCGGTCTTTGAAGTTGGGAGGTTGGAGCAGTCGCCCAAGCCGAAGACGTTGGCGTAGCGCACGTGGCGGAGGGAGTGCTTGTCGACGTCCACCCACCCCTTGTCGTCGCCGAGCGGGCTGTTCTTCGTGACGTCCATCGGGCCCATCGGCGGCGTGACGTGCATCATGTCATACTGCATCACGGTCTGCGCATCGGTCTCCGTATGGCGGAACACCGCCTCACGCGAGGCGCCCCGCACCTCGACCAGATTGGCCTTGTAGTTGATCTGGATGCTGCGCCTCTCGCAGATGTCCAGCAGCGTGGGCGTGTAGTGCGGGCAACTGAAGTGCGCAGCCTTCGCGTTGCAGAACATCACCTCGCACTTGTCACGGATGCCGTGCTTGCGGAAGTAGTCTTCAGCGAGGTACATGATCTTCTGCGGCGCCCCGCCGCACTTCACGCCCGTGGCGGGCTCGGTGAAGATCGCGCGACCGCCCTTGAAGGTGCGGATCGCGTCCCACGTCGATTCGACCGTTTGGTACGAGTAGTTGGAGCACACGCCCGTGCCCGGCTTGCCCAGCACATCCATCAGCCCGGGGATGGCGTCCCAGTTGATCTGAATACCGAGCGCGACGACCAGATGCCCGTAGGTGATGTGGCGTCCACTCTCGAGCGCGACGCCGTTCTGGCCTGGATCGAAGCCCGCCACCCGGTCGCGCACCCAGTCGGCGCCAACGGGAATGAAATCGCCCTCGTCGCGCTCCGAGTCCTCCTTCGGAAAGACACCCCCACCAACAAGCGTCCAGAGGGGCTGGTAGTAGTGCTTGTCGGAGGGTTCGATGATCCCCACCGTCAGCGCATCGTCGCCAAGACGCAGTTGCGACGCCACGGTGAGCCCCGCGGTCCCGCCGCCGCAAATCAGCACGTCGTAGTGGTCAGCCATGGGCTTTGCCTCCGTCGATGGGTGTGGTGCGCTCCTTCGCGCCGATCGCAGCGCCGAACTGCCTGGCGAACTCCAACAGGAATGCGGTGCTTCGCTTTGCGTCTTGGTCGGCGAGTCTGGAGAACGCCCCGATCGGCCCGCCCGAGCCGACGGGCTTCTCCGCAGCCGCGACCAGCGCGCGCCCGAGGCGACCAACAACGTCCACCGCGCTCGGGTGGAGCACCTCGGAGCGGAGCAACTCGCCGAGAGCGTTCAACTCGGTGGTCGAGACGCGCTGCCCGAGGAACAGGATCGCCGCCAGCCCGTTGCGCAGCGCGACATCGACTTCAATGCCGCGTTCTGCGGCTCGGGCGAACTCCTCGTCGAGTGCGTCCACCGCAGTCGCGACAGCGTGCCGGCCTTGCGACGCGACCTGCGTCATCGGCTCGAGCGCCTCAAGCCGCTCAAGGATGCGTCCGAGCGCCCCCAGGGCGCCGGGCTCGGTCATCCGATCGATGACGTGCAGCGCCGCGCGTGCACGCTCATCGACGTCCACCCCGCGATCGCGAAGCCGCGAGACGGTGTCATCGAACGTGTCCACGGCCGCCGCGAGCCCGTTGCTCGCCAACGCGCCGATCGGCTCGGACAGAGCCGCCCCGTCCTGCGCGGGTTGCGCCGTGCGTTCGAGCGCTTCGAGCCGGCTTTCGATCCCCTCGAGCTTGGCCAGGATCATCACGTGCGTCTTCTTGGCATCGATCCCGACGGGGCTCTGGTCACTCGCGATCTCACGCTCGATCCGCTTGTAGTCAGCTTCGTTCAATGGGAACCTCCGCTCTCAGACGCCGAGCGCCTCCTCCGACTAGGCCCGCCAAGTCCGGAGCCGTTCGCGGCTGGCGCGTGCATGATTGACATCCCCATGAGCGTAGAGCACGGACCACGATCACCCCGCGAATGCCCGGCTGACGAGTGGTTCATGTTGAACCCTCGGCTTCGGCCGGCGGCTCGTGCGTCCGCAGAAGCCCTCCGGTCTCCTTGATCAGGATGAACGCGGCCATCGCCACGAGGAACACCGCGAACCCCCGCTGCAACGCGCGTTGATTGACCTTTGACTGCACCGCACGCCCCACGTAGCTCCCAACGATTCCGAGCACGACGAACACCCCCATCACACCCCAAGCCGGTGATGCGCCGGCATCTGTGAGCACGTGATGGTGCCTGACAAGGCCCGTCGCGGCGTTCATGGCGATAATGACGAGGCTCGTCGCCACCGCATGCCGCATCGGGAGACGCCCGACGAGCACAAGCGCCGGCACGATAAGAAAGCCGCCGCCCACGCCGACGAACCCCGTCATCAGACCGACGCCCACACCCTGAGCCGACGCCGCTGCGACGGAGGAACGACCGCGCGCCGCTTCCTCGTCCTGTGCGCCCGTCTCGTGCGGGCTTGAGCGCATCCACATGCTCGCCGCCGCCGCCGCCATCACCAAGGCGAAGACAAGCAACTGCACGTAACCGGGCACGAACCCTGCAATCCACGCGCCGATGAAGGTGCCCGCCATACCGGGCACGCCGAAGAGCAGCGCCATGCGCCAATCCACGAGCCTGTCCACCGCGTAGGGAATGCAACCAACGAGAGCGATCGAGCCCACGATGCCGAGCGACTCGGCGATCGCGACCTTGTCCTCGTGATGGAGCAGGTAGATCAGAACGGGCACGGTCAGGATGGACCCGCCGGACCCGAACACGCCGAGCGAGAGGCCGATGACCAGTGCGCCGAAGATGACGTAGATCATGCGTGATCATCGCTCCGGAATCTCGCGGCTCGCTCCGTCGGGCGCCGGTCTCATACCTCGACCGGGGCGGCTTTCTGCTCCCATGCGAGCATGCCGCCCTTGAGATTGACCACTTGGAACCCCTCGCGCGCGAGGTACGCCGAAGCACGGGCCGAACGGGACCCGCTGCGGCAGTTGACGAGCAGCTTGCCACCCGTCGGCACCTCGTCCATTCGCGCGGCGAGGCGCGTGTGCGCCACGTTCGTCGCACCCGGGAGGTGCCCGCCCGCAAACTCCGCCGCACGGCGAACATCGAGCACACAGACCTCGCCGGATTCCACAAGACCCGCGGCATCTTCCGGGTTGATCTCCTCGATCGTCGCGAGTGATCTCGCATCGCCCCGCGAGACGTCGGACGGGTCGCACCATCCCTTGATCCGGTCGAGCCCGACACGGATCAGATCGCGCACAGCCTCCTCAAGGCGCTCGTGCTCGACCACGAGGTGGATATCCTCCGTGTCCTTGACCATCGAGCCCGCATCCGTATTGAACGACTTCGTGAGCGGGAACGAGAGCGAGCCAGGAAGGTGCCCGGCGCGGAACTGCTCCCAGGGACGCGTGTCGATGATGGCGGCGGACTTGGCGTCGACATCCGAGAGCGCCTTGAGCCCCATCCGAGGCGGGATCGGAAGACCGCCGAGCACGGGCGGACCGACCTTGTTGTCGCGCTTCATGTTCGCGAAGTACATGGGCGGCTCGGGCTGACCGGCCAATATGAAGTCCACGAACGCCTCCTCACTCGTCGCGGCTCGAATCGCGGGATTGAAGCGGCGCTCGTACCCGACGGTGCTCGTAGGCACCGCTCCAAGGGCCTTCCCGCACGCGCTGCCCGCGCCGTGGGCGGGCCAAACCTGCACGAAATCGGGCACGGTCTCGAGCGTGTGGACTGTCTTGAACAGGCGGCGCGCCGAAGGCTCCATCATGCCGGCGATACCGGCGGCGGACTCCAGCAGATCGGGGCGGCCCAGATCGCCGACGAACACGAAATCGCCGGTCGCCATGCCCATGGGCTCGGTGGCGCCACCGCCGTGATCGGTGATCAGGAAAGCAACGTGCTCAGGCGTATGCCCAGGCGTGTGGATCACGTTGAACTCGATGTTGCCGATGGAGAACGTATCGCCATGCTTGAGAAGCTGATGGTCATAGCTCCCGCCACCGGTCTTCTTGTCGAGCCACTGGTACTTCCAGTCCGCGTCGCCCTCGTCGGAGACGTACACCTTCGCGCCGACACGCTCGGCCAGCTCCCGGGAGCCCGACACGAAGTCGGCGTGGATGTGGGTCTCCGCGGTCGCGACGATCCGGAGCCCGTTCGCCTCGGCAAGGTCGAGGTACCGATCCACATCCCGCTCGGGATCGATCACCACCGCCTCACCCGTCTTCTGGCAGCCGATCAGGTATGCCGCCTGGGCGAGCTTCTCGTCGTAGACCATCCGCATGAACATGGCGCGCCTCCGGTATCCACGACCCGTTCCCAGTAGGGCCGGTACTCGAATGGAGGCACGGTTTGCCCGCCCGCTCCCGCCAGATCCAGTTTTTTGGCAGGTCCGTCAGGCGGGTCCCGCGCCTCGGATCTCCTTGAGAAGCCGCTCTCTGAGCGTGCCCGGCATGGCTCCGCTCGCCAGCTCGCGGCAGACCTCGTGCGCCAGATCGAGACTCGCGAAGACCGACCGGCACCGCTCGCAGATCACGTCGCTGCGGAACGGAACGCCGCGATCGATCGCCTCCTGCTTCGCATCGAGCAGGTCGAGGCAGGTCTGCTCGTCGTACGCCGGAGGCGGGGCGGCGCCCGCTGCCCGGGGGATTGCGCCGTCGACCGCAGCACGGAGTTTGAGGCGAGCTCGATGGACCCGGCTCCGCACGGTGCCCTCTTCGAGCCCCAAGACCTCCGCAACCTCGCGCACGGAGAACCCGACAATCTCCTTGAGAACCAGCGGCACGCGAAACTCGTCTGGAAGGAGCGTGATGGCACGCTCAAGGCGCTCGCGCGCCTCCGCGTGGATCTGCTGCTGCAGCGCGTCATCCTGCTCGGCGGGAACAAGCGCGATCAGAGGCTCGCCGAACGGGAGCAACGCATCAAGCGAGCCGATGTGCTCGGGCTCACCCGACCGCTTGCGATGCATGCGCTGGCACGCCCGCGCCGCGATGCGATAGAGCCAAGTCCGCTCGCTCGCTTCGCCCCGGAACTCACCCCACGACCGAAACGCGCTCAGGAAGACCTCCTGGACGAGGTCCTCGGCCTCCTCACGAGCGCCACAAAAACGGAACGCCAGCTGGTAGAGATGCCCCCCGTGCTCATCCACGAGCCGCTGCAGCGCAGCTTCGGCGGCGCCGTGGCCCACGCCATCGGAATCGGTACTGGACGCCATCGCCGACATCGTACCTTGAGGCATCGCCGCTTTCGCGTCCCGACCATGCAGCCCGCAACCGCAGTTATCCTCCGTTCGAGAGGTTTGCCAACCATGTCTGACCACGATCGATCCGACGACATTACGGGTCACGCTCTGGCGTTCTTTGCGTTCGACATCGGCTTCCAGGTCGACCTCGATACCGCGGAGCCACTCGTCGCGGAAGCGACTCGGCGGCGGGTGGTCCGCGCACGCCGACCGGCTCCGGTGTGGTTTGATTACAGCCCCCCACCTCTGCAACTCGTGGTCGGTGGGAATCCCGTGCGGATCGACGAGACCGAGACCGCAGCGGCCGCCGAGGTCCTGATCTACGACTTCGGGTGCGCCCTACTCACGTATCGGATGCCCCTGCCGGACAATGTTGCGGACCTTCCGGGGTTGGGGATCGCGCTGTACGAACACGCCGACTTGGAGGCCGACGCGCGAGAGAGAGTGGCGGCGGTGCTCGACGCCATCCGGCCGGCTGTGGAGCGTCCCAACCTTGCCGACGCGGTAGAGGACTACGCGGTGTTCGTCGTCACGGCGTGGGGAGATCGCTCGCCGACTGAAGTGGTCGAGTCGTGCCGGGAGTTACTCGCGCGGGCTCTGGAGGCGGAACGAGCGACGCTCTCCGAAGCACAGACGCGCCGCACCACAGAAGCGATGATGTCGTACGCGGAGAGCGATCTCGCCATCATCGACTGGAACGCGGCCCTCCTGTTTGACGCCGATCCAGACGACGTGATCTCCGTCTTGCAGCACGCGAACATCGAGCTGCTGGAGCTTCGGGTACTCGACCAGGAGCTCGACGCGATACTCGATCACGCCGACGAGACACTCGCTGCGCTCACGAAGTCCCGGTTCTGGCCGGTGTTCGCGTCCGGTGGGATGCTGCGTCGTTTCGCGTCCGTGCAGACCGACGCGGCGGTGATGTTCGAGGGTGTCAACAATGCTATCAAACTGCTTGGGAACCAGTACCTCGCGCGGCTCTACCGCCTCACCGCCACCCGCCTCGACCTGCCAGCCTGGCAAGCGAGTGTGCAACGGAAGCTCGACGCGACCGAGAGCCTCTACCAAAAGATGTCCGATTCGACCTCGACCCGGAGGCTCGAGGTCCTGGAATGGGTGATCATCATCCTGATCACGATCTCGATCGTGCTCCCATTCACGCCGTGGTACCACTGATCGACGTCGGGCGCCAGAGAAGAGGAGCCGCCCGAGCCCCTCCGGATCACCTCCGAAGCTCACGGGGGCCGCTCCGCGACTGCCGATCAATGAGCAGGCCACCATTCCGGGAACTGAGGATCTGCCTTCCCCAAGGTCTTACCCTCAGCACCTCCGGCAAGCGCCGCATCTTCTTAAAAAAATCCCCAGTGCCGGCGCGTCGGGTGTACGACTGCTAGCCTGAGCGCGATGGTCAAGCACGCGGTCAGATCGGTTGGCGCTCTGCTGGTGGGTCTCGGGGCGATCGGGTGCGAAGAGCCTCCGGCCTTCGAAGCACCTCCCCCGCCGGAGGTCACCGTGCAGTTGCCGCAGGTCGACGAACTCACGACCTACAAGGAGTTCACGGGGAGGGTGGAGGCGCAGGCCTCCGTGGAAGTGCGAGCGAGGGCCCAGGGGTATCTGCAGACGGTCGAGTTTGAGCCCGGCGAGATCGTGCAGGGCCCGGCTGCGGACGACCCCGCCAGCGAGGGCGACCTGCTCTTCACAATCGAGCGTGCGCCCTTTGAGGCGAGACTAAACGCGGCCGAGGCCGCGCTGGCCCAAGCGGTCGCGGCGCGCGACCTCGCGAAGGTGAAGCGCGATCGCACGGAGCGGGCGTCGGAACAGGGCGCCGCCAATGCGCTGGAGTTGGTCGAGCGCGAGGCGGACCTCGAGGTCGCCGAGGCCGACGTGCTGCAGGCCGAGGCGGAGGTCGAGTCGGCGAGGATCGACCTCGGATACACGACCATTCACTCGCCCTTGACAGGGCGCATCTCCCGCGCTCTCGTCGATCCGGGGAACCTCGTCGGCGCCGGCGACGCGACGCTCCTGACCACGATCGTGAAGGACGATCCGATCTACGCGTATGTCGACGTGTCCGAACGAGAGCTCCTCGGATTCGTCGAGGGAGGTCGCCCGGAGCGCCGCGCGGAGGTTGACCGGCTCGATCTGTTCCTTGAGACCGCCGACGGACGGCGTCACCGCGACACCGGGCATTTTGACTTCGCCGAGACACGCCTCGACGCTGCGACCGGCACCCTCCAGATCAGGTCCACCTTTCCCAACTCCGATGGCTCGCTCTACCCAGGCATGTTCGTGCGCGTGCTCGTGCCGGAGGAGCCCGGCCAGAAGCTGCTTGTGCCGGAGGTCGCGGTGCAACGGGACCTCGCGGGGTCGTTCGTCTACGTCGTCGTCGATTCGAAGGTCGAACGTCGGACCATCACACTCGGCCGGCTCGTCGGCGAACGCCGGATCGTGGCGAGCGGGCTCGAACCCGACGAGCAGGTCATCGTCAACGGCGTGCAGCGCGTGTTCCCGGGCGCGACCGTGAACGCCCGAGCCGACACGAGCACCGGCGCCGCGCCGAGTGGCCAGGGGTAAGCCGCGCCGATGCTGAGCAAGTTCTTCATCTACCGCCCCGTCTTCGCTGCCGTCGTCTCGATTGTCATCGTGTTGCTCGGGCTTGTCTCGCTCGCGGTGC
>JAUIFD010000169.1 GCA_030429485.1 Phycisphaerae bacterium | reverse complement strand
CGTGATGATGATGCGTGTCGCGTCCACGGACCCGCCGCCGTTCTGGGAGATCGCGCTCTCGTTTGCGGTGGGGCTCGCGTCGGCGGTCTTCCTGACGTGGGTCGCCGCGAAGATTTTCCGAGTCGGGCTCCTGATGTTCGGCAAGCCGCCAAACTTCGCGACGCTGATCAAGTGGGTGCGGATGGCCTAGGGCTTCGTCGCTCCGCTTGGTAGAAGCCCGATCGGGCGGTAGGCTCAGTTGATGCCAGGGGGCGCCACATCGCGTGCAACTGCGGGCGCGAATCCATGTCCGCGCTGCCAACACGACCTTTCCGGGCTCACGATCGGCAGTGCGTGCCCGGAGTGCGGCATGCCGCTCCGGTATGGGGGGGTTACAGCAGAGTTGAGTGAAGCGAAGCTCGCGATGATCCTCGGCATCGCGTCGATCGGCGTCGCGGTGTTCGCCGGTGTCTTCGGGGTCATTCCCGCGGTCCTCGCGATCTACTTTTCCCGTCGCGCCAGAGCCGCGATCGCAGAGGGGCGGGCGGGTCCAGAAACCGCGACTGCCGCGATGACGGGGTGGTGGTGTGCGATCAGCGCTGTGATCATCTCCTTCATTGTGCTCCTCCTGTATCTGCTGATGGGATCGCTGTTCTTGGCTGGATTTGGTGCGATGCGCGGGATGGCGTTCTGGATTTCCCAGTAATACCCCGATGGACGACACCGACCACCACGATCCCTATGGGTTTGGCGATGACGCGGAGCTTGGCGCCCCGCTCGCTCCTCCGATCCATCGTGCGGCCTACCCGTGCGTGCATTGTGGCTACGAGCTGGCGGGCATGACGGTGGGCGGAGCCTGCCCCGAGTGTGGGCAGACCATCGGCGTTGTTGCCACCACGCAGACCTCGGCGCTCGCCGCCTGGGCGCTGGGGCTCGGGATCACCTCGCTTGCGGGCCTGTTCATGTGCGGGTTCCTCGCGCTGGCCGGTCCGTTGGCGATGTTTCTCGCGAAGCGGGCGGCGCGCGACGCGAAGCTCGGTCTCGCGCCGCCATCGTCGTTGGGGATGGCCAAGGGCGGGTGGTGGTGTGGCCTGATCGCGACGGTGCTGTTCGTCGGGATGATCGCGATCTATGTGGTGCTGATCGTCTTCCGGAGGTTCTGGTAGGTGCCAGACCGGGGCATCTGCCATTGCGCTGTGTGCGGCTATGACGTTTCCGGAGTCGGCCGCATCGCCGGTTGCCCGGAGTGCGGACACACGCTCGACGGGGCTGACCGGTACGTGCGGTCGTCACGGGCCCGTGTGCTCAGCCTCTTGGCCCTGATCTTCGCCTTCATGCTCCCGCCGATCGGACTCGCCTTGGCGGTCGCGGCACTCGTGTACGCGGACCGGGCGGAGCAGATCGCTCGTTCAGCCGATGACCAAGCTTCTAGAAAGCGAGCGAGTGAGGCCGGGTGGTGCGCAGTGCTGGCGGTCACCCTCTCGATCGCGACCTTCGCAGTCCTGGGGCTCTCGCTCGTCGTTGCGTTCGCGAGGGCCTTGGAGGCCCTTGCCTAGTGAGACTGGATTCGCTTGGCACCGTTCCGTAGCGGCGTGCCGGCCCGCAGAGGCGGTAGGATCACCAGACGCCGCGGGCGTGGCGGAACTGGCAGACGCGCAAGGTTTAGGTCCTTGTGGCCGCAAGGCCGTGCAGGTTCGATTCCTGTCGCCCGCATTGATGAGTGGCGAAGCGACGGCGATCGCGCAGTTTCTCGCCGGGCGAGACGTGGAGTGCCCGAGGTGCGGGTACAACCTCCGCGACCAGACGTCCGACCGGTGCCCGGAGTGTGCGCACGCCCTGACGCTCTCGATCCAGGCCCAGCGTCCGGTCCCGCTCGGGTGGTATGTGGCGCTCTGGAGCGGGGCCGTCTGCCTGTTTTACGTGCCGTTCGCCGGGTTTCTGATCGCGTTGATCGCCTCGGGGGGGCTCGACGTGTTTCTGTATTGGGATTGGCGGCTGGGGTGGCCGACGGTCGTCGGGCCTGTGCTCGCCGTCGCGCTGGCGTTGGTCAGTCGAACGAGCATGTCCAGGCGCGCGTGGCGCATCGGCGCGGTCTGCACATGGATCGTGGTGGTGGGGCTGACCGCGCTGTGGGTCTTCGCCACCGTCCTGATGCGGTAGGCCCGGCCGATGCGCGGGTCAGCAGTTCCGCTACCACTCGTTCGAGTGCGACGAGCCTTCGCGTCGGTTGTTCTGGTCGCCGATGACCGCGCCGCCGACACCGCCCGCGATGGCGCCGATCGCCGCGCCCTTGCCCATGTCGCCGTAGAGCGAGCCGATGCCCATGCCCGCGAGCGCGCCGAGCCCCGCGCCGGAGATGGCGCCCTCGCCGGCATTCGAGCAACCACCCGCTGCGAGCCCCGCACCAGCGATGCCCGCAAGCACAACAACGCGCGCCTTGGCCGATGTGATCCGCATTCCAAGCTCCTTGCTGACCGCTGATTGTTGGCGGTCGGGTCGCTCACTCTCATTCGTACCATACAAGCGAGCGATTGCTAAGTTTCCCGTCGATTGGGCTCAGGACCAAAAACGCGATATGGTCCTATAACTATTGACGGACCGGCTCTCAGTTCCAGCTCACACCCTTCGGGGTCTCCACCGCAGCCTGAACCTCGGCCAAGCGAAGCAGGCGGACGAGTGACTCCAGGTCACTCCGGAGCATCGCGGCCCGCTTCGACGCGGAGGGCTCGGCGAGCAGGCGGTATCGCAGATTGTCGTCCGTCGCCATCACGAACGAGACCAGTTCCAAGACCGCCGCGTCGGGCAGTTCAGCGTTCTCCAGGAACGGAAGGAGCCGTTCGGCGTGGGTCAGGCGTCCGAGGGGGCCCTCGGCGAACGCGTCGGCGACCCACTGTCGGCTTGCGGCGAGCACCGCCGCGTCCGACTTGCGCTCGATCAGCGGTTCCAAGAGAGCCGCGCGGTACAGCCGCTCGCAGTCGGGGTCGAGTTCCTGCACGATCCGCGCGCGGCAGACGCCTTGGAGGATCAGGTTGTACCGACCGTCGTCGAGTCTCTCGTGCTCCGCGATGTGACCGATGCAGACCGCGTCGCGCAGCGCGGGACGTCCGTGGTAGTTCTCCTTCCACTCATCGTCCGCGAAGACCGCCATCGCGATGAGCCCGGAAGAGTCGAGCGCGTGCTCGACCATCTGGCGGTAGCGCGGTTCGAAGATGTGCAGCGGGAGCACCTGCTGCGGGAGGAGGGTGACGCCGTCGAGCGGGAACACAGCGATGGGCTTCGCGAAATCGACCTGGATCGACACGCCCTCGCTCATTGGCCGTTCTCCAGGGGATTTGGGCGGTAGAGCTTGACGCCGAGCGCCCATTGCTTCTCGGTGAAGTTGCCGCCGAGGTCCATCGCAGCGGCGCGGTCGGGGCGGGCGGCGTCGAGGGCCATCTGGGTCTTGGCGTCCACGTTGTCGAGCATGTGCACGAGCACCGCCTCGGGGGTCGAGGGGCGGCGGGCGGCGCCATACTCGGGCTCGCCGTGGTGCGAGAGCACGATGTGTTGGAGCACCGTGAGCAGCCCCGCGGGCAGGCGCACACCTTTGGAACTCATGAGCTGGTGCGCTTTGTCGTGGAGCATGATCGCGCCGTCGACGATGTGCCCGACGAGTTCGCCGCGATCGGAGTAGTTGAACGCGCGATCCCACATCAGCTCGCGCGTCTTGCCGAGGTCGTGCAGGAACACGCCGAGCAGCACGATGTCGCGGTCGATCCTGGGGTAGAGCGGGCAGACCGCGTCGGCGAGGCGCATCACCGCGAGCGTGTGCTCGAGGAGCCCGCCAAGGTACGCGTGGTGCATGCTTTTCGCGGCGGGCGCAGCGCGGAACGCGTCCATCAGGTGCGCATCGGCGAGGTACTCCTCAGCGAGGGCGCGAGCCGCGGGGTGAGCGAGCGTCGCGAGCAGCCCCCGCACATCCTCGAACATCTCGGCTGGATCGCGATCCGACGCCGGGAGCAACTCGCGCAGCTGCTCGGGCGACGGCTCGAGGGGGTCGATGTTGTGGATGATGATCTGGAGTTCGCCTTGGTAGGCCTGCGTCTCGCCCTCGACCCAGACGAATCCCTCGGTCGGCACGCGCCGGAACACGGCCTCCTCGATCGTCCACATCCGGCCGGACGCCTGCCCCGAGCGGTCGCCGAGCAGGCAACGCAGATACGGCTTCTCGGAGCGTGTGCGTCCGAGCTGGGCGTTGGAGATGGAGAAGGGCCCCTCGATGCGCTCGGAGGGGGACATATCGCGGATCAGGTGTCGACCGTTCAAGGGCATGTCGGAGCGTAGCGGTCGCGGGCTCGCAAGGGCGTCGGCGGGTGTCGGCGGGCATCGGTCTGCTACCTTGGCGCGATGGACCCACTCTCACGCCGTGATCTGCTCGCGACCGCCGCCGTGGCCGGGCTCGCCGCGACGACCCGCTCGACGATGGCCCGCGAGGCGCCTCTGCCGCGCGGGGCGGGTGATCTGCACCGCGGGCCGGCGGTGATCGCGTCGGGCAACGGCGTGCGTGCGGTCGAGCGCGCCCTGGCGATGATCCGCGAAGGGTCCGATCCCGCGGTCGCGATCGTCGAGGGCGTCGGCATCGTCGAGGCCGACCCGAAGGACATGTCGGTCGGGCTCGGCGGGTTGCCCAATGAGGAGGGCGTGGTGCAGCTCGATTCGTGCGTGATGCACGGGCCGACGCACAAGGCCGGCTCGGTCGCGTGCCTCGAAGACACGCTCCATCCCGCAGCCGTCGCGCTCAAGGTGCTCCAGACGACCGATCACGTGATGCTCGTCGGTGAGGGTGCGAAGCGCTTCGCGCGTGCGCACGGCTTCCCGCACCACGACATGCTCACACCCGAGGCGCGCGAGGTGTGGCTGCGGTGGAAGCGCAACCACGATCCCAATGACGACTGGCTCGATGACGACCAGAGCGACTGGGATCGCGAGGGCAAGGCGATCCAGCGGACAACGGGCACCATCCACTGCTCGGCGGTCACCGCGGCTGGCGACCTCGCGGGGTGCACCACGACCTCCGGGCTTTCGTACAAGATCCCAGGGCGCGTGGGCGATTCGCCAATCATCGGAGCCGGCAACTACACCGACAATGACGTCGGATCGGCGGGCGCGACCGGGCGCGGCGAGGCGGTGATCCAGACGTGCGGGGCGTTCGCGGTGGTGCAGGCGATGGGGCGCGGGCTCGAGCCGACCGAGGCGTGCTTCGATGTGCTTCGGTTGATGGCGAAGAAGGCCGTGCTCCAGAAGCGTCACCGCAACGCCGCGGGCGAGCCCAACTTCAACGTTTCGCTCTACGCGATGCGCAAGGACGGGGCGTGGGGATCGGCGAGCCTCCGCAAGGGCGGGAGCTTCGCGATCGCCGATGGCGAGGGAGCGCGCCGGATCGAATGTGCGTACCTGTACGAGTAGGGGGGCCCCGGACCGGCGCCTGCCGAGTCGGATGGCTCTCCCGATGGCGGGGACGCCCCGGCGGAAGTCGGCCCTCGCCCGCCTAGACTTCGCCCCGATTCGGCGAGGTAGCTCAGCTGGCTAGAGCGGAGGATTCATAACCCTCAGGTCGGGAGTTCGAGTCTCCCCCTCGCCACTTTCGATCGAGCGCCAGGGCACGGTTGGCGGAGCGGCCCGGATCAGGGGCCGGTTCCCGCGCCGTCGGCGTGTCTCAGATTGACAGCGTGCCCGGTGTGCGCCAGACTCCGGGTGATGCAACCTCACGCCACCGTGTTCGCCCTGTGCCTGGCCCTGTTCTTGCCCGCGTGCTCGAAAGACAGCGGGTCGGCGCCTGAACTTGAGACCACGACGCCGGTCCCAAGCCCGGAGAACCGGGCCGAAGCCGCGGGTTGGGGCGAGGGGACCTGGATGGACCAGCACCGAGCGATCCTCGTACTCGCGAGCCCGGGAAGCGAGGCGTTTGCGCCCGATGCGCCGCCGCCGGTGCCGACCGGTGACATCGACGAGCCCGACGTGACTGCACGCAGGGGCCTCGATCTCGTCTTTCTGGGCGACTCGATCACGCAGGGGTGGGGCGGGCCAGGGCGCCGAGTCGCGGCGCCCGGCGGGAGCGTGTGGAACAGGCGGTACGGCGGTGCGGCCGCTGCGAACTTCGGCATCGCCGGGGATCGCACGCAGCACGTGCTTTGGCGCATCGACCACGGCGAGTTCGACCTCATCGCGCCCAAGGCGATCGTCGTCATGATCGGGACCAACAACATCGGCACCGACACGCCGCAGGACATCGCCGCGGGCGTGACGGCGGTCGTGGACGCGCTCGCCGAGAAGGCGCCGCGCGCCACGGTGTTGCTCATGAGCATCGTGCGCGGGTGCGACGCGAACGACTCGCAGCGACAAGTGGCGAACGAGGTCAACGAGCTGATCAGCAAGCTCGGCGATCGCGGGAGCGTGCGGTACGTCGATCTCGGCGCGGTGTTCTATGGGCCGAACGGGGCTGCGAACTCGGCGCTCCTGGCGGGCGATTGCGTCCACTTCACGCCCGATGGGTACGAGGCTTGGGCGCGGGCGATTCAGCCGGAGTTGGATGAGTTGTTGAACTAACGGCCGCCGCCATGCACCCTGATCCAGGCTACGAACCCCATTACCCCCTGGTTCCTCGGGCGCGCGACATCACTACTCAAGAGGTCCGGCTGACGCTGCATCGGACCAGTTTGCAAAGGTCCAATCGAGCGTGGACGGTGCTCGCGCGCACACCCAAGCGCACAATCCGACTCGCGATCACGATCCGCAAGAAGACCAGCGAGGAGTATGTCGCCACATTGCCCACGTGGGTTCAAGAACTCTACGAGGTGAACGCCAGCCGCTCTCCGTGCGCTAGCGCGACGCCTCAACCAAACGCCTTCTTGTAGTCCGCGACAAACTTCTCCAGCCCCGAGTCCGTCAGCGGGTGGTTGAGCATCTTCTTGATGACGTCGAAGGGCACGGTCGCGACGTCGGCGCCCGCCAGGGCGCACTGCACGACGTGCATGGGGTGGCGGATCGACGCGGCGAGCAGCTTGGTCGGATACCCAAAGTTGTCGTAGATCTGGCGGATTTCCTGGATGAGCGTCATGCCGTCCTGCGCGATGTCGTCGAGCCGTCCGATGAAGGGCGACACCAGGAACGCGCCGGCCTTCGCCACAAGCATCGCCTGGAGCGGCTGAAAGCAGAGGGTGAGGTTGGTGCGCGTGCCCTCGTCCGAGAGCGTCTTGCACGCGCGGAGCCCGGCGAGGGTGCTCGGGAGCTTGACGACGATGTTCTCCGCGATCTTCGCGCGGTCGCGACCCTCGCGGATCATGCCGTCGTAGTCGACCGCGATGACCTCAGCCGAGACGGGCCCGGAGACGACCTCGCAGATTTCCGCGAGGCGCTTGGTGTAGTCGACGCCTTCCTTGGCGATGAGCGAGGGGTTGGTGGTCACGCCGTCGAGCACGCCGAGGTCGTGGGCCTGCTTGATCTCGTCGAGGCTGGCGGTGTCGATGTAGAGTTCCATGGCGGCTCCGGTCGATTGGGGTGCGGGGTTGGTTCGGAGTAAGCGTACGGTGCCCGAGCTCGATGGGCGGCGCCGATGCGCAGCGGAGGCACGGCCATGAGAGGCGTGATACTGGCTGGCGGGCTCGGCACGCGGCTCCGCCCGCTGACGCTCGTCACGAACAAGCACCTGCTCCCGGTCTACGACCGCCCGATGATCCACTTCCCGATCGAGTGCCTCGTGCGGGCGGGGATCGACGAGATCATGATCGTCACCGGCGGCGAGCACGCGGGCGACTTCCTCCGCCTGCTCAAAAACGGTGAGCACCTGGGCGTCCGCCGCCTGGCGTACGCGTATCAGGAGGGCGAGGGCGGGATCGCTGACGCCCTGCGCCTGGCAGAGGACTTCGCG
>JAUIFD010000168.1 GCA_030429485.1 Phycisphaerae bacterium | reverse complement strand
GCCCTCACCGCTCGCGGCGTGCGGCCTGCCGGTGATCGCCTCGTAGATCTCGTCGACGCCCATGTCCGAGTTGCGCCACGCGGGATCGCCGTACTCAATCCCCTCAAGCTGAAACTCAAGCCCGAGCGCATCGGCCATGTCGTTCTGCAGCCCCTCCGCGGTCGGTACGTCGAGATCGCGATTGAGCCACTCGCGGAATGAGAGGTCCGCGTTCTCGCCGTCGCCTCCGGGGGCGCGGTCGGCGCCGAGGGAAACGACGTCCCACATCTCGCTCTCGTCGGTCTCGATGAGCGTGTACGTCACCGGCTCGCCCCAAGCATCAACAACAGAACGTTCAAAGTGCTTGCGCGCGACATCACCGAGCTCCTCGCCGAGCTCGTCCATGCTCTCGGGGTACGAGCCGGTCTCGCTCTTGACGCGCTCGATGAGCACCGCGATGTACCCGAGCCGACGGATCGTGTCGCGCCGGCGAGCCGCGTACGACCCCTCCTCAGGCCAGGGGTTCGGCGTGCGCATGCCGCCGACGCCCTCGTAGAGCACCACGTCCTGCGCGTTGAGGTACGCCTGCACGCGGTTGTAGAACGACGCGTCGGCGATGTGGATCGCGCCGACGAGATGCACCGCGGGCCCCCGCCCGTCCTTCGGGACAAGCGTGCGGACCTGCACGTCGAGCTGCGCCAGATCACTCGAGCCCGTGTCGTGCACGCGCAGGTATCGCTCGCTCTGCCCCATCGCGGTGGGACCGGCGAAGAGGGCGAGTGACGCTGCGAGCGGGGCCAGTCGGCGGGTCATGGGGATCTCCGGAATGGGCCGATTCTCTTTCGGAAACACTATGGCGGGCGTTCAGGGCCGCCGGGGCCCGCATCTCACTACCCTGCAGCGAGTGCATCGGATGCACGTGACCGCCAATCCCGCTCCTGGAGACCAGCCCGTGCAACTCCCGCATCGATCGTCGTGGGTCAGGGCTGCCGCGATCGCGATTCCGTCGGTGTTCTTCGTCCCGGCGGGGTGTGTCGCGATCGGGCCCGAAAACGAGCTGCTCACGAGTTACACACGGTCGACGATCGACGCGGACTGGGAGCGGATGAAGGACTCGCCGGTGCCGCTCGAGCGCCCGCTGCTGGTGCTGAGCGGGTATCGCTCGCCGCACTTCATGGCGCCGCGCCTCTCGCAACGCCTCGTCGCGCTGACCTCCGGCAACGAGGACGATGCGCTGACGCTCTCCTACATGCTGCACCACCGGATCAATGACATCGCCACGCTGGTCGTCGACCGGGTCGAGGAGCGCTGGCCCTCGGACGATCCTGACGCGACGATCGAGGTAGACGTGGCGGCGATCTCGATGGGTGGGCTCGTGGCGCGCCTCGCGGCGCTCCCACCCGAGTTGCGCCCGGCGCCCGAGCCGGGCGATGAGCCTCCAGCCGATGGCAAGCGCTTGCGCATCGGGCGCCTCTATACCTTCGCAACGCCGCACCAGGGCGCGAAGCTCGCGCTGCAACTCCACCCCGATTCCGCGGCACGGGCGATGCGCCCGGGGTCCAACTTCCTCGAAGCGCTCAACGAACGCACCACGAACCCGAGCTACGAGATGGTGTGCTATGCGCAGACCAACGACAACTGGGTCGGCGCGACCAACACCGCGCCGCCCGGGCAGGACCCGCTCTGGGCCCGGGGCACGCTCTTGCTCTCGCACTTCAACACGTCGGACAACAAGATCCTGATCACCGACGTCGCGCGCCGACTCCGCGGCGAGGAGCCCTGGATCGACGTCACCTCGCCACCGCCCTCCGACTGATCGATCACAGCCACTCCCAAGTGCCACGAGCGAGCATGGGCCGCGGCGCATCTTCTGCGCCCCAGCGGTGTTCGGCGCTCGCCTTGATAGCCACCCTGGGACCATCGCCGATGACCCACGCTGCGGCGACCGCTGCCGCACGGAGTCCGGCCATGCCTATCACCAGCGCTGAGATCGTCACCGGGTATCTGGGTTCGGGGAAGACCAGCGTGCTCGGCCACTTGGTCGCTCATCCGACCACGCCGCCGAGCACGACGACCCCGGTCCGAACCGTCGCCATCGTCAACGAGCTCGGCGCGATCAACCCCGACGCCCAGACGCTGCACGACGCCGGCATCCCGACCGTCGACCTCTCCGGCGGGCCGATCGAGACCGACCTGCGCGATCGCTTCGCGAGCGTGCTCCGGCGGCTCCACCGCGACCCCGCGCCGGTCCGCGTGCTCATCGAAGCCTCCGGCGTCGCGACACCGGGCGAGTTGACCTGGACGATCGGCGACGCCGTCGGCACCGACACTCCCACCGCGCTGATCACGGTCGTCGACGCCTCGACGTTCCTCGATGATCGCTTGAGCGGCGCGCCCACAACCTCCAACGCACAGGGCGTGACCAGCGGTCCGACCGTCGGCCTCCCGACGCTCCTCACGGCCCAGATCGAGGCGGCCGACGTCGTCGTCGTGAACAAGACCGACCTCGCGCCGGCTACAGACACCCGCGAGACCGAGGCGATCATCCGCCGGAGCAACCCCCAAGCCACGGTCGTGCGCGCGGTGCGCGGCGGCTTCGATACGAACCTCATCCGACACACGACACCGCCCGCGACCATGACCGCCGGCGCGACCTGCGGCGTGGAGACCCTCGTCTTCTCCGCGCGCAGGCCGCTGCACCCGGGGCGCACCCATGCGCTGCTCGCCGGTGGTTCGATCGCCGCGACGCGCTCCAAGGGCCTCTGCTGGCTCGCGACGCGCGACACCGCTGCGATGTGGTGGAACCAGTCCGGCGCCGACTCGTGCCTCACCGAGGGCCCGGCGTGGTGGGCGGCGACCGAGCCCTCACGCTGGCCCTGCGACGAGCAGACGTGGGCGCGCATCTACGCGACCTGGGCGGCGCCCTTCGGCGACCGACGCCAGGAGTTGGTGCTCTCCGGCGTCGGGCTCGACGCCGAGTATCACCGCCTGTTGCTCCAGAGTTGCCTGCTGACGAACGAGGAGATGGCCGGCGCCGTCGCGCTCGCGGACCCGTTCGAGGCCGGCACGACGATCCACGCCAGCGCAGCGTGACCCGCTACCTCTCCCGCCTGGTCCGCGTCATCCCCGCTGCGGCGCCGAGGGCCAGCGCAGCCAGCGCGCCACCGGGGGCGGGCGCAGCGCCGGCGGGCAGCGGCGTGTCGGGCTCGGTCTCGTAGCCCCACGCGAGCAGGTCGAAGTCCCAGTCGGGGAAGCCCGGGCCGGTGAGGTGGGTGAGCGAGAGGCTCATCCACCCGTAGTGCGTGCCGTCCGCGAGATCGAAGCGAACGGCGATGTACTCGGGTGGGCCGGGGATGTTGTTCGCGGGGTAGGTCTTGGAAAAATAGGTGCTGAAATAGAACCCCGTCTGGTAGTAGCCGCCCAGGATGCTCCTGGATTCCCATACATCGCTGTAGGCGACAAATCCGTCGGGCACCAAGTCATCCCGCACTCCGACCAATGCACGGGCTAGCGTGCTCTTAACGCCTGCATCCGGCGCCGCTCCCTCGACGTTCTTGTGTGCGTATGAGTAGTACTGTTCGGGCACCAACACGTATCGAAAGCACGCTCTCCCGGCATCGATGCCGGTTTGGCGTTGGGCCGACTTGGTGATGTCCACAGACACGCCGTCCGACCAGTCGAAAGACCCATCGTTGTCGAAACGCACGGGATCGGCGTAGCACGCGGTGCCGGCGGCGATGGTGGTCGCGAGCGTAATCGAGCGCATCGCCTCGCTGTGATGCTCACTTGCGCTGCGCATGCTGCTCCATCGCGCGCCGTCCGCGCGTCATCCCCGCTGCGGCGCCGAGGGCCAGCGCAGCCAGCGCGCCGCCGGGGGCCGGTGCTGCGCCGGCGGGCAGCGGCGTGTCGGGCTCGGTCTCGTAGCCCCACGCGAGCAGGTCGAAGTCCCAGTCGGGGAAACCGGGGCCGACCAGACGTGTGAGTTGGAGACTCATCCACCCGTAGTGCGTCCCGTCCGCGAGATCGAAGCGGGCGGCGATGTACTCAGGTGGGCCGACCCCACCGCCCGGCTCGTAGACCTTCGTGAACTGGGTGTTGAGGAACAGGCCACCTTGGCTGTACGTTGCGACCGCCTGACTTGTCAACCAGTGCCGTCCGTAGATGCTGCTGGCGAAGTCGTCTGGCACAGTTGCATTACGGGGTCGGACCGAGGCTTCGGGGTAGCCCTCAACCTGCGCGTCGCGCGTCGAACCCACCACGAGCTTGATCGCGTAGCTGTAATACGAATCGGGCTGGAGCACGTACTGGAAGCTCGCCCGCCCGGCATCAAGGCCAGTTTGCTCGCGTACGCCGGCGGTGATGTCAAGATACACACCCTCGGACCAGTCAAAGGAGCCGTCGTTGTCGAAACGCACCGGAGTGGCGTAGGCACTTGTTCCGGCGGCGATCGCGAATGCGCTCGCCAAGGCAGCGGGGGCTTCTGACCCGCGATGATCGTGGACCGTCATTCACGTACTCCTCACTCTCCACACGCTGAACCGAACGCAGCGGAATCGTTGCCGGCACCTGCGGTCGTGACAAGGCGATCACCGTTCATGTCAAACGCCATGGCGTATGGGTTCGTCGGTGGCTCTTCGTCGTCGTCGGGAGCACCGGTCCAGAGCGACTCGTCAGCACCGTTCCCGCTCCCGTCGCCATTGAGGTCGCACGGCGAAAACAAGGCATCAAGGAACTCCTCGACACTCTGCGGCTCCGACTCATTTGAACTTAGCTCGCCGATGCCACCCCAGAAGCAGATAGCCTGGTGATCAATGCCGAACCCACCCGATCCTGTGAAGTCATACTCGCGGACCTTCTCGACCTGCCACTGCACGTACTGGAGAGTTGGCGCGTTGCCGTCCTCGACGGACTCATACGCCGTTGGCGGATCGTCGCCCTCGGGGTTCTCGGTCGGGTTGTGGATCCTGAAGCTCAGTATGGGAAGTACAGGGAGTGAATAGGTGCCGTTGTTCCCCATCTGGTAAGCGACTTCCATCCCCTGTTGGATGAAGGCCTTGGTGGTTGCCTCGTTGTAGAGACCCGTTCCGTCACCCGGCCCGTAGCGGGCATAGAGCTGCACACCGACATAGTCCAGGTCTTCGAGGATCGACTTGCGCGTGAAGGTCCCAGCTCCGCCGTACACCGGCACTCCGGCCTGCTCGTCGCCCGCGTACTCCCACCCGTCGATTCGGGCCGGCATGTACGAGGAAGAACCGCAGTCTCCCTCTGAATGTGGGCTGACGTGCGGGAAGAGCACGAGTTCCGCGTAGGGGAACTTGGCCCGGGCCGCCGCGATCCGAGTATTGAACCCGTCGATAATGTGATCAAGGAGGATGGGCTTTTCCGGGTCATCCACGTAAATGTTGGCAGATGGGTCCTGGGCGTCCTCCAGGTACCTGTGCCACTGCTGCGGTTTCATCGGGTTCTCGATATCCAAGAAGACGAACCCGCGGAACGTACTGGCATCAAACCAGTCATAGTCACTGTCAAGTGCGAAATCGTCAAGCAGCCCCTGGATTGCCGCCTCAACGACGGCCTGGCTCTTCGTAACGAACGCCACCGGTGTGGTGTTCCCCGCGCCGATGTAACCTCCCCCGATGAAGATCGCATGGTTATGCACGCCGCACTGTGCATATGGGTCTGTGTTGCCCTCCAACGCATTCTGGATACCCCGCAAACGCAACTCAATCGTACCCGTATGCGGCCCGGGAAACGCAGGCGTAGCGGGGAGCGCCATGTCGCACTGCGCCTGGGCGCCTCCTCCCCACGCGATGCTCAGCAGTCCGACCACGTGCGCGATCGCTTCCGCATGTCATTCCCCTGCCCTGCGGGCGCTTGGGCCCGGCTTGGTGTCCGGCGCCGATACCCAAACGTAACCCTGGTCCCGAAGTCTGGCCAGCTAACTTGCAGGTTCGGCGTGGGGTTTTGCAGGTAGCGAACAAGCTCCTCGCCTCAGCTCGCGCCAGGCGGATTCACCGTGAGATTTCGGGGACTAACCCGAGCCCATCAGGCCACGAGCGGCGGTCGCCTACTCCAACGCCGCGGCGCCCGAGATGATCTCGGTCAGCTCGGTGGTGATCTGGGCCTGGCGGGCGCGGTTGTAGACGCGGGTGAGGTTCTTGCCCATCTTCCCGGCGTTGTCCGTCGCGGCCTTCATCGCCACCATCCGCGCCACGTGCTCCGACACCACCGCGTCGTTGAAGCACTGGTAGAGCGTGACCTTGACCGCGGCCGGGAGGAGCTCGTTGAGCAGCTCCGGCGCTGACGGTGAGAACTCGTAATACGCCGCGCCCCCACCCTGGCCATCGCCCTGCGCGGGCTTGGCCTCGGGCGTCTCGAACGGCAGCAACTGCAGCACCTCCGGCGTCTGGCGACCGGCGGAGTGGTACTTCATATAGACCACGCGCACGCGGGAGACCTCGCCCGACGAGAAGCGGTCGATGTACGTCTGCGCCAGGCGCTCGACGTCCTCGTACTGCGGCTTGTCGCCGAACTGGGCGTGGTGGGCCGAGACGGGCACGCCGTTGAACTTCAGGAAGTTGACGCCCTTCTTGCCGACGAGCTCGATGTCGCCGGACTTGGCCTGGGGATGGGCCGCGAAGTGGCGCATGGCGGTGCGGAGCACCGAGCCGTTGTACGGCCCGCAGAGCCCGCGGTCGGAGGTCAGGATGAGGGTCAGCTCCTCGCCCTCGGCGCTGCCGGCGAGCAGCGGGTGCTCGACGCCCTCTCCCGCGGCGGCGAGCTCGCCCACGAGCCCGAAGATCGCCTCGGCGTAGGGCCGCCCGGCGACCGCCCGCTGCGAGGCGGCGGAGAACTTGGCGGTCGCGATCATCTGCATCGTGCGGGTGATCCGCTTGATGTTGGCGACCGCCTTGATGCGCTTCTTGATCTCGCGGGTCTTGGCCATGGGGCGGATGGTAGGCGGGGGCCGGCTTGAGGCCGCTCTGCCTCGTCCCGCCGAGGGTGGGCACCCCGCCGTCGCTCCCCGGTGGATCATCCGGGTCCGCACCGCGCCACCGCGGGTGCTGTCGCGAGCCGAATGCCGCGCTACGGACACCCCGCCTGATACGCGGCGAGGAAGGCGAAGAAGTCGTTGGTGTTGATGACGCCGTCGCCGCCCGGTGGTGAGAAGTCGGCTGATGGGTCCATCGCCTGGTAGTACGCGAGGAACTGGAAGAAGTCGTTGGTGTTCACGGCGCCATCGCCGCCCGGCGGCGCGAGGTCCGCGGGGCACGGATCGGCGTCGTCGGACACGGCCCACACCTCGACTTCGGCGAGTTGGAGGTAGTTGGTGCCATCCAGCTGTACGCGAACACGATCCGCCGTGACTTCAGGGAAGTTGAACGTCATCCCCGCGACACCCGGCCCCGAGATGTCGGCGGCGAACGTGTTGCCCGCACTCGCCCATACCGGAACCACGCCCGAGTAGAGCGCGACCGTGAAGGGGTCGATGCGCGGGCCGAGCCCGCCGTCGGTGCGGTTGAAGATCACGACGCGCGACACGCGCTCCGCGCCAGCGAACGACGCCTCCCACCACGCCATCGGTTCGAAGAGTGTGTGCGCGATGCCGGGCGGTGTCGAGTAGTCGCCCTGCCGGTCCCCGTCGTTGGCCTTGTCGGCGGTTGAGTAGCTCGGATCGAATGTGCTCGATTGCGTTGCGCTCGCGCCGTTCGCCGAGGCCGCGACGTTCACCAGAGTCTCGTCGACGACCTGCCCGGAGAACGTGATCTCGGCGACCTGCATTTCGGCGGAGCTCCCGCCCACCACCCCGAGAATCGCCAAGCGGTGGGCTGAGTAGGGCGTCCCTCCGTTCACAATGATGGGATCGCTCACTGCCCCACGATCCGTCGGAAGGGACACCGAGCCCGTATCGATA
>JAUIFD010000167.1 GCA_030429485.1 Phycisphaerae bacterium | reverse complement strand
CCCCGCCCTGCCCGAACACGAGCAGCTTCTCACCATCACCGGACATCGAGTATCCACCGACTCCCGCGACGACGGTCTTCGCCTCGGGCTCGTCGTCGGTGATGTCAATGATCTTGATCGCCGGCGGCGCGCCCTGCCCGACCGGCATCGCCGTGAAGAGCAGTTCGCCGGACGCGTTCACGGAAAGTCCGCCGTAACGGCCCGCGGGGATCGGCAGCATGATCGCGCGGCGCTCGAACCCATCGATCTCGATGTTGAGCGGCTCGTCTTCGTCATCGCCCGCGTCTCCCGCCTCCTCGACCCACTTGAGGTCGGGCTCGGCGTCGGTGCGCGTCGCCTTCCACTTGCCCGAGACCTTGCCGGTCGGCAGTTCGATCGACCATGTCGCGGTCATGGAGTCGCCCGAGAGCTTCGCGACCGAGACGATGGTGATGCCATTGTCCGACGACGTGAGCGTGAGCGTGTCGCCATCCCACTCGACCGAGTCGTACTCGCTCTCGTCACCCTGCGTCTTGGAGACGCCGATGACGCGTCCTTCCTTGAGCGGGATGAGCGTGAAGGTGTACTCGAGCGTGTCGTCGGGAAGCCCGAGCTGCGAGAGCCCTGTCGCTTCCGCCTCCCACACGCCGTAGAGAGGGTGCTCCATGTCCACGAGCGCTTCGGGGCCGGCGTCCGCGGCCTCGTCGTCCGCTGTGGCATCGTCGGAGTCCGCATCGTCGCCATGCTCGGCTGCATCGTCGTCCGCTTGCCCGGCTTCTCCCTCGTCGCCTTCCTCGGCGTTGTCGTCAGCGTCCGCTTCGGGCTCCTCCCACTCCTCGTCGTCGACCTTCTTCAGGAAGGGGTTCTCCACCTCGCCATTGAGCGGCACAGCCATGATGCGCGACACACCCGCGTAGACGAACGTCGAGCCGACGTCCTCGTAGAGCGGGTTCGAGAAGTCCATCGCCGCGGTGTAGTAGAGCCACTCGCCCTTGCGATCAAAGGTGGGCGAGCCCTCCTGGAACATGCCGGAGGTCAGCCGGTGCTTCTCGTCGCTGGCGAGGTCGTAGACCCAGACCGCCGAGCCGAGCGAGTCGTCCTCCGATCGCGAGTAGGCGATCCAGTTGGAATCATGCGCCCACGAGATGCTCGGACGGCTCGCCCATGGGTCGGTGTCGAGCACGCGTGTCTCGCCGTCCTCCGCGCTGGTGACGATCAGTCGTCCCGCCTGGTCGGTGTAGGCGATCCACTCCGAGTCCGGGCTGAACCCGAGCATGAAGTAGTAGTGCCCCTCGGTGTCGGTGAGCTTGCGCGTCTCGCCTTTGCCGTCGGACTGGGTGATGTAGAGGTCGTACTCACCGTCCTCATCCGAGAAGTAGGCGATCCACTTGCCCGACGGGCTCCACGCGGGATCGCGATCCGCCGCGCCGTTCGACCGGGTGAGGTTGCGCGGCGAGCCCGTCTCGGCGGGGATGGTCCAGATGTCGCCGCGCGCCTCGACGACCGCGCGCTTGCCCGTGCTCGACGCCGCGCCGCCCTGGATGTTCTCCGACGCATCGACCAACCGCGGGCGCAATCGCGGACGCTCGCCGGGGATGGAGACATCGACCACGGTCGCTTCTTCGCTCTCGAGATCGAGCAGGTACAGATCGGCGCCGTTCTGGAAGATGACCTCGCCGTCGCCGTCCGGCCCGGGCCCCATCGACGGGAACTTGACGTCCCACTCGTCGAAGTCGGTCACCTGGTGGCGCTCCTTCGAACGCGTGTTGTACGCCCAGATGTTGAGCCGCTCTTCGGGGCCTGCGTCGGAGAGGTAGTACACCGTCTTCCCGTGCCACATCGGGATCGAGTCGGTGCCCTCCCAATCCGTGATCTGCTCGGATTTGTAGTTGTCCAGGTTGAAGAGCCAGATGTCCGTCGCGAGCCCGCCGCGGTAGCGCTTCCATGTGCGAAACTCGCGCGACGCCGGCGTGTACGCGAGCCACTTGCCGTCTTCCGAGATGTCCGCCATGACGCCGTAGGGCACCGGCAGCTGCTCGGGCATGCCGCCCTCGGCGCCGACGGTGTAGAGCTGGCTCGTCCTCGCGAGTCCCGAGAGCGCGTTCGACGAGAAGAGGATGCGCCCGTCGGCAGTCCAGCCGTTAAGCAGCTCATTCGCGGGGTGATGCGTGATGCGCTTCGCGACGCCGCCAGCCGTGGGGATGGTGTAGATGTCGCGGTCGCCCTCGTAGTTGCCAACGAACGCGATGGTGTCGCCTTCGGGGCTGAAGCGCGGGAACGACTCAGCGCCCGGGGGGCTTGCGAGCGAGCGCGCTTCGCCGCCCTCGCGCGGCACGATCCAGATGTCGTTCGCATACACGAAGGCGATGCGATCCTGTGAGACGTCGGGGAATCGAAGCATGCCGGCGTGCGGATCGATGTCGTCCGCAACGGACGTCGAGCCGGCGAACGCCGAGCCGGAGAGGGCGAGGAGCAGGGCAGCCGCGCTGGTCGTCATCTGAGAGGTCTCCGTCAGAACCGGGTCCGAGAGTCGGGGGGTCTGTTGTTCCGGAACAACACGCCCCGCGTTGCACCGAGCCTATCGGGGCAACCAGTCCGGTCTCTTCTCGATCGTCGCCGAGACTGGTTCTCGGACGCAGACCTTGCGCCGAGGATGAGCGTCGATTCACGCCGACCCGTGCGCTTGGCTCATCCCGGGCACGCACCCTTACGAGTCCGCGGCGATGGGCGCCGCCGACAACGAAGGAGCTCGCGATGAACTGGGATCAGATCGAGGGAAAGTGGAAGCAGGTCAGGGGGCACGCCAAGGAGCGTTGGGGCAAGATGACCGACGACGACCTCGACACGATCGAGGGCAAGCGCGACCAACTCGTCGGCAAGATCCAGGAGCTCTACGGCAAGTCCCGCGAGCAGGCCGAAGAGGACGCCGAGGAGTTCTGCAGCCGCTGTCGTTGCTAGCCGACCCCGGCTGATCGGGCAGGCCGCGGCGGAGCGCCGCGGCCTGCGTGCCGCGGCTCATTCGGGAGTACTACTCCCCACCCTCCCACACCTCCGCCATCGCCGGCGACATCCTTGATCGGATCGAGTGCCGATCGAGCACTTCCTCGGTCGCGCCTTCGAGAGCCTCACGGTCGAACACGAGCACGTTGATGTCCGTCTCATCAACGAACTGGAAGTTGACGTACGCATCCTCCGAATCGCGGAGCACCTGGACCAGGTGCGCGAGGTTCAGGATCTCAACGCCGTTGACGCTCTTGAGCGCGATGCCGATCTCCGCATCGTCGTACCCGCGCCCGACCGGATGCGAGAGCGGCGGGCACGCGAGCACAACCAGCGCCTCGTCAGGATCGCGCTTGCTATCGACGTAGCGCGTGACGAGCGGGCTCTCGCGATGCTGCAGGTAAGGCGCCCAGGCGCTCATCTCCGTCAGCCTCGCGAAGTCGAGCGTCGCCTCCGTGAAACACAGCGGACCGATGAGGAAGTACTCCGGGCGCTCCTCGCCGAGAAACGACAGCAGTTTCGGCTCGCCGTGCCCGAGGGGATGGCTGATCTCCGCGCGCTCGCCGTCGCGGATCACGACCATGTCCACCGTGTTGTCGTCCGCGCCGTCGGCGGCGTACCGGAAGTCGATCCTCCGCCCCAGCGCGTCGATCTGCCCCTGATCATCGAGTGGTCGTCCCTCGATCTCGATCACCACGTCCATCACGCGCAGCCCCTCCTCCTCGGTCGGGCCAACCCACGTGACGACCACGCCGCCCGCCGTGAGCGGGACATTGAGAAAGTCGCGGAGTGACGGATTCTCGGCGGGCATGAACCTCGCATCGAGCACGGGCTTGCTGCCCACTGCTCCATCCTCGATGTCGTCGAGGAAGATCGCGATCTCGGCCGTCGGAATGACATACCCGATGTTGTCCGCCTCGGTGATGCCGCTGAACACCACGCCGATGCACTGCCCATCCAGGAACGCGGGCCCGCCGCTGTTGCCCGGGTTTACGGCCGCGTCGATCTGCACGCGCAGCCCGAGCACGCCGTAGTAGAAGTCGGTGTACTCCACGCGTGAAACGACGCCCTCGGTCGTCGAGAGCGAGTCACCGCCCATCGGATAGCCGAGCACCGTCACCCGGTCGCCGTCGTCCGGCACCGTGTCCCGCAGTTCGACCGGCGGGTGCAACTCAAAGAACTCGTCCGAGTCGACGCTCAAGATCGCGAGATCGATCCCCGTCGAGATCATCTCGACCTTCGCCGGGATCTTCCGTCCGAGCTTGGGCGACTGCACCAGCACCTCTTCGGCGTAACGCACCACATGGGCGTTGGTCAGGATGCGGTTGCCATCGATCACCACGCCCGAGCCTGTTGATCGTCGCGGCTGGCGTGATGTCCACGGGCGGTAGTAGTCGGGAAGCAGCGCGGTCGAGTGGATCTTCACGACCGACGCCGAGAGCCCTTCATCGGGCTGCGCATGGCACCGCGGCGCCCACGCGAGAAACACCGCGGTTACGAGCATGAATGTCGGGTTGGGTTTGAGCATTGGACCTCCCTGCGCCGCATGGTAACGAGCCTCCGCGGCCCGCCGGGTGGACGCCAAAAACGAGAAAGGGGCGCGTGGGAGTTAACTCCCAACGCGCCCCGTAGGGGGGCTTGATTGAATGCGCGATTAGCGCCGACGACGAGCCGCGACGAGCCCGCCAAACGCCACCGCGACGAGCGAGGAAGGCGTCGGAATATGCACAACCCAGCTCTCGATGCCCGCTCCGCCATCGCCCCACCCGGCGATCCACTCACCGTCAGAGGACATCGCGGACGCGAATGCGAAGTTGTACCCCACGGGATACGCGACGCCGTTGGCGTCGAGGAAGTCGGTGAAGGAGACCGTGCCCGCGTCCTCGGTCCAGACGAACGCGCTGCCGAAGAAGGCCGGCCCGAGCGGCCAGGTGCCGCCGACGATCATCGAGCCATCATCGGTGATCGCGGTCGCCCCCATCGTGCGCCCACCGCCGACCGCGAGGTTGGGGATCGTCTCATAGGTATCGGTGACGGTGTTGTACCGGTACGCCTCGCCGGGAGGCCCGAAGAATCCGCCGATCCCGTACCCGGTGACCCAGGTGCCGTCGCCGGAGACGGCGAGGGCTTCCTGAGCGGCGTTGCCACCATTGTCGAAGATGAGTTCCTGAACGCCGTTGACCCACACCGAGCCCTGTCGCCCGTTGCCGTCCTGCCAGCCGACGACGACCGAGCCGTCGTAGTTGACACCGTTGGCGCGGCTCGAGTCTCCGACCTGCGGCGAGTTGTCGACGACGCGCAACCCGGAACCTTCGCTCCACTGCGAGGCGTAGGCGTCGGCCGTGCCCTGGCTCGTCCACCCGAGCCCGACCACGTGGCGGCCGTCACCCGAGATCGCCCAGCCGGACGAGGTCTCCGCGTCGATCTGCGTACCAATGCCCGGGAGCGAGCCGAAGCCCGTCCACTGCCCGGTCTGTGCGTCGTACCGGCTCATCTCGTGCCAGTCGTTGGTGGCGTTGTAGGTGGTGCCGGAGATATAGCGTCCGTCGCGAGAGATCTTGCCCTGCCCGCCCACGCCGTTGCCCGGCGTGACGCCGCCGATGGACTGGAAGCCCGCTGAGGGCGTCCACATGAAGTACTGTCCGTTGCCACCGTCAGACCCGGAGGCGGTGCCGTTATCGGCGATGCCCTCGATAAGCCCTTGTGTGGTGTAGAACTGCTGTGCGGACGCGAAGGATGCCGATGCGAGGATGGCCAGAATCGAGACTCTCATGATCTTCTCTCCCAAGGGTTTTCATGAGGGCGCGTCGAGCGCGCCAACGTGTGTCTGACGAAGCTACGTCATGGGACGTTGTTTGCAAGTTTCCCCAGAGAAATCTTCCACGATCCTCTGCGTGAGGTACATTCTCTCCAGCCCATGAGTGTGTTCACCGAGCCGACGTTCACGGACGACTGCCGCCATGCGGTCCAGGAGCTGCGCCGTGCGCTGCTCTCGCTCTACCGCCACGCCGGGGCCGACCCAGGGAAACCCCAGGAGGTCTCGCGCCGGTTTGGACTGAACAAGAACCTCACCTGGAAGATCGCACGGATCCTTTCCTCCGACGACGCGTTCGCTGCGGTGTCGCACGTGCCCGGCGCAGCGGGCGTCGAGATCGTGCTCGCCGCATTCGCCGACGCCCAGGCCCCGCCCGAGGCGATCGCCGCGGTCAGAGAGGCGTCGGTGCGGTACGACCAGATGATCGAACGCCACGCCGGCGACCGTGCGACACTCGAGCTCCTGATCGACGGCATGGGCTCCGAGCGTCCGCTCGAAGTCTCGCGCAAGATCGCGTTCCGCGGCAACTCGGGCGTTTGGGGGCTCCAAGCTCGCGCGCGCATGACCTCGCAGTTTGTCGCTCCGAACCGGGATGATCCGACGAGGCTCGACCTCGCGCTGGTCGGCGGCTTCGTTGGGCTGTGCCGACTCCGCCCCGTTGCGCGCTGGCCGCTCTTCTACGTCACCTCGTACAACGACGATCGGTCAACGCCTGGCCCGACGACGCGCGAGCGCATCGAACTGGGTGGTGGAGACCCCTTCCTGCTCGAGTCGTTCTGCGAGGGGAGCCTGAGCATCGAGACGGACAGCATCGAACTCGGCGAGCGCTACATGCTCACCGAAGGGCCCGTTGGACGTGCGGGCGCCGCGTCGTGCTTCTTCGGGTTTATCGACCGAGCGACGGTGCCGCGCGCACGCGACGGGCACAACACCTACGGCGAGTTCGCGTCGACCGTCGCGGTGCCGGCGGAGACGCTGCAGTTCGATCTCTTCGTGCATCGCGATATTGAGGAGGCGATGCACCCGGAGGTGCTGCTCTTCGGGCAGCTCTGGGGCTCGCGCCCCGCGACCGGGCCGCACGAACCGCTCCCGTGCGCCGAGCGCATACACAACTTGGGGTTCGGCGCGCCCCCGGCAACGCCGATCACTCCGCGGTACGAGGAGATCGTCAACACCGTACTCGATCGCGCGGGTTGGCAGCTCGACGATTTCTGCTGCCTCAGGCTGGTGATGGACTACCCACCGATGCCGAGCACGACGATGCTGCGCTACAGCCTGCCCGAAGCGTGAGGCGTCAGTCGACGCACACCCAGTAGTACCGCGCGTCGGCGAGCTTGCGGAACGAGCCGGTGCTCAGATCGCCGTCGTCCATGATCTCATCGACGATCGTCATGTAGGTGTCGTCTCGCGTTGCGCCGGTGCCGTCGAAATGCACACCGATCGCCGCGGTGATGCCGTTGTCGTTGAGTTCGGTGTCCCACACGCCGCCGATCGGTGTGACCTTGGTCCACTGGCTGACGCGGATGTAGTCCTCAAACCCATCGGTCGGCGCCGCGCCCGATGAAGTGTCCAACGGGTAGCTGCCCGTGCGCACCGCGAAGAGCTCTGCAGCCCGCTTGAGCCCCCCCAGGCTCTCCACGAACGCGCCACGCCGCGCGTCTTCCGACGCCCCCGTGAACAGGGGCACGATGATCGCGGCCAGGATGCCGAGAATGACCACGACGATGAGGATCTCAACGAGCGTGAACCCCCGGCGCTTCAGCGAGCGAGACATAGCGGACTCATCGGCGCACCCGCCCTCGCCCGCGAGCCCGGAACGCCCCCACCACGCCGAATCCCCCCGTTTGCTCAGCAGAGCTTCTCAGGACACCCGGCTTTCGGGTGTGTTCTCGGTCCCTGCGGCGATGAGCGCCTCGGGCCGGTCAGGAACCGTGCCCAGCCGAGCGCCGTCAACCGGTTCAGGAGACATAAGGCAATGGCCAACAAAATGCTCGTCGATGCCGCCCACCCGGAGGAGACCCGGGTGGTTGTCGTTCGCGGCAATCGCGTCCAGGAGTTCGACTTCGAGTCCGCGAACCGCAAGCAGCTTCGCGGCAATATCTATCTAGCCAAGGTTACCCGGGTCGAGCC
>JAUIFD010000166.1 GCA_030429485.1 Phycisphaerae bacterium | reverse complement strand
CATCGGCGGCGCCCGAGATCGTGAACGACACCGCATCGCCGGCATCACCGATCACCGGGCCGCCGATGATCGACTGATCGCTGCCAAACACCGTCAACGAAGTGAACAGCGAGAGCGACGAGGGGTCTGCCGGCGTGACGGTGATCACGACGTCGCCATCGGTAATCGTCTCAAACGTGAACAGGTCCGTGTCGGCGACCGGGCTGATCCGCGGATTGCCGGGCGCGCCCGGGAGCGTCGAGCCCAGCACAGCGTCGCCGGTCGAACCGCTCAGCACCAGCGCCGTCGCGATCGAGAACTCACCCGCGTTCGGATGATCGTCCACGGGCGGGGTCAGCAGCGTGAGCGTGTACGCCCCCGTCATCTGGGCCGTGGTCGCACCAGAGCCCTCGCCGATCACGATGTAGTACTCGCGCCCGCGAATCACGTCGAATGTCGCGGTCGCCGGGTCAGCCCCGTCCGAGACCACCAGCTCGACACCATCCGAGTCGCGCACCGTGATCTTCTCGAGCAGCGACGAGCCCGTCGGGTTGGTCAGCGTCACCGACGCGGTGCCGGACGCCGGCGCCGTGTAGGTGAACAGGTCGGTGTCGCCCACGACCTCGATCACACCCGGCTCGACCGCCTGGCCGGTCGACGCACCGATGCCGAGCTCGGTCGCGAACGGCTCCTGGCCATCGTCGGCGTGATCGTCGGTCGGCGTGAAGTCCACCGACACCACATAGTCGCCGTCGCCGGCGTCCAGGTCCTCGGACTCGACCACGATGTAGTAGTACGGGTACGTCAGGCCAGTCTGCACGCTCACGCGGTTGGGCGTCAGCGGCAGGAAGACCTGCGCCGCGTTGTCACCGCCCGAGTCATCGTCCTGACCGACCTTGAGCAGGATGGGCACACCCACCGGATCGAGCGACACCTCATACGTCATGACACGCGGGTCCAGGTCTCCCGTCGGCGTCACCGTCACCGTCAGGTCCATGAAGTCCGACGCTTCGACCACGAACACATCCGAATCGCCCGAGCCTTCGATTGAACCGGCGGCGAAACCGGACCCAAGGAAGTCGAACAGCTCGATCGGCGTCGCGTTCGGGTACTCAAGCCAATCGGCATGATCGTCGGCCTGATCAACTCCCGAGAACGAGACGTTGTAGAACCCCTGCGATCCGCCCGCACCCTCGAACGTCAAGTAGTAGCGCGTGCCCTTCACGAGCGCCGTGGCGATCGTCGCGCCCCCGGTGCCGCCCGCCGTCACCTGGTCAACCAGGTCGATCCCGCCAAACTGGTTGACCGCCGAAAGCGTCATGCGCGGGCGAACGGTCGACCCCGACGCCGGCGTAACCGTAATGGCCGCCGTCGCGTTCGAAGGCGAGATGAACGAGAACGTGTCAATATCCGTCGGGTTGTTCTGCGTCGAGCGGATCCGCCCCTGGAACGCGGCGGTCCCGTCCTCCTCGATCCGGATCGTCGTCGCGTTGACGTTGAGATTCGCCTGCGCGTCATCGCCCTCGTCAACCGCGCCGCCCGCGGGCGGGGTGATCGTGTGCACCAGCAACTCGTACGAACCGATCAGATGCTCCCACTGCACCGCGACCGAAGGATCGGCGAGGTGCGCCTGGTAGCGATCCGCCTGCGCCGACGAAACCGCGATGAAGTACGTCTCGCCAGCCTCGACCGGCACCACCACGCGCGCGTCGCGCTCGTTGAACGTGAACTGGCCCAGCGAACCGATGTCCGCCGTGCCCGTGCGCCCGCGCAGGGCGTTGTTGTAGCTGTTGGTCGCGATCACTTCGAGGTCGAAGTTGTAGATCGTCAGCATCGAGTCGAGCAGCGAGCTGTAGGTCGCCGTCTTGCTGCCCGAATCTGTCTCGGGCTCCATCGCCGTGGCATCGGACCAGTCCGAGATGAAGTAGTCGAACGTGTCATCGAGGTCGGTTGTGTTGATGCGGATCTCGGCGAACCCGGAGCGAGAGACCGTGAAGCGGTACAGATCGGAGTCGTTCGGGTGCTCGATCGCGTACCCGCCGGACTCCTCGAGGACCGCGTAGTTGCCCGCGCCGACCTGCCCCGGCGCAATCCCAAGCGACGTCAGGAACGACTCGCCGAGCACACCGCTCAGGTTCGAGTACCCACGCTCGAACGGTGAAGTCCGGTTGAACGCCGTGTCCACTCCCGTGCCCGGGGTCGTCCCATCACCGGTCGCCGGGTTCAGCGAGATCTCGGGCGCAAAGGCGTACTGCCCGTCGTTGTACGACTCCTTGATCGCGCTAAAGGCGTTGGGATCGCCCGCCACACCGGCGCCCGCCGCGTAGTTCCCCTCGCGGATCGTGTCCGGGTCGCCCTCGGCAGACATGAACTGCTGGGTGTCGTCCGTCGGATCCGGCATGTTGTCGACGATGACCTCAACCGCGTAGCGCCCGGATGCCACTCCCTCGACCAGGATGTAGTACGGACGCCCGCCCCAGAGCTCTGGCCCGGTGGGATCGCCGTTGTAGTCGATCATGTCCGGGCCGTCGAGCGGAAGCACGAAGTCGGCCTGATACCGGGCAGGATCGACCGCGCCTGCCGGGTCCGGCGGGTTGAAGTTGAAGAACACGTCATTTGGCCCGTAGATAACGTTGCCCGCATCATCAAGCACCGACACCTGCATGTCCGCGAACGACACCGGGACCGTGAGCGGGTCGACCGGAACGAGCGGGGAGACCTGAATCTCCACCCGCGTCGAGGGACGGAAGCCCTCGACCCACAGGCGCGCCGGGTCCGCATCCTCGATCAGTCCGTCCCATTCACCAAGCATGTCGATGGGAGGGACGAATACAAACAGGTCGCTATCCGCTTCATCGTGAAGACGCCCCGTCGCGTGCCCGACCAACGTCGTCGCGTGATCCGCGAGCGGGACGTACCCGGTTACGAGAAGGTCAACAAGCGAATCCACTGAACCGGTCGCGGTATGGCTCGCGGCCGACCAGTTCCACACGATCGGGGTCGCGTTCTCCAAGTCGCCATCGTCGGCGTGGTCGTCCACGCCGTTCTGATCGTCCGTGACTGCGTAGGCCTCGACCGTCAGGCCGAACAACGACCCGCCGCTCACAAAGCCGTCGATCACGATGAAGTACGTGTCGCCGCCCTTCAGCGAGAAGTCGATCTGCGGCGAGTTGCCGAAGAAGTCCGTGCTCGTCGCGATCTGCGTTCCCTCGTCGTCAAACAGCCGCAACGTCGCGTCGCTCAGCGGCGGCATGATGAGGCCGGTCGCTGAGATGACCGCGCGTCCCGTCGCTTGCGCCTGGAACTGATAGAGCGCGGTGCGCCCGTTGTTGACGTTGTTCACCTCGAACCCGATGCGTCGCACCGGATCGAGCGGCTGTCCCAACTGCTTCGCGACCGTTTCTGCGAACACGTTGAACGGGTCCGCCCAAGGGCGACCCGGCGCAAACTCGTCGGACCGCACCCGCACGTAGTACACCGTGTCCGGCGCCCCGTCGAAAGTCAGGAACGGGTTCGTCAACGTCGCGGACTGAGAGTCAGAAACGAGGAGGTTGCCCTCCGAGTCGTAGACGTCAAGCCGTGTGTCGGCGGTCGAAGGCGCCGTGATCGTCACCAGTGAGTCAAACGCCGCGTCGGACCCGTTGACGATCCGGTATACAAGATCCTCCAACTGGCGGTTCAGCGTCCCAGCCACCGTCACCACGCCCGGGGCCGCCGGGTTCACCGCCGGCATATCCCCGTCCGACCTCGAATCGACCCGCAGCGTGTAGTTGCCCGTCGCGTTATCGCCGGTGCTCTGGTCAGAAAGCACCCGGATGTAGTACGTCGCCACCCCGCCCACGAAGTCCTCAGCCGCCGGCACGAAGCCGAGCCACGCCTCGGTCGGATCGGTCGCTGGCGTCAGGTTGCCCGAGTCGTGCGACTCCTGCAGGAAGTTCCCGTCGGCGTCGTAGAGCATCACCCGCGTATCCACGCGGGCGTTGAAGTCGGCCTGGCTCTGCCCCGCGCCCTTCTCGGCGTCCGCGAGGATGCGGACGAAGTCCGTCTCGGTCAGGTTGATCCGATAGAGATCGTCATCGCCGATCTCGTCGATCGCATCGGTGAACGTGCCCTTCCCGGCGCCGTCAAAGGTGATGACCGGAGCCGAACCAAAGTTCGGCAGCCCGGGGACCGCGTCGAGCACGATCCGCTGCTCGAGCTGCTCAATCGCCTGGCCCATCGCCTGGCCTGCGCTGTTCGCAAGCGATCGCGCGTTACGGGACCGATCGGACCGGTGAAGGTTGGAGGTGCCGTGCATGAAAGGCTCCGTATCGAACGCCTCGCGTTCTCTGATCGTTTGTGGCGCAGCGGGCTGCGCTTCCCGGCCGGGTCTCCGCCGCTCGGCCGGCGCCCGGCCCCCCGCCGGGGCTGACGGGTGAAGCCGGGACTTCTGCGTTGCACGCCGCTCGGGCGTCTTCCCGCACGAGGGCCAGTCTAACCGCTTTTGCCGAGGCTCGTCCAGCCGATTCAGGAATCGGGATGGACCCCTCGGACCAGCGCCATTCTCTCCGCAAGCCGACGCCCCCGGTTGCGGCTCATCCGATCATCGACGGGGGGTCGTCCGAGGGGTCGGAGAGCGACCGATCCACCGCCGCCCGCGCCAGGATCTCGGCCGGGTTGTACAGCGGGAGCGGACTCTCCTCTTCCCGGAGCAGCAGGGGGATCTCCGACGACGCCATCACCACGCCCTCGCAACCACGCTGCTTGAAATCTTCAATAGTCCGATAAATATGGTCTCGCGAATCCCCTCGCACCCGCCCATACACCAACTCGTCAAAGACGATCCGGTCGATCCGCTCGGTCGCCTCGTCGTCCGGGATCAGCTGCTGGATGCCCCGCATCCCCAACAGCGTCTGATACGCCGATCCCTTGGTCACCCACCGCGTCCCCAGGATCCCCACCGTCTTGCACTGCCGCTCCGCGAGCATGCCCGCGACCATCTCCGGCATCGAGATCCACGGAATCGGGGAGCCGGACGCGGCCACATGCACCCCGTGCTGCACCGCGTGGTCAGGCGTGAGGCAGAACGCGGCCCCGCTGTGGGCGAGCAGGTCGGCTGAGCGGCGGAGCAAGCCCCCCACGACGACCCAATCGTTCTTGTTGAGCGCGTTGAGATACAGGCGGATCGGCTTCGAGTGAAGCGTTACCCGAGGGTGATACTGCGGGTCGGACTCCTGCCCAAGCCGCTCCGCGAGCTGGCGCGAGAGCAGGCGGTAGAAAAGGGCAGCACCCTCCGGGGAAACGCCGACGATGCCGATGTGCCTGGCCATGCCGGGGCTCCGAAGGTGCGAGACTGACCCCGCATGGTCCCGGCGGAAGCCCCGCAGGTCAAACCGGGCCTCTCGGAACAACCACGACACCAACGGGGTTCACCACACCATGCGTCGAGGAACGACCAACGGTTCGAGCGGGACTTCGCGTGGCGGGTGGGTTGTCCCGGTTGCAGTGGTCGTGGTCGGCGTCGCGCTGATGATCGGGCTCATCAAGGGGGGCGGTGGTGGCGTCGCCGCGATGCCGCACGAGTTCAGGAGCGACCTCAGCGTGCGAGACGCGATCGCGCAGAGCGCCTCGACAGGATCCGCGGTCGTCGTGCTCGCCACCGCGGACTGGTGCCCTCCATGCCAGAATCTGAAGCGCAACGCCCTGGCCGACCCGCGGGTCGGCGAGTGGCTCACAGCACACCGCACCACCGCGGTGAGCGTCGATTTCACCGATCCATCGTCACCTCAAGCGACCGACGCGGGCGAGACCCTCGGCATCGAGGTGCTCCCCACGATGATCTTCATCGCCGACGGCAAGCCCGTCAGCACCCACACCGGCTCGGACACCGCCGAGGGCGTGATCGCCTGGCTCGAGTCGGCGTCGAAGTGAGCCCCGCTGTTCACGACGTGGCCCAAGCGACGCCTGCCAAGCTCGCCCTCGCGGGCAGTTGCTACTCCAGCGGGTTGATGAACAGCCCGGTCGCGAGCTTCGGGTAGAAGAACGTCGACTTCTGCGGCATCAGGTCACCCGCGAGGCACACATCGCGCACCGCGTCCAGCGGCGTGGGGCGCACGATCACAGCAAGCTGCGCGAAGCCCGCCCCGCCGCCGGCGCCAGTCTCCGTGCCCTTGCCGATCTCCAGCACCTCTTGCATCGAGTGCGGGAACGCCCACTTCACGTCGTTGCCGTCATTGAGATGCGGCTTGCAGATCTGCTCCACGACCACGTGCTGCACGAGCGTCACGTCGAGCATGCGCCACGCCTTGCTCTTGCAGGGGAAGTCATCCTCCAGCGGGTCATCCACGAGCGGGAGGGCGGCGAACGCGAGCCCCGTCGCGAAATCAAACAAGCCCACCACCGCACGCTCGTCCTGTGCCCCGATCCGCGCGATCTCCGCTTCGATTCCCCTCGGATCGTTGCCGATGGCCTGGACATCCAGCACACCCTCGGCCTCCTCCTGGAACTTCTCGATCGAGTAGTGCGCCATCCCGCCGAGGACGCGGTGCGTCTGCCCGATCACGAGCCCAGGGTTGGACATCCCCACGATCACCATCATGCAGCGCCGCGCGGGGTGATCCGCGGGCACGTTGCCCTTCTCCTCGAGCGATCGCAGGTAGTTGAGCCCGGTCGTGTACCGGTGATGCCCATCGGCGATGAACAGATCCTCGCCCGCGAGCGCATCGCGGTACGCGTTGATCTCCGCCGAATCGGTGATCGTCCAAACCTCGTGGAGCACACCGTCGTCGGTCCGCGCGGTCATGTCGGGCGCTCGGTCGGTCGTGATCTTCTGGAGGAGCTTCGTCGCCGCGCCGGTCGCGTCGTGGTGCATCGAGAAAATGGGGCTGAGCTGCGCCCGCGTCGCGTCCATCAGCGCCTTGCGGTCGGCCTTGGGTCCGGAGAACGTCTCCTCATGCGCCAGGACTCCCCCACCCTCGCGCTCGCCGAAGTCCACGACCTCAACCGTCGCCGCCATCCCCGTCCGCTTGTGCGTCTTGCCCTGGAAGTCGAACGTCTGGCGATAAGCGAACATCGCCGGCGCATCGCGTTGCGCGAGCGTTCCATCGGCGAGCATCGCGCGATACCGCTCGGCCGCGCCCGAATACGCCTCCGGGGGCCCGAGTTCCTTCGCCGGCACGTGCGGGAGATCGATCCCCACCACGTTCGACCCATCGCGATCCAACAGGGCCGCCTTGGCCTTCGCGTCGAGCACGTCGTACGGCGGCGCGACCTGCGCGCTCACATCGCCCGCCCCACCCGCATACTGCACCGCACGAAACGGAAACACCTCAGGCATCGAAGACCTCCAGCCAGCGCGAGAATCGCGCTCCCTCCCGGACGATACGAGGCGAGGGGAGCCCGGGCGAGCGTACCCTCCCACCATGCGGGCATTGGTGTTGCGAGCTGCGGGAACCAACTGCGACGAGGAGACGTGCCGTGGGTTTGAACTCGCGGGCGCGGAACCCGAGTTGGCCCACCTCGACACCGTCATCCGTCAGCCCGATCGCCTCGACCGCGCCGACCTCATCGCCTTCCCCGGCGGCTTCTCGTACGGCGACGACATCGCATCGGGACGCGTCTTCGCGGTCAAGGTCCGCGAGCGGCTTTACCCGCGCCTGCGCGACGCCGTCGAGCGGGGTGTGCCCATCATCGGCATATGTAACGGCTTTCAGGTGCTCGCCCAGTGCGGCCTCTTGCCAGGCCCAGACGCTGGCGAGCCCTGGCCCCAGACGCCCCCATCGCCCACTTTCGCCCTGAGTGACAACGCCGCCGGGTGCTACGTCGATCGCTGGGTAGGCGTGCGCGCCGATCCCGCGTCGCCGTGCGTCTGGACGCGATCGTGGAACGACCTCACCGACAAGCGCGTCGCCATGCTCCCCGTCGGGCACGGCGAGGGGCGCTTCGTCGCAGAGCCCCCGGTGCTCGATCACCTCGAG
>JAUIFD010000165.1 GCA_030429485.1 Phycisphaerae bacterium | reverse complement strand
CCTGATCTACGTGGAGCGGAAGCTCTCGGCGTACATCCAGGACCGGCTTGGCCCGAACCGCGTGGGGTTTGACTTCGGGCTCCCGATCCTGAGCTTCATGAAGGGCAAGCTGGGGCTCGGCCAGCCGCTCGCGGACGGGCTGAAGTTCATGCTCAAGGAGGACTACGCGCCGAGCCGGGTGGACAAGGCGCTGTTCACACTCGCGCCGATCGCGATCATCGTGCCGGCGTTGATGGGGTTCATCATCATCCCGTGGGGTGGTGTTTGGGACATGCCCTCGTTCACGATCCCGTTCCTGGGGATCGATGTGGAGGGCGGGCCGGTGCAGGTGACCGGCGCCGCAATCAACATCGGGATTGTGTACATCCTCGCGGTGGCGTCGCTCGGTGTGTACGGCGTGACGCTCGGCGGGTGGGCGTCGAACAACAAGTACTCGTTCATCGGCGGGCTGCGCGCGACGTCGCAGATGATCTCGTACGAGATCCCGCTCGGGCTCTCGCTCCTGGCGGCGCTCTTGATCTATGGCACGGTGTTGCCGATGGACATCGTGCGGTATCAGTCGGAGCACGGGTGGCTGATCGCGAGCCAGCCGATCGCGGCGGTGCTGTTTTTCATGGCGATCATGGCCGAGGCGAACCGTGCGCCGTTCGATAACGCGGAGGCTGAGCAGGAACTGGTGGGCGGGTATCACACCGAGTACAGCTCGATGCGGTTTGCGCTGTTCTTCCTGGCCGAGTACGCGCACATGATCACGAGCTGCGCGTTCTTCTCGCTGCTGTTCCTTGGTGGGTTTCAGCTGTCGATTCCTGGGCTTTGGGAGCCGGCGTGGTTGCAGCCGGAGTCGCTCGGCCTTGCGGCGGTGATCGCGAAGTTTGTGGTGTTCATGGTGAAGGTGATTCTGCTGATCTGCTTCATGATGGTGGCGCGTTGGACGCTCCCGCGCCTGCGATACGACCAGGTGATGATGGTGGCGTGGCAGGGCGTGATCCCGTTGTCGCTGGTGGTCGTGGTGATGACGAGCGTGATGGTGCACTTCGGTCAGACGGGGCTCGTGCCCATGCTGATCGCGAACGTCGCGCTGGCGGTGGTGGCGATGCTGATCGTGCCGCTCCTGCCGCGGATGAAGACGAACCGGAAGATCCCGATGTACGGCTCGCGGTTCAACCCGATGCCGGGCGAGCGCGTGATCACGCGCCCGACCGATCCCGTGGCGCTCGAGGACCGCCCGGCGGAAGGCACCGCGGCGGCGGCGGGGTGACTCAGCCTTCGATCTGAGTGGAGTCGCCGATCGGCGATTCCTGTCCTTTGCCGCACTCCGGGCATGCGCCGTTCGGATCGATGCCCTCCAGTGCATACCCGCAGCGTTCGCAGATGGGCACGCCCAAGGTGCGGAGGGCGCGCCGGTACGGGGGGGTGTAGACGCACTGGTACATCCACGTCGCCCAGGGCCAGGTAAGCAGCACGATCACGATGCTCAACGTGAGCGATGCGGCGTTGAGCGAGATTCCGAGGCGACCCGCGAGCCAGTCGTCGGCAACCCGGGTGAGCCCCATCGCGATGACCGGCGGTGGCGCGATGACGAAGAGGATGTAGAACCAGAGGCTCGGGCCGAGGTACCGGTTCGTGACCTTGATCGCGCGGGCTTTGACGTCCTTTGGGATGTCGAGGTCCGGGTCCGTGTACTCGCCGAAGAGCCAGCGGCAGTCCATGGGCACCTCCGTGCAGAGGGTAAGGCACGCCCGCGCAAAGAAACGCGGCGTCCGTCCGGACGCCGCGCTCGGTGTGAAGTTGTCGGTCGGGCCTCATCCCGGCGACGGGCGGACGCGAGCCCGCAGAGGTCGCGTTCAGCGACGGCGGCGCGCAGCAGCGAGGCCGACGATGCCGAGGATGCTCGCGCCCGCGGGTGTGGGCACGAGGGCGTAGCGGAAGTTATCCGCCTGCCAGAGTTCCTGGAAGGTGATGGAGTCGAGCGTTCCGGCGATGGAGACGTCTCCAAGAGACGCGCCGCTGACATCGACAATGCCGAAGAAGCTGTTTCCGCCGCCGATATCGGCGAGCGAATACCGCTGTCCATTGGCGACGATGTCGATCCCGTCACCGGAATAGGGGCTCGTGAAATCAGCGCCGAAGGCGTAGACGTTTCCCCCGTTGAAGCCAAAGTTCACGGTTTCGTGGGGCTCTCCGCCGGTTTCGCCATCGAGGAAGTTCGTGCCGTCGATGTTGCCGAACACGGAGCCCGGCGAGATGGCAAGTGCGCCATCACCTGAGTTGCCCGATCCGTCGCGTGTGATTTGCAGGAGGCCCGTATCCAGCGTGGATCCGTCGGCGATGTCCTGCGTCGCGGTGCTGTTGAAGTCCTCAAGGACGTGCGACCCGGTGAGGGCCGCTTGCCAGTCGGCGAGGCTGGTGTACACCTGGACCTGTGCAGATGAAACACATGCTGCCGAACCGACAGCGAGAAGCGCAATGACAGACTTCATCTCCACTCTCCCGGCGGGGATTCCCGCCACAAAGCTTCTCCCCCGACCGACTCGCCACGAAACGAAGCCAGCCTCAAGGGGTTCCTCTCGGGCGATTGTGGCGATTTGGGGATGCCTCGCAAGCGGGAAATCTGAAAGTGCTGTCCTCAGCCCAACACCCCATGGACAGACAGGTCGCAAGGGGAAATACCGGGCTTTATTTGGCTGAGTACTCGAACACGCCGCGTCCGGTCTTGTCGCCGAGGCGGCCGGCCACGACAAGCTGGCGGAGCAGGGGGCAGGGGCGGTAGCGCTCGGAGTTGAGCCCTTCGGCGAGTACGTCCATGATGTGGGCGCACGTGTCGAGCCCGATGAAGTCGGCGAGGCGCAGGGGGCCCATCGGGAAGTTGCATCCGAGCTTCATGATCTCGTCGAGGTGTTCGGGCTCGGCGACGCCCTCCATCCACGCGTAGAACGCCTCGTTGATCATCGGCATGAGCACGCGGTTGGAGACGAACCCCGCGCGGTCGTTGGCGGGGACGGCGGTCTTGCCCATCTGCTGCGCGAGGGCGATCGTGCGCTGCGTTGTTTCGTCGGAGGTCGAGAGCCCGCGGATGACCTCCACGAGCTTCATCACGGGCACGGGGTAGAAGAAGTGCATCCCGATGAACCGGTCGGCTGCGTCGCCGACGGCGGTCGCGATCTCGGTGATGGAGATAGAACTCGTGTTGGTCGCGAGGATGGTGCGCTTGCCCGCGTGCATCTCGGCGATCTTGGTGAAGACCTGCTTCTTGACCTCGGCGTTCTCGACGACCGCTTCGATCACGATGTCGGCGTTGGCGAGGGCCTGGAGGTCGGTCGCGTAGGCGAGACGCTTCTTGGCGTCGGACGCTTCGCCCTCGGTCATGCGCTCCTTCTCGACGGCACGGGCGAGGAGTTTGTTGTGCGTCTTCTCGCACCGGGCGATCGAATCGGCAGCGGTGTCGAAGACGGTGGTTGCAAACCCCGCGACGGCGGCGATCTGGGCGATCCCGCCGCCCATCTGCCCGGCGCCGACGACTCCGACCGACTTGATCTCCGACATGGTTGCACCTCCGGTATAGCCCGAACCAGGGCGGAGGGACACTAGGCGGGAGCCGCGCCGAGTCGGTGCGCCGCCGTATTGTGCGCTCATGCTGAGCGATCTTGCGGGCACGTTGCAGGACATCTTCCCCGCGCCTCCCGACCCTCAGGCGACGGCGATCCGGAGCGGGGCGATCCCGGCAGCGATCGTGCTCCTGCCGCTGATGATCGCGTGGTGGAAGCAGCGGCAGCAGGAGCCTTCGACCAAGCCCGACGCCTCGGGTCCCGCGTGGGTGGCGCCGCTGGTGATCGGTGTGGCGGTCTTCGCGGCGATGGTTGGGGTGAGCGGTTGGCCGAGGTCGATCCTGCCTGCGCAGGGTGCGGCGCGGATCGGGCTCATCGCGTTGATTGCGGGGGGCTTCGGGTTTCTCGACGCCTGGCTTCCCGGGCGTTGGTATGCCACGGGGATCCCGCGCGCGGTCGGCGGAGCGGTTGTGGCCGGGCTTCTGCTCGAGCCGATCATGGCGTCGAAGGTCGAGCCTTGGTTGCTCTGGTCCACGATCGGGGCTGTTGGGGTGCTAGGCGCGGTGGTGACGGGGTTCCTCGATGTCGCGCTGCGTGCGACGCCCGGCGCGGGCGGTCCGTTCGCGATGGTGATCCCGGGCGCGTTGGTCGGGTTTGTGCTCTTCCACTCGAAGTACACGGCGACGGCGGAGATCTCGGGCTCGCTCGCGTCGGCGGTGATCGCTGCGATGCTCGTGGGGCTCGTGATCCGGTCGATGCGTCTCGATCGCGGCGGGGCGACGACACTCGCGCTGGTGTACCTGGCGTTTGGTGTGTTGGTCGCCGGGTGGGGGCCCGAGAAGTCGGGGTGGGGGCGGTACGCTGCGGGCTCGCTCGTCTCGATCGCGCCCGCAGCGATGGCGCTGGCGGATGCGCCGAAGATCAAGAAGTGGCGCGGCTCCGCGCGGTACTTGGTGCGGTTGCTCGCACCTGCGCTGGTTGTGGTGGCTGCTGTGCTGATCGCGCGGTACACCGGCGGGAGTTCGGCGGCGTACGAGTACTAGCGATTAGCTGCTCCCCGAGCGCATGCGCTCGAGCCCCTCGGGGAAGGGATAGGTCGGGAAGACGCCGACGTCGCCGTGCTCCCACATCTGTGGCGCCGGATAGACATCGCCGCGGTATCCGGCGTCGTACATGGTGCGCAGCACACTCTCAAAGCTCGGCTCGCCGTCGCTATCGACGAGTCGATTGGAGCGGGCGCCGAGAAACGAGACGGTCGCAACGGGCTGACGGTCGGGTCGGCCCTGGAGCATCTTGGCGATGGTGCGGAAGCCGCGTCCGAGGTCATCGGTCGTGAAGTGGTCTTTGCCCTTGGGGCGCAGGAGCGCGAGGATGAGCACGGAGTCGAGGTCGTATTTGAGCACGTAGGGCTCGCGGTCGTGGGCGGCATGCACGCCGACGCTCTCTTGGAACATCTTCGCGAACGACGTGACGCCCTGGACCGACCACTGGCTCGTGGTGATGAGGTTGACGAGCTGCGCGACGATGCCGTGGTCGTTGTTGTCGTCGTTGACGCCGCAGATGACGGTGCGGTAGCGCCCGTCGAGGGCGTCGCGGAGCATGTCCTGCCCCCAGAGCACGCGCAGTCGGCGACCCGGCTCGAGGCGGCCCGCCTCGCCCGGCAGGAGCGTGACCTTGTCGGGGAACTGCTCGCGCGCCATCAGAGCCTCGGCGCCTTCGTCGTAGACCACGCCTGCGTCTGCCATGGGGACCTCCGTGTATTGGAGTCTACCGGCAGGCCATGGCCTGTACTTCGGCTAGCTGCCGACTGTCGTGGCTCCTGCGTCGCCACTCTGGGCTCGCCACGCGGCGAGCACTGCCTGCTCCTTCTCCGGCGCGAGGCCGCCGCGGATGCGCCGGCGCCATGCCTCGATGTCGAAGTCGTCAGCTGGCGGATCGGCGATGAGCTCGGCGGCGCGGTCGCGGTAGTAGTCGAGGCACGACTTGACGGTCGTGTCGAGCGGGCGCGTGGTGAGCCCTGCGGCGATCGCCTTCTGCGTCGAGACCTGCCCGAAGCCGGCGTAGTCGCCCTCGGCGTTGATCCACGCCGGGAGTTCCTGCCAGGCCTGCACGCCCTGGTCGCGCAGGAAGTCGGCGGGGATCCACTCGACCTCGGTGCCGGCGCCGGCGACCTTGCGCGAGGTGTCGATGACGTCGCCCATGGTCGTTGCGCCTCCGGGGCGGTCGGCGTTGTAGATGCCGAAGTGTTTCTTCTCGCAGCAGGTGATGACAAACTCGCCGAGGTCGGCGACGTCGATGAACTGGGTGAGGTCGGCGCCGTCTGGCGCGCCGGGGCCGATCATCGTGCCGCCCTCGCTTGCGCGTACGGGCCAATAGGTGAAGCGACCAGTGGTGTCGCGCGGGCCGACGATGAGCCCGGGGCGGATGTTGGTGACGCGTCCGGGCATGCGCGCCTCGGCGGCTTGCTCGCAGCGCGCCTTCATGGCGCCGTAGTGCGGCATCACGTCGCGGTGGTGGGTGATGCCGGCGGCCGTCTCGTCGTCGATCTGTGCGAGCGGCGCGGTCTCGTCCATCCCCGGCTCGGCGTACGACGCGTAGACCGAGATCGTCGAGATCACGATGTACTGGTCCATCGCGGGCATCAGGACGTCCATCGCGTCGGTGACGGTCTTCGGGATGTAGGTGAAGGTGTCGATGACCGCATCCCACTTGCGACCGGCCGCGACGGCTTCCTCGAGCGACTTGAGGTCGCCGTAGCGGTCGCCCCCGAAGTGCTCGACGCCTGGGAAGAGGTCGGGGGCGGTCTGGCCGCGGTTGAACATCGCGATCTCGTGCCCGCGGTCCTGGGCCGCCCGGATGACCTGCGGCCCGAGGAACCCGGTGCCGCCGAGGATGAGGAGCTTGAGGGGCTTGCGTGCTCGGAGGATCGAGGCGAAGGAGGGCGAGACAGCGGTCGCTGCGGCGATGGCGGCGGCGGACTCAAGGAACTGGCGGCGGTCGATGGGCAAGGGGAAGCTCCCGATGTGAGGTGGAGCCGGTCGTACCCCTTGGCTCCGATCAGGTTGCTGAGGGCGGGAGTTCGGAGGTGTCGATCCCGGCGTGCTCGACCACCCACCGGATCGTGGACTCGAAGAGCGCCTGGGTGCTTGCTCCGGTTGAGGCCGGGTCGGTCTGTCGATTGCCCCTCCAACGGGCCAGGATGTCCTGTGTGAGCTCCTGACGCCGATCGCGATCGAGTGGCTCGTCGAGGTAGTCCATGGTCATGGCGACGGTGAACTCGACCCAGATCGCGGCAACGTTGGGTGTGGGCGAGGGTTCTTCGGGCACCAAACAGCCACCTTTCGACGGGGGAAGTGCTCGCGCAACAGCTTCGGAAGCGTATGGAACCCCCGAGCGTGAGACTTCGTAACGGACCGCGGACGCCAACGGGCGTGCACCAGGGACCACGGAGAGTTCATCACATGCCCACGAACGGCATCGCCCTTGAGGCGAGTGCTCGCTCGACAGACGAGTTTGACGCGTTGCACGAGCCGAGCCAATCAGACAGGGACGCAACCGCCGCCTGGCAAGCCCTCATGGACGACGCGGGGGCACTGGTCTTGGTGCTCGATCGCGACGGACGTGTGCATCTGGCGAACGCCTCGGCTGAGCTGATCTTCGCCGACGAGGCGGGGACCATCGGGGGTCGCGCGCTGCGGGACTACCTGCCGTCGGCGACGGTAGAGGAGTTGATTCAGTTCGTGACGCGGGTGACCGACGGCGGCGAGGTGATTCTGCTGCGTTCGGTGCTGCGCGGGTATTGGCTGAGCCTGACGCTCCGCCCGTTCACGGCGGATGACCGCGGACGTCCGCGGGTGCTGGTGACCGGGCGGCTGGGTCACACGGCCGAGGCGCCGAATGGGACGGCTTGGCGCGAGTCGAAGGCGGTCGATCGTGGGACGCTCGCGACGCTGACGCCGCGGGAGTTCGATGTCCTGCGTCTTGTGGCGCTCGGGCTCTCGACGGCGGATGTGGCGAAGGAGCTGTACCGCTCGGTGAAGACAGTGGAGGGGCACCGTGTGAGCCTGGGCAACAAGCTTGGGGTGAGCAATCGGGTTGAGCTGGCACGGATCGCGCTTCGGCGTGGGATCGTGACGCCGGAGCAGCGCGCAGCGAACTAGTGACATTGCGGATGTCCTCCCGGACCGCTGCCCCGCTAGCCTCCCGGCGTGCGGGCAGCGGTCTTCTTTGATCGAGACGACACCCTGATCGTGAACCGGGGTCTGCCTGCGCCGCCACTCCCTGCGAAGGTTGGGGATTTGGTCGATTCGGGGCTTGTGCGGGCGATCGACGGGGCGGTGGAGGCGTGTGTGCGCCTGCGGGAAGCTGGGTATGTGCTGGTGGTGGTGACGAATCAGGGCGCGGTGGCGCGGGGGGGGCTCACGCTACGCGGGCTCGATTCGGTGCAGGCGCGGGTGCGCGG
>JAUIFD010000164.1 GCA_030429485.1 Phycisphaerae bacterium | reverse complement strand
TCACCGCCCTTTCCGCAGTCCCCTACATCCACAAAGCGATCGCCTTCTACAGAAGCAAGCCTGCGACTTCCTCCTGACGCAGCCCCGCGCGGCTGAGACTCAATCGCAACACCCTCGCAACTCGCATGGCGTCAACCGCCCGACGCGGGAACCAGTGAATCTGCCCTACTCGGAGACTCGCCCGTCGGTCAGCCGCACGATCCGGTCCGCCCGCTCCGCGAGCGCCTCATCGTGCGTCACCATCAGCGTCGTCTGCCCCCACTCCTTCCGGAGCGAGACCAAGACGTCCATGATCTGCTCGCCCGTCTTGCGGTCGAGGTTGCCCGTCGGCTCGTCGGCGAGCAACAGCGCCGGGCCGTTGATCAGCGCCCGCGCGATCGCGACACGCTGACGCTCGCCGCCCGAAAGTTCCGCCGGACGATGGCGCAAACGGTGCGAGAGCCCGAACGCCTCAAGCAGCTCGCGCGCCCGCGTGCGCGCCTCGGCGCGCGCCGCGGCATACGCCGCGCCCGCGCGCACCATCGCGCTGATCAGCACGTTCTCCTCGACCGTCATCTCGGGGAGCAGGTGATAGAACTGGAACACGAACCCCACCTCGTGCGAGCGGTACCGGTTGCGCTCGCGGGCCGACATCGCCGCCAGCTCGCGCCCGCGAAACGCGATCGACGAACGCGCTCGCCCGCCCCGCGCCTTGTCCGGACGATCGAGCCCGCCGACCAGGTGCAGGAGCGTGCTCTTGCCCGACCCTGACGCGCCGAGCACCGCGACCCACTCGCCCTCCGCGATGTCGAGGTCGACTCCCTTAAGCACCGGCACGTCGACGCGCCCGAGGCGGTAGGTCTTATGCACGCTGCGCGCGCACACCGCGAGCGGCTTCGGCTCCGCCGGAGCGTCGATGGTGGAGTCGCGGTGGGGCATCACGTCGGTCATTCGAAGCGCAACGCCTTCACCGGGTCCATCCTCGCCGCCCGCGCAGCCGGAATCGCGGCCCCAAGCAGGCACGACACGACGCCTCCCACCAAAACCCACGCCGCATGCACCGGATCGATGTGACGCGGGATCTCCTTGAACACATACACGCTCGGGTCCCACACGTAGAGCCCCAGGTGCTCGCCGAGCCAGTCGTGGATGTCGTTGATGTTGCTCACGATGACCCACGCGAGCGCGCCGCCCAGCAGCGCCCCCACCACGCCGATCGCGACCCCATACCCGAGCCAGACCGACGCGACGCCGAACCGGCTCGCCCCGATCGCGCGCAGCACGCCGATATCGCGCGTCTTCTCCGAGATCATCGACCAGAAGATCGCGAGCACCAGAAACACCGCGGTCATCGAGATGAACGAGAAGATCAGGAGCACCAGCGCGGTCTCTTTCTTCACCGCCGCGATCATCGTCCGGTTCGCGTCCTCCCACGTCTCGATCTGAATCCGCGGCGGCACCTCGCCCCGGTGCGCCTCCTCAAACTCCCCATACACCCGGCGCGTCAGCCCCTCAACATCCGCGAGCGAAAGATCGTCGCGACCGCGCACGAGCACCGTCGTGACGCGCGCGGGATCCACCTCCGTGCGCTCGTTCCCGAACGGCTCGATCGGATCGACCTCACCCACGATGCGCACGCCCTCGTTCATGCCCAGCATCTTCTGAAGCACGCTCAGATGCACCAGCACCGTCCGGCGATCAATGTCGTACAGCCCGCTCTCAAACTCGTTCGCTACCGGGAGTGTGCGCGCCACCGAGTCACGCGGACGCCCCGTCGAATCCACAGGAAACGTGCGCAAGACAAGCCGACCCGTCAGCGGCAGGAACTCATCGACGTACGTCACCGATCCGTCGGCCCCCACGATGGGGAGCGTCGTCGGGCGATACCCGCCGTATTGCGTGCGCTCGTTGAGAGACGACACGCCTATGCCGAGCACCATCGCCGGCTCCGGCTCGGCGCCGGTGAGGTAGTCCGGCCGAGTCAGTGTGCGCCCGTTCGCCTCGATGTCGTTCCACGTCGGTGGCGTGTCGCCAGGCGCCCGCGGCTCAAGCCTGGGGTCGTCCCGGCTCTTGTCACGCCGCATGGGCTTGTCGATCGCCTTCCACCAAAGCGTGTCCTCAAAGGACGTCACCCTCGCGAACGACTCGCCATCGACACCACGCAGGAACACCCCCTCCGTGCGCGTATCTGGAAACGTGATGGCCCCAAACGCATCGATCACCGGCGTCGCGGCGACGATCCCCTCCTCCGCCTCCAATCGCTCGATCAGGTCCTCGTAATACGCGAAGCCCGTGTTCGGCCAGCTCACGCGCACGTCACCGATCAGGCTCCGCCCGCTCTCCGTGAGCATGTTCAAGAACCCGCCCATCACCGACCACGTGATCAGCACCATCGCGGTGCAGAGCGTCACCGCGACCGCCGCGAGCAACGGCATGATCTTGCTGGTCAGGTACCGCCGAGTGAGGAGCGCTTGGTACACGCGCCGAGTCTAGGGGCTCGGCGGATACCGGTTGCTCAAGCGGTTCGAGAACCGCTCGTCAGCGCGTGACCTCCTCGAGCGGGCGCGACAGCGCCGGCTCAAGCCCCGCGTCGACCGCGTAGCGCAACGCCTGCTGGGCTGCGGTCGGGCGGTTGTCGGCCTCGAGCATCAGCACGACAGCCAGCCACGCCTCGCCCGTGCGAGCGGAGCGGGCAAAGACCGTCGCTCGGTTCACCGTCGCCCGCCACCGGCGTGAGCCCTCACCGAAGAGCGTGGGGTCGATGGGCAACTCCACCAGCAAGGGATCGCGCCGGAGCGCGTCCGCGAGCATCTCGACCCCGCCCCGCGAATCGCCGCCCTCAATCATCGCGAGCGCCTGGTCGCGCCGCGCGAGCTGGTCGTTGTTCCCACTCTCGATGATCGCGCGCTTGTACCACGCGATCGCGTCCTCAAGATCACCGCGACGGTGGTACTCCCGAGCGGTTTCGGCCGACGTCAACTGCACCGCGGGCGTCGCCTGCACTTGCTGAGCCTGCGCCTGCGTCGCTCCCGAGACGTAGTAGTTGTTCACCACCGGGCTGTACCCGGTCGAGTACCCGTTGCCGACGACCCGCACCACGCCGGTCGGCACGCACACCGTGCACCCGCACCCGTCAGGATGACGCGCGGGCGCCACGACCACCGGCGTGTCCCGCCGGTACGTGCGGACCGCGGCCGCGTTGTCCACACGGAGCGTCGGATCGGAAATCACAAACGTGGGCTCGCAGACGCTCGTCGTCCGGACGAACGAACCGCCCCCGTATCCCGTCCGCACGTCCCACGGATCGGTCGCCCCGCGAACAAACCGCGTGAGCGCCGGCGTGCCCGTGCGCACGCGGAAGCTCGAGGTCCGCGTCACCACCGGCTCGGACCGGCACGAATACGGGTCGAGGCGCACGCCCCGGTTGTACACGGGCTGGTAGACGGGTCGGCACGTTGTCGGGGGGTAGTACCCCGAGCCGCAACCGGGGTAATACCCTCCGCCGGCACGGATGGCGACCCCCTCGCTTCGGTAGGACAGGGAGAACTGCCCGGCCGCGGGGGCAGCCGCGCAAGCGATCGCACCACACACCGCCAGCACTCGCTTGATCATCTGGAATCTCCCGGCTCGCGCCGTTCGCCCCGCCCTCCGTCCGGGCGGAGTTGCAGGGGCCCCCTTCCCACGCCAAGGTATACCCGATGCCAACCTCATCCGTTCCCGTGTTCTCCTCGATTCGCGCCAGGTTCGGCGTGCTTTCGGCCCTCCTCGCCCTCTCCGCAGCCCTCGGCGGATGCGGCTTCTCCGGCGCCGCGGGCGATCTCCGGACCGCCTCGATCAACGGCTCGGTCGCGCTTCAGCCCAAGGCGCGGGTCATCGTCTACGCGCCGCTCGACGAAAACTCGGCGGACGTCTACCTCACCGACCTCACGCGCGAGCAGCTCGAATCCACCTCGCCGATCACGTCCTTCACCGGGAGCATCGTGCATCTGCACCTCTTCGTCAGGCCGAGGGCAGGGCGCACGCCGATCGAATCAACCGCGTCGTCCGCATCCGTCCGACACGCCGTGCTCACGGGTGGCCCGGTCGGGATCTACGGCGGGGGCGGGTTCCTCATGCCCGACGAGGCGCCCGGGGAACGCCACTTCGGAGGATCGGTCACCGCGGGCACACTCCGCCTCACCAACGCCTCACCGGGATTCGACGATCGGCTCGGCGCTGCCGACATCTCCGGGTCATTCAACGCGCGCCGCGATGACGCGATGGCGGCGCTGATCGGCACACGCCTCGCTGAGGCCGTCGACGCCACCCGGTAGTCACCCGGTTTACACCCGGCATTCCCCGAGGCTCGTTGGAACCGACGCGGGGTGAGATACGTTCTGCACGCCGGCGGCGCTGATCCAGATCAGTGCAACACGCGATAGACCTCGGACTCGTCGGTCATCCCCTGCGCAACCTTCGCCTCCGCGTCGTACCGCATCGGGCGGAAGCCGGACTCGACCGCCGCTTCGTAGAGCGTCACGCCGTCGGCACGGGCCGCGGTCAGGCGGCGCAGCTCGTCGGTCATCGCCATGATCTCGTGCACCGCGACGCGCCCCTTGTACCCCGTGCCGAAGCACGTGTCGCAGCGCTCGGCGCCGTCGCGCCCCGAACCGGCGCACGCCGGACACACGCGCCGCACGAGGCGCTGCGCCATCACCGCGAGCAAGCTCGAAGTGACGAGGTAGGGCTCGACGCCGATGTCGATCAGGCGCGGGATGGCGCTGGGCGCATCGTTGGTGTGGAGCGTCGCGAGCACCAAGTGCCCCGTGAGCGACGCCTGGATCGCGAGCTGCGCGGTCTCCGAATCACGCACCTCGCCGACGAGGATCACGTCCGGATCCTGCCGCAGGAGCGAGCGAAGCCCCGTCGCAAACGTAACGTTGCGCTTCGGGTTCACCTGCATCTGGCTGATGCCTTCCAGGTGATACTCCACCGGGTCCTCGATTGTCATCACATTCCGCGAGAGCCGGTCGATCTGCCCCAGCGCCGCGTACAGCGTCGTCGTCTTGCCCGAGCCGGTCGGCCCCGTCACCAAGATCATCCCGTTCGGACGATCCACGAGGTCCAACAGCTTCTCCTGGATCGCTCCGCTCATCCCCACCGCATCGAGCGTCAGCTCCGTCTGCGTCTGGTCCAGCAGGCGCAGCACGATCCGCTCGCCGTACACCGTGGGGATCACGCTCAGGCGGATATCCACCTTCTTCTGCCCGATCCGCACCGACGTCTGCCCGTCCTGCGGCGAGTGGCGATTCGCGATATCGAGCTCCGTCATCACCTTCAGACGCGAGCTGATCGCGGGCGCAAGCGAGAGCGGCGGGCTGAACGCGTCCATCAGCATGCCATCCACGCGGAAGCGGATGACAAGCCGACTCTCCATCGGATGCACGTGCACGTCCGACGCGCCGCGCCGAAGCGCCTCGAACAGGATCATGTTCACGAGGCGAATCACCGGCGTCTGACGCGCCAGGCTCAACAGGTCGTTCGACGCCCCAAGCCCCGCTGCTGCACGCTCGATCGCCGTCTGATCGAGCGGCATCTCCTCGATGATCTCGGTGACGAGATCCCCACGCTGCTCGTACCCACGGTTGATCAGGCTCGCCACCGCGCCGCGAGGCGAAAGCACGAGCCGCACCGGCATCTCGAGGTGATCCTCGAGCAGGTTGAAGACCGCGGGATGCAAGGGCCGGCTCGTCGCGACCGTCATCACCCCGTTCTCGCTCGACACCCCTCCGACCTGCTGACGTCGCGCCAGCTCCGCCGGAACACGCTCGTAGAACGCGCTCGAACTCTCCGCCAGGCGTGGCTCACCCACAAACCTCGCGCCCGACCGCTCCGCGAGCTTGGCCAGCGCTTGCTGCTCATCCATCGCGAGCAGTGAGAGCATCACATCCCAGGGCTCGATGTCCGATCCAGGCGCCTCACGGAACGCCGCGAGCTGGTCCGGGCTCAGCCGCACCGCTCCCAGCGCAGCCGACAGCCGCCGCGTCTCATCGACCGCCAGCGCCGTCGACCCGCCACCGTTGCTCTCCCTCTTCGCTCGCGCCATCAGTTGTCGACGACCTCCATCATCCGCGGCCCGTCATCGGGCGGCGGATTCGCCCCTCCGGTATGCACCGGCGCCGACCAGTCCGCAGCCGGCACGTTCGCCTGACGCAGCGCCGAGTTGATCGCTTCCATCACCGCCGGCTCAAGTTCCGGCAGGTCCGGATCAAGCCGCACCCGCGCCTGCGGGCCCTCGGTCAGGAGCCGAAGGTCTGCGAAGTTGGGGTCCGTCATGATCTGCGGCGTGATGAACACGTAGAGCACCGAGTCCTCGTTGTTCTTGTTCGTATCGCCGAAGAGCGGCCCGATCAGCGGGATCTTCCCGAAGAAGGGCACGCGCGCCGTCGTCTTCCGATCGTCCTTCACCACGATGCCGCCCACCACGATTGTCGTATCGCCCGGCACCGTCACGCTCTCTGCCGACACGTTCCGCGTCTGCTTGGGTGGCGGGATGCCGTTCGCCCCCGTACCCACGAAGTTCGAGAGCTCGATCTCGTAGTTCAGGCGCACGTACCCGCCCGAGGAGATGCTCGGCGTGACCGTCAGCTGCGTGCCCGCCTCCTGGAACCCGTCGAACGTCGTGATGATCCCGCCGTCGCCCTGGCTCTGCGAGGTGGTCGGTTCTTCCTCCACAGACACGATCGACGCCTGCACGTTGTCATCCACCAAGAGCTGCGGCGAGGAGATGATCCGCGCGTCGGTCTCCGTCTTCAACGCGTTGATCACGAAGGGCACGTAGTCACTCCGGATCAGCGCCGCCGTCAGGCCCGAGAGCCCCGTGCCCACGTCGCGTGGGTCGACGAACGTCCCGTCCTGACTCGTCAGCCCGAAGTTGGTCTGCAGCGCACCGCCCGTGCCCCCCGCGTTGATGAGCTGGTTCTCCACCGCAAACCGGAACGCGTCGGTGTCCGAGACCGCCACGATCTGCGCCGTGAGATACACCTGCGGCCGCCGCTCGTCGAGCGAGTCGATGAGCCGGGCGAACTGCTCCTGCATCCGCTGCGGCGCCTTCACCAGCACGGTGTTCTGCGCCTCGAAGAAGTCGACGTACACACGATCAGGATCGGCCGTAAACGCGTCATCGCCCGCCGGCGCGTTCGGGTCGATGATGTTCGCCACGGGGCGGGCTGTCGAGCGCGCGCCACCCGGCAGGAGCGGCGCGTCGGTCGTCGGCGACGCGCTATCCACCAGTGACTGCAGCAGCACCGCCACGTCCTCCGCTTTCGCGTTCTGCAGCTTGTACCGCTCGATCACGATCCGATCGCCCTCGGCCTTGAGCTCCTTCACGAGCTTGGCGAACTCCACCTGCTGCTCGGGCGTGCCGTAGTAGATGATCTTGCCGTGTTCTTCATCCACGACCATCACCGACCCACCGGTCTGCTGGTTCTGGGTGTTGTTGCGCAACCGGTTTTGGAGCTGGTTTCCCCCGATGTTCCGGAAGGAGTTGGCACTCTGTGTGTCGTCTTCAGAGAGCCGCACGACCTCACCGAGCCCGCGCTGCTGAGCGATATCAGCCACTCGCGCCGCCGAGTTGCCCGCGAAGAACTCCCGCGGTTCGAGCGTAGAAGGCTGGTCGATGTACCCGAGAATCTCGCGCACCCACTCCACCTCCTCGGGCCGACCGCGGAAGAACAGCGAGTTGCTCTGCGGGCTCACGATGAGGCGGTCGGCCAGGTTGTCGAGCGTCCCCACCGGGCGGTTGTCCTGGTTGTTCTGTCCGTTGTTCTGCCCCGGCAGATTGAACTGAAGCTGGCGCTGGTTCCCCCCCGCGACAAACTCGATCGCGCGGTCGCGCGCCGCGACCGCCGCGAGGTGCTTCAGCTGGATCTCGATCACGTCGAGCTGCCGATGCTCTTCGAGCAGCCGTCCGATGTGCTTCTCGAGCTCGCGCAACCGAAGAGGCGATCCCGTCGCCACGATCGCGCCGATCTCATCCACGTACGCGAGATTGAGCCCGCTGCCCGACCCGAT
>JAUIFD010000163.1 GCA_030429485.1 Phycisphaerae bacterium | reverse complement strand
TTTGCGCAACTCGGTGGCGCCGGACGCGGGGCTCGTCCAGCTCGCGACCCGGCCGGGACGGGCGCATCGAGCGATGCACCGGTGGACGGGCATCGCGGTGTTGCTCGCGGGCTTGGCCCTTGGGCTGACGGCGTGGCGCGTGCACGGCTCGGCGGGGGCGTTTGAGCTTGAAGCGCAGAAGACGAAGGAAGAGTGGCGCACGCTCGCGGCACAGATCGACCCTCGCTCGACCGAGCCCGGCGCGGGTGACGCGCTGCTGTTCCTGCAGGACGAGCTCGCGACGCGGCAGGCGCAGTTCACCCCTGTCCAGACGATCCCGCCGATCATGCAGGAACTCGAGGCGGTCGCTCAGGTGTTGCAGGACCCTTGGACCTTCGAACTGCGGAAGATCCAACTCAACCCGACGCTTCCGATGGTGCAGGTGCAAGTGCCCGACATCGGGACGTACGAGACCGTGCTGGAAGTGCTGGGCACGGTCGGCGGGTCAACGATCACCGATTGGCGCGGCGACATGGCGATGCGCGGCGGGGGTGTGGAGGCGACGTTCCGGGGGCGTTGGCCTGATACGGAGGGCCAGCCATGAGCGCGTTCACCGAGGATCAACGCGAGGAGTTTGCCGACGCGGCGCTGGCCGCGGAGCGGCGCAACCGTTCGCGCGGGCTCGTGGTGCTCGGGGTGGTGGCGATGGTGATTGGGCTGAGTGCGCTCGGTTGGGCGTGGTCGGTGCGGTCGGGCGCCGCGAGCGAGCTTGATCGAGAGCGTTCGCGGCTTGAGCGCGTGCGAAGCCTCGCGGTCGGGTTTGAGGCGATGGAGCGGCGGGCGGCGGACGGGCGTCTGGCGGTGCAGAGGCGCGATCCGCGGATGTTCAGCACGATCAAGCAGGCCGCGGTGGAAGCGGGGCTCGAGAACGCGCCGGAGATTCCGAACCGCGATCCGCAGACGACGCGCGACGGCGGCGTGACTGAACGGCGCATCGAGTACAACAACGTGCGCTCGGACAGCATCGGTCCGCTGATCGAGTGGGTGGACCTTGCGTGCCATCGCGTGCCGGGGCTGACGGTGTACGAGATTGTGCTCGAGCCGCGCGGGCAGCAGTGGTTTCTGAGTGTGACGTTTATCCGTTGGGAGCGTGAGGAGCCAGGGGCGTGAGACACAGTGTGATGATGGTGTTGGGCGCCGCGGCTCTTGCGATGGCGGGGTGCGAGTCGCAGCCGAAGCGGCCCACGGTGAATCCGGGGATCGAGGCGGTCGAGGCGCAGACGGCGCGCGCGATTGAGCTCTTTGAGCAGGGTGAGCGGGCGCGCCTGGCGGGTGACACCGATCAGGCGATGGCGTTGTACCGCCAGTCGATTCGCGTCAAGGGCAGCATGCCGGAGCCCTGGAATCAGCTCGGCGTGCTGCTGATGCAGCAGGGCGAGTTGCGCGATTCGGCCGACGCGTTCCGCAATGCGCTGGCGTACTCCCGTCCGGAGGACCCGCGCGCCGCGGAGAACTTGGGCCTCGTGTACTCGAAGGCGGGTTGGGGTGAGGAGTCGCTTCGGTACTACGAGCAGGCTTTGGATCGCGACCCACACTCGCGTGCGGCGCTGCGGGGGGCGATCCGTGCGGCGCACTTGCTGCAGGTGGCCAGCGAGCCCGCGCTCGACCGCGTGATGACGGGGTTGATGGTCGAGAGCGACCCGCAGTGGCACGAGTTTTACCTGCGCGAGAAGTTCCGTATCGAGCAGCGGCTGCGGCTTGACGACGAGGGTTGAGTGCGGCGTAGGGGCGAGTGATGCACCGCGAGGGGGCCGACCCGGCCAACATGGAGATGACCGATTTCCTGTGCGACTTCTGCGGTCGCGCGTGGGACGACGCGATCCCGATGGTGGAGGGCCACCAAGGCTCGTGCATCTGCGCGAACTGCCTGACGGTCGCGTACACAGAGATCGTGGGGCTTGGTCACGATACGCGCGCGCCCTCGGCGAAGTGCGTGCTGTGTTTGCTCGAGGAGGACACACCGGGCTGGACGAGCCCGCTGCGCACCGAGGCCGTGATCTGCCGGCGGTGCGCGAAGCGCGCGGGCGGCGTGTTGCATAAGGACCCGGACTGGTCGTGGACGAAGCCGGCGGGTGAGGGCTGATTAGCGCGGGTTGGCGTTGACCGCGTTTGGGTAGTGTCGCACGTCCGGGCGTTTGCCATCGGCGAGATCGATCGCGACGACGTCGATGCGGATGGGGCGGTCGAGCCAGCTGTGTTCTCTTCGGAGTGCGCGGGCCGAGGCGAGCAGACGCCGGCGCTTCTCGTGGTTGATGGCGGACTCGGCCGGGATGCGCTGTCCGGGGGCACGCGTCTTGACTTCGACGACGATCACCGCGTTTGTGCGCGGGTCTTCGCAGACAAGGTCAATCTCGCCGCCGCGGGTTCGCACGTTGTGCCCGAGGATTCGCAGGCCTGCGTTCCGGCGGAGGTAACGGGCGGCGAGGCGTTCGCCGCGCCTTCCCAGCGCGAGGTGCGGCGCCTCGGCGCCGCGCCAAGGCGCGATCCGACTCCACCAAGGCCGGGCTGGGGAACTCCTCACGGGCCTTCCGCTGGCTCCCTGGGCGCGTTCGGGTGGTAATACCACTCCGCGGCAATGGCCGTGAGTTCGACGACCATCCGGTCGAACTCCTCGAGTCCAGCCCTGGAGACACGCCTGGCGACGTAGCGGGAGAGCTCCTCTTTGCGCTGCTCTGCGCGGAGTTGCTCTTCGAGTTCAAGCTGTGCGTCGTAGAGCGAGGTGTAGTCGCGCCGCACCTCGGCCAGCTGCACCCAGTAGGTGCGCGTGTCGACCTCGATGGGGCCGCCCCATTCCCCCGGGGCGAGCGACAGCGCGAGCGCGTTGATCTGCTCGTTTCGGGAGAACACGACCTCGCCCTCGGCGGGGATCTCGATCTCGCGGGCGTCCTTGGTCTCGTTGACGTCCGAGTCCGCGAGGTCGCCGAAGGGCACGCCCGACGCGAGACCGTTGCGCACCTCTGCGATGCGCTCTTCGCGATCGGTTCGCACGCGAATCTGGCGGAAGACCATGACCGGCGGTGGGTCATAGACGTCCGCGTTGCGCTGGTACGCGAGTTGGATTTCTCGCCACGGCACCTGGATCTTGTCGTCGATCTGGGTGCGCAGTTGCTCCTGAACCAGGAGGATGCGCTCCTGATCGCGGACGAACTCGTCGAGCGTCTGGTTGTTGGCCTCGGCGAGCGCCCGCTCGGCTGCGGTGCGCGAACCGCCCGCGCGCCGGATCTGCGTCTGCTGAATCTCGGCGAGCACGAAGCGGAGCCCGGCCTGCTGGTTTTCGTTGAGCGATCGTCGAGCCTCGGTGAACATCAGCTCTTCGATGAGCTCGGTGTTGAGTCGCGTCGCGATGAGCTCGGAGGTCGTGGCGATCCACTCTCCCTCTTCCATCTGTGCCGCGTTGGCGACGAGGCGGCCAGACAGCGGCGCGAGCCACTCCGCCGCGAAGATCGGGCGCCCATTGAGGTCGCCCACTTTCGCGTCGATCAGCCCAGAGCCACTGGTGAGTTCCGGTTGCACCGCGGCTTGGGATACCGCGACGACCGATTCACCGGCCTCCTCTTGGGCCAGGTGCTCCCGCACGATGGGGGGGCGAACCGTGGGCTGCGACGAGACGAAGTCCTGGGCGTTGATCTCGGTGGTGCCGCCCGCACCGATGAGCGGAACAGAGCTGGAGCACGCGCCGAGCAGGGTTGTGGAGGCGATTGCGATCGCCGAACGGGAGCCGACTATCATCTCGGGAGTCTAGCGAAAGGGTGCGCCATGAGCGACGAGTCGCCGAAGATCATCGTGGACGACGACTGGAAACGCGAGGCGCAGGCGGAGAAGGACCGTCTCGCAAAGCAGGAGGCGGAAGCCGCCGCGGCTTCGACCGGCGGCGACGGGGCCGAGATGGGGGGACCCATCACGTTCGACGATCTGTTGAAGATGCTGACGACGCAGGCGCTGATGTACATGGGTGCGTTTCCCGACCCGCAGTCGGGCAAGGCGGTCGTGGCGCCGGAGTACGCCAAGCTCTATATCGACATGCTCGGCGTGATCGAGGAGAAGACCAAGGGCAACCTGACGCCCGAAGAAGCCGAGGCGATCACCGGTACGCTTTACGAGCTGCGCATGCAGTTTGTCGAGTTGCAGAAGGCGGTCGAGCAGGCGATCCAGGAGGGGCGGATCGCTCCCGGGAGCGTTGGCGGCGGGGCGGGCGCCGGCGGTTCGTCTCCCGCGGTCGGCGGGTGAGGTCGCTCCCGCGGCGCCGCTGACTGGGACGGCGGTGTACGCTCCGGTCGATGCGTGAGGACCGTCCCGCAAACAGGTGGCACTACGGGCTGCTGATCGCGATCGGTTCGGCGCTGGTTCTGTTCCTGATCTACCCGATTGCGTTGACCGTGAAGGGTGGGCTGACTGCGCCGGGTGAGGGGCTCTCGCTCGATCCCATACGCCTGGCGCTCGCGAATCCGGATACAGCCTCGGGGCTGATCCATGCGCTGGTGATCGCGTCGGTGGTGACTGTCGGGTGCGTGGTGGTTGCGCTGCCGCTGGCGGTGTGGAATGCGCGGTACAGGTTCCCTGGAAAGGGGCTGCTCAACGCGCTGGTGCTCACGCCGTTGATCTTGCCGCCGTTCGTGGGGGCGATCGGGATGCGTGCGCTGCTCGGGCGGGAGGGCGCGCTCAACGCCCTGCTCGGGACGCACTGGGATCTCCTTGGCGATGCTCGCGTGGTCGGCGTGATTATCGCGGAGATCCTCGGGCTCTACCCGATCGTCTACCTCAACGCGACGGCGGCCCTGGCGAACGTGGACCCGGCCCTGGACGAGGCGGCGGAGAACCTGGGTGCGGGGCCTTGGCGCCGGTTTCTGAGGATCACGCTGCCGCTTATTCGCCCGGGGTTGTTTGCGGGCGGGACGATTGTCTTCATCTGGTCGTTCACGGAGCTGGGCACGCCGCTGATGTTCGACTACTACGCGGTGACGCCGGTGCAGATCTTCTTCGGACTCAAGAGCGTGGAGGACAACGCCGAGCCGTACGCGCTGACGGTGCTGCTATTGGGTGTGGCGGTGGTGGCGTACGTCATCGGGCGGGCGATCTTCGGTCGTCGCGGGCACGCGATGTACTCGAAGGCGTCGCGGGCTGGCGGCGAGCTTTCGCTCTCGACGGGGCGTGCCTGGCTCGTGACGGCTGGGTTTGGGCTTGTGTCGCTGCTTGCGATCCTGCCGCATCTTGGTGTGGTCGCGGTGAGTCTCACGCCGCCGGGCGGTTGGTACGGGACGGTTGTGCCGGAGAGCCTGACGCTTGAGCATTACGACGCGGCGCTGGGAGACCCCGCAGCGATCCGCTCGATCACGACGAGTCTGTGGCTCTCCGCGTCGGCGATGGTGATTGATATTGGTCTCGGGATCGTGATCGCGTACCTGCTTGTGCGCACGAGCGTGCGTGGACGGGGCGTGCTCGACGCGCTGTGCATGATGCCGCTCGCGGTGCCGGGGTTGGTGATGGCGTTTGGGTATGTCGCCATGACGCTCGAATGGCCGTTCCGCGCTGGCGATCCGCTCGGTTGGGCGTTCAGCGTGCTGGGGACCGATCCGAACCCGTTCCCGCTCCTGGTGATCGCGTACGCGGTGCGGAGGCTTCCGTACATCGTGCGCTCGGCGGCTGCCGGCCTGGAGCAGACCTCGGGTGAACTCGAGGAAGCGGCGATGAACCTCGGTGCTTCCCGTGTGCGCGCGGTGCGGAGCGTGATCGTGCCGCTGATCGCCGCCAATCTGATCGCGGGCGGCTTGTTGGTGTTCGCGTTCTCGATGCTCGAGGTGTCGGATTCGCTGCTGCTCGCGCAGAAGGCGGAGCATTTCCCGATCACGAAGCAGATCTTCGCGTTCAGCGAGGCGCTGGGCGTGGGTATGTACCTCGCCAGCGCGATGGGCGTGTGGGGCATGGCGCTGCTCGCGACGACGCTCGCGGGAGCGTCGCTCCTGCTCGGGCGGAAGCTCGGCTCGATCTTCCGTGTGTAGGAGTGTCTTGATGTCGGGCGCCCCAAACCCGTTCTCGATTCGCGCGAGCGTGCCCGGGGATGCCGAGGCGATCGCTGCGGTGCTCAACGAGGCGATCGCGAACTCACACGCGCACTTTGGTGAATCACCGACCAACGCCCAGGAGCAGCGACGTCTTATGGAGAAGGCGGGGGCGCACTACCCCTGGCTCAGTGGGGTCTCGGAGTCGGGTGAGGTGATGGGGTTTGCGAAGGCCGCGGCATGGAATACGCGCGAGGCGTATCGGTGGACCGCGCAGGTGTCGGTGTATCTCGCGCCCGTGGCCCGCGGACAGCGCCTCGGCTCGCGCCTGTACGCCGAGCTCTTCCGCATCCTCGAGGCGCAGGGGTATCGCACGATCATCGGCGGCGTCGCCCGCCCGAACGACGCGAGCGAACGCTTGCACCTGGCGATGGGCATGGACCTCGCCGGCGTGCTCCCCGCGACGGGGTACAAGCTCGGCGCGTGGCGGGATGTGGCGTATTACGTACGACGGTTCGGGAGTGGCGAGCCGGGAGTGGTACGCACGCTCGCGGACGTTCCTACAGCGAGTTGATCGCGTCGGCGCGCCTGTCGAGCAGGACCTTTAGCACCACCGCGCCAGCCACGAGCGCGAGTACGCCGATGAGTCCTGATGCGCGGTCAAGCCAGGCGGGCGGGGCAGAGTGCGCCTTCGTGCTGCTTCCTTGCACGAAGGTGTTCAGCGCCCGACCGTCCATCATCAAGCCATGATCGACTTCCGACCCGCCTTCGATGATCAGATGAACGGCGCGTGATAGCTCCGCGGCCTCCCGAGCGATCGGAATGAAGGGGGTCGCGTCGTCCTCGTTCGCGATACTCTCGATGAACCCCATTGCAGCGCGCTCGTCAAAGGTGCGGCCGCTTCGGACGATCTTGCTCTTCGCGACGTACCCGACGAAGGCGCGGGACTTTGCTGGGGTTGTGCCCTGCCCGGAACGGATCTCGTACTCGCCCGATTCGGGGTCGATCAACACGACGATCCACGGGTCGATGCCGCAGGAGACTATTGCGAGGCGGTCGCTGATCAGCCGCTCACGATCCGCGTCGCCTCGCCACACGGTGCTTCTCTCGACCGCAGCTGACCAGGCGGGCTCGCCCCGAACGTACCGGAAGGACTGGATGTCGGCGTACCAGTCTGCGGTGTGCTCACGGGTGGAGAACACCCCGTAGGTCGCGAACGAGAGGAGCGGCTGGAGACAACACCAAAGTCCGATGCCCAAGACGAACACACCGACCGGAAGGGACGCCGCATGGACGCGTGCGCGGCGCCCGTCTCCGGGGCGAATCAAGCTGTCCGCGACGACGGTCAAGCCACACTCCGGACAGTTCGAATCCGGCAGGCCCGAGTTGTCATACCAGCACTCTGCGCACGCGGCGCGCTTGCCGCGAGCCTGGGGTTTGACCGTGACGCCCGCCCACAGCAGGAACAGGCCGCCGACGACCATCACAAGGACGACGATCCACGGCATTCGCGGAGTCTATCTGCGGCGTCTCGCGGCGAGTGCGCCCGTCAACGCGGCGAGTGCGACACCAGATGGCGCAGGGATGTAGCGCCCGAAACCGGCCACGACGGCGCCCGGGTAACTGGTGACGCCGGTGAAATCGAATGGCGCGATGAGGACGTTGTTGGAGAAGTCGACAGTGGTGGGTAGGGCGGTCCATGTTGAACCCTGAAGGACGTGGATTGCCCCGCCGTCGGGGTTCTGGGTCGGGTCAAACTGGAACTCGAGCATTCCCGAGATCGCATCGACGAAGCCATCAACCGCGGCGAGTTGGAAGATGGGGGTTGCGAGGTCTTCGCCGTTTGGCGCAGGTGCGGGCAGGCGCGTCGCGCGTGTCATCTGGAAGATCTCGCGCGTGTCGTCGGCGTCGGAGTCGGACAGACGCTGGATCCACGCGATGCCGTAGAGATCGTCGGCGTACTGGCTGTAGACCGGCCCGCCGAGTGAGGTGTTGATCGAGACCGGGAAGTCAGAGGGG